>NZ_JBHSKS010000010.1:0-173208 GCF_042657405.1 Algoriphagus aquatilis
GCTGACGCCTCAAAAATCAATTTCTCCGACTTCGTCAACATCCAGAAAAAATTACAAGCACTCAAAAAATCAGATAATCCTACACTAGCAGCAGCGTTTCATACCAGAAATTAGCCAAACTTGAGTGGCCCACGGTTTAAACCGTGGGCCATATCAATTGAAAAATACTACTATGAGACGCTATCTACTCCTTTTTCTCCCCTTACTCTTTGCCTGCAACCCGCAGAAAGAATCATTCGATGAATCCATTAAAATGGATTCCGTATTCACCACTCCGCTCGGAAAAACCTTTGAAATTCCCGCTCCTTCCGAAAAGCTCCTGACTCAATACGAAGAAGCAAAAGCCAGTTTCGAGGCCAATCCCGAGGATGTTGAATCCTGGATTTGGTATGGTCGCCGCACGGCTTACCTCGGTCAATACCATCAGGCAATCGACATCTATTCCAAAGGATTGGAGAAATTCCCCAATGACCCCAGACTCTATCGTCACCGAGGCCATCGCTACATCAGTATCCGGGAATATGACAAAGCCATTGCTGACTTTGAAAAGGCAGCTGAGTTGATCCAAGGAACACAAGATGAGATCGAACCCGATGGCATGCCCAATGCACTCAATATCCCGGTGAGTAGCCTTCATGGGAACATTTACTACCATTTGGGCTTAGCTTACTACCTAACGCACCAATACGAAAAAGCCTATCTGGCTTATTTGAAGTGTCGGGAAAGCGGAAATCATTACGACAACATCGTCTCCAGTACCCATTGGCTTTACATGATTCAACAGCGCTTAGGTAATCCGGCCAAAGCCGATTCACTTTTGGCACCCATTCATGCGGACTCCACGGTGATCGAAAATCAGAGTTACGCCGACCTTTGCCAGCTTTACAAAGGTTGGATGACGGTAGATAGTTTATTCCAAGAAGGCCCCGGCAGCCCCTCCAATGATGCTGTCCGCTACGGGGTGGCCAACTGGTATTTGTATCACGGAGACTCGGCCAAGGCCAAACAACTCATGAAAGAACTGACCGATAGCAAGGTATTTACCTCTTTTGGTTACTTGGCTGCAGAAAGTGATTTGATACAGATTTTCGGACTGAAATAAACCCCGGACCATTCATTCCTTTCACAACTTTTCCAAAGTTTTGAACTTTGGAAAAGTTTAAGAATCTAACTTAAACCTCTATTTGGAGCCTAAGTCAAAGAATTAAATTTTGTAGCTATGAAGCATGTAATTTTTCTTTTCTCAGGAATTCTGCTAATCCTCCTTTCCTGCAATCCTTCAGAAATACCGACTCAAATCACAGATCAGGAAATGTACTTTCCTCCCATTTCCGGTAATGATTGGGAAAAAGTCGCACCTTCCCAACTCGGCTGGAATGAAAGTCAAATCCCCGCCCTTATCGACTATTTGCGCAGCAGAAACTCCAAATCATTTCTCATCCTGGTCAATGGCAGAATAGTCATGGAGGAATACTTTGACGGACACAAAGTCTCGGATACGTGGCAATGGAACAGTGCAGGCAAAACCCTCACTACAGCTACTGTGGGGATCGCCCAGCAGGAAAAACTCCTTGATATCACTACTCGGGTGTCACAATACCTCGGAGCAGGCTGGACCAGCATGCCCTTGGCCAAAGAAGCCTTGATCACACCCAAGCATTTGCTCACTATGACCTCCGGCATCAATGATGAAAGTGAGCTCATCATTCGGCCGAACCTGACTTACCTCGCCGATGCCGGGACCAGATGGTCTTATCATAATGTCTTCCAGCGACTCATGAATGTGGTGGGAGAAGCAAGCGGTCAGTCTTTTGAAACGTACTTTAATTCCAAGCTAAAAAACAAGATAGGTATGGATGGCTTCTGGAATGAAGGACTCATTTTCACCGTTTACCATAGTAGCACCAGAAGCATGGCACGCTTTGGACTCTTGGCACTCAATCAGGGAAAATGGGGCAATGAGCAGATTGTCAACGAGGCATTTTTCAAAGAAAGCACTTCTACCTCCCAAAGCATCAATCCTTCCTACGGCTACCTCTGGTGGCTTAATGGAAAAAACCAATACATGCTGCCCAATACACAGACTGTTTTTCCAGGAATGCTAATTCCAAATGCTCCTTCGGACCTGTATGCCGCCATGGGCGCAGAAGATCAACGCATCTATGTGATCCCCAGTAAGAAAATGGTCATCATCCGAATGGGCAGAGCCTCCGACCCCAACAATCCCAACTTTGCGCTATCAGGTTTTGATCAGTTGCTCTGGGAAAAGATCAATGCGGTGATTAAGTAGGCCGCTCAGAAATCTTTTATCCCTTCAGCATCAGAAAAACCTTCCTCAACCTCTTGATTAAAAGGATTATGGGGCTTGAAAAAATCAACCAAGATAGTCTTTGATGTTAGCAACACATGACTGACAAAGCCATCGACCACCATATCTTTACTTAAAGTTTTCAACCACAGTAATTCCCCCGAATCTGTTATACTGGATGAAATAAAAAATCCTTTTATTCCTCCTTCCTCTGTTTCGACTTTGATTTTCCCTTTTTTATTGGAAATTATTCGCAAGGGGATTGGAAATCCAGCTTTTTGATGATAACTCAAATAATCGTAAATGGAGGATTTTGGAGATTCTAACAAAATTGCTTTCATCCGTTGAAGATTAGCTTTCTGAACTATCCTAAAATTCATCCAACTACCTTCCCTGTCTTCCAAAAAGCTGGGCAATTCCACGTCCCAAGGCCCAGGAATAATCTTCAACCAACACTTGTGGTTCTCAGGTTTTAAATAATAGACTGATTCAAATCCTGGTAAAATTTCACCGAGAATATTGAGATTAGACTTCATTTCCAACAGGAGTGCTTCCTTGTGACTGTTTCCTATCCACTTTAATCCATAGGCCTCTAACTCACCTTTTTTATATTCCGATGGTCTAATCAGAAAGCTCACCGTATCTCCTACAAAGGGAGTGAACATCTTTTGGATTAACCCTTCTTGCTTTTCATCCCATCTTATTTGGGAGTTTGAATAAAAGAAAAAGGAGTCACCATCTGAAGTCTTAATGAAACCAAACTTCTTTTGATGGTTGTAATAAATAATTTCCCCTACTAACCTTTCTTTCTGATGATCAATCATAATTTAATAAATCAAAATTTATCCGAATTCCACACCTGAAAACTAATAAATACCTAGAAAGAACGGACTCAGTTCACTAACCATTAATCACTTTTATTTAAAGTTTGAAGCAAAAAATTTCTAATTTCTTGAGATCTAAAGAAAATATCAATGATACGTTCTCTATGCACACTGGTCTTGTTTTTCATAGCTATTTCATCATATTCACAGGAGATTTTCTTTTCCGTCAACCAAGTTGGCTTTCACCCAGCAGACCCAAAAAAAGCCATCGTTTTTTCCAAGGAAAAAATCAAAAACAACATCCATCTCATCCACCTTCCCGACTCGAGTTCAGCGGCCAGAATCAAACCTGAACAGGTGGAATCGGGTGTTTGGGGAGATTATTTCTATTATTCAGTTGATTTCACACAGATTGAAGAGGAAGGAACGTACTTCCTTTGGCACTCAGCCTCGAGATCCAGTTCAGAAAAATTTGAAATCGGATCTAATTCCTATGCGGGCATTCAGTAAGACCTGTTGGAATTCATGAGGCAGCAGCGTTGCGGGTACAACCCGACGATGGATATGGTGTGTCATCAAGAGGATGGACGCAGCTTCTTTGGCCCTATGCCGGACAGCACGTTTGTGGATGCCTCAGGCGGTTGGCATGATGCCGGCGACCAACTCAAGTACCTAATCACGGGAAGCTATGCCACGGGACACCTGCTGATGGCGCATCAGCTTTTCCCGAACCGATTTGAAGATAAGGTGAATGCATTGGGCCAACCGGGAGGAAATGGAATCCCCGATGTCCTAGACGAAGCCAAATGGGGTCTGGACTGGCTACTCAAACTTCATCCCGCTCCTGACCAACTCATCCATCAAATCGCCGATGACCGGGATCACCGAGGGTTTAAAATCCCCAATCAAGACAACTCGGATTACGGTTGGGGAGAAAACAGCTATCGCCCCGCCTACTTTGCTACGGGAAAGCCCCAAGGTCTGGGCAAGTATAAAAGTGAGTCCACAGGAATGGCAAACATTGCCGGAAGATCGGCGGCCGCTTTGGCCTTGGGAGCGAGAATCTGGAAAGAAATCGATGAAGCTTTTTCCATCCAATGCCTTCGTGCAGCTAAAAGCCTCTATGCATTAGGAAGAAAATACGAAGGCTATCAGCAGGGGAATTCCTACGGGGCTCCTTATCGCTACAATGAAGAAACCTGGAATGATGACATGGAATGGGCTGGAGCAGAACTCTATAAAGCTACCGGAGAATCATCCTATCTGACTCAGGCAAAAGACTATGCTTTGAAAAGTTCGAACGCTGATTCATGGACAGTTCGGGATTCGGCCGCCCATTATCAGCTATATCCCTTTATCAATCTGGGCCACTTTTCTCTTCATGAAGTGGTAGATCAGAATTTCAAAAAGACACTGGAAAACTTCTATCAAGAAGGCATTGAATACACTTTGAAAAAAGCCCAAACCAGCCCCTTCGAAGTAGGTATTCCTTTTATCTGGTGCTCCAATAATCTGATGACCAGCCTAGCCACGCAGCTAATTCTATTTGAAAAAATGAGCGGAAACACCCAATACCAACCTTACCTGATTGCTCAGCGGGATTGGCTCTTTGGAAAAAATCCCTGGGGCACAAGCATGTTTACAGGAATTCCGCGACATGGAGATTTCCCCGTCTATGTGCATACTGCTCCTTATGTCAAGTTGGGATTGGAGATACCGGGAGGCTTGGTGGATGGACCGATTTTCCGTACTATCCACTCCAATTTGATTGGATTGACCTTGGAAAGGCCGGACGATTATATCGGAAGGCAAAACCCTTTTATTGTCTATCACGATGCGGTTGGTGATTATAGTACCAACGAACCAACCATGGACGGCACAGCGGGTTCGATTCTGATGATGACCTATTTTTCAAGGGAATAAAAAAGCCAAGTATTTAATTAAAAGGCCACAGATGCACAGATATGATTGATCTGTGCATCTGTGGACCTACAGTTCTGTCCTTATGAGTGTCTTCACACTCCACTACTATCTTATTCTACCAATGTAAATACCATCTGACGAAACTTCCACCCTGTCTCATCCCCATTGCCGGCACCGGAGGTTTGTTTGAAAATCAACCCGATGATTCCTGTCTCCTGATCGGCAAAATATTGGGTGTTGAAATACCCTCCCCAATCAAAGGTGCCTTTGCTGCCCATGCCGCCCATGGCCACACCCTTGTCTGTCACGACACCGAAACCTATCCCATGGTAGCGATCGGCATTCCAAAGATCCCCAACTTGATTTTGCATCATGGTGTGAATGGTATGCGGACTGAGGATACGCTTTCCGTTGTAAATCCCTCCATTCAAATACATCTGCAGGAACTTGGCATAATCTTCTGTGGTACTGGAAAGACCTGCTCCTCCTGAGAAAAAGGTCTTTGCGCCACTTTTAGGATAGGCAGGATCATAAAATGTCACAGGATAAGAAGCCCATTTGTTATCCTTGCGCGTATGCACTGTCACCAATCTGGGGGCTTGTGCTTCGCTCAGATAAAATCGGGTATCATTCATTCCGATCGGATCAAAAATCCGTTCCTTCAAAAAGACATCAAAGGGTTTTCCAGAAATGATCTCCACCAGATATCCCAAGACATCCAATCCCTCGCTGTAGGTGTATTTGGCTCCAGGTTCGTGGTGAAGGGGAAGCTTAGCCAGTCGCTTGACACTTTGCTCAATGGATACTTTTTCTGTGGTAAAAAGGTCCACCACTCCGGCCTTGTGGTAAATCATTTTCATCCGCTCATCCCCATCGATGACGCCATAGCCTAAACCTGAAGTATGGGTCAACAAATGCCTGATGGTAATTTCTCTGCTGCTAGGCTTGGTAGTATAGGTGGTATCAGCATAGCGAAAATTACTCAATACCTGAGGATTCTTAAACTCTGGAATGTATTTGGAAATCGGATCATCCAAGCGGAATTTGCCTTCTTCCCATAGGATCATGATTGCAGTGGAGGTAATTGCTTTGGTCTGAGATGCAATCCGGAAAATGGAATTTTTCTCCATCTTTTTCCCGCTTTCCACATCTGCAAAGCCTTTGGCCGAATGATAGACCACTTGACCGTTTTTCAGGACCATAGCAACCAGTCCCGGCACTTGTTCTTTTTGAATCGCTTCTTCCAGCATAGCATCGAGTTTGGTCACACGCTCTTGAGAGATGCCGGCTACGGGAGTTTTTCCTGCCTGAGAAATCACCTGAGCAGTCAGGCTGGATTGCATTCCGATCAGGCAAATCAGAATTAGAAATAGGTTTTTGGTCATAAGGTTTGGTGGGTTTATTTGATCTGAAAGTAGAAAAAAGCAGCCATAAAAAAAGCCGGCTTTCACCGGCTTTTATATGAATGGATTCTGATTAATTCAACTCTACTTCGAAGTAGTAGTCTGTTCCGTCAGGGAACATACCCAGGACTACAATCTCTTGGCCTTTGGAATCCTCCAAGAAGTCGATCATCTCCTGAGCATTGGTTACTTTCTTTCGTCCTGAATCAGAGATGACCGAAGTAATGATAAACCCATTTCTAGCTCCTGCATTTCTCCAAGCCTCATTTGCATTAGACTTGATTACTGCGCCTCCTGCGATCTTAAGTTGATCTTTTGTCTGCTGCTTCACATCTTCAAATTGCAAGCCTTCAAACGTAAAGGTTTTAGGCACTTCTTTTTTTACAATGTTGGTATCACCGGAGAAATTTTTCAGCGTAGCAGAAGTCTTAGATGTCTTACCATCACGGATGTATTCTACTTCCACTTTATCCCCAGGACGTTTTCTCGCGACCATTTCTTGTAGCATTGACACATTATTTACTGCCTTGCCATCGATGGAGATGATGATATCACCTTCTTTAAGTCCAGCTGCCTTACCTGCGGAGTTTTCATTTACCCCACCCACATAGACTCCTTGATCTACTGGGAATTTCTTATTTAAGTAATCTGCCAATTCAGGGCTCACGCTCTGGATTGACACTCCAAGCAATCCTCTCTGCACGGCGCCATACTTTATCAGGTCATCCATCACTTTTTTCACCAAAGTACTTGGCACAGCAAATGAATATCCAGCAAAGGTGCCAGTATTGGATGCGATGGCGGTATTGATCCCAATCAGTTCACCAGCTAGGTTTACAAGGGCTCCCCCAGAGTTACCCGGATTGACCACCGCGTCGGTCTGAAGAAAAGATTCGATTTGGAGACCATTTTCAACGTTTCTGAGGATATTAATATTCCTGGCTTTTGCAGAGATGATTCCTGCAGTGACTGTAGAATTAAGATCAAAAGGATTACCTACAGCAAGTACCCATTCTCCAATTTTGGTCTGATCGGAATCCCCAAACTTTACAAATGGAAGGTTGTCTGCTTCAATTTTCAACAATGCCAAGTCTGTTGTGGGGTCCGTACCGATGATGGTAGCCTCATAACGTTTATTGTTATCCAAAGAGATATCCACTTTGGTGGCTCCCTCGATCACGTGATTATTGGTTACGATGTAACCGTCAGGAGAGATGATCACACCAGAACCAGAACTCATTGGCATAGCACCGTTGCCTCCGCCCTGTCCACGATCACCTCTAGGGTCCGGAATTCCGAAAAACTCCTGGATTGGGTCACGTTGAGATCTGGGAGTATAGGCTACTTGACTTTTCACATGGACTACAGCAGGGGTGACCAGCTGTGCTGAAGCCACAAAATTGATCCCATCGGGAATAGTGAAGTTTTCGTCCGAAAGCATATTGACAAAACTTGCCTGTTGCTTTTCATCAAAGGTGCTAGCATTTTGAGGTTGGATCAGAAAACTAACCCCAGCCAATGCCACCACTCCGCCTATCAAGGCTGCTAGAAGTATCCCTAGAAAGAACTGTCTCTTGCTCATAGTTATCGTTTTCTTAAATAAGTTTTATACTGCAAATTTTCTATCCTTTAGACTTCATTTGAAAGCTTTGGGATGTAACAAAGCCCTCAAATTAACAAGAATTAACCGCTTTCAACCCTGTTTGGAAGAATAACAAAAATAAAGAGAGCGGGTTTTCCCGCTCATCCTTTATTTCACTTCAATGATGGCTTTTGCAAGCTTCTTTTCCCTTTTGGGTAAGTTCAAAATCAAAACGCCGTTTTCATAGGAAGCTTCAATTTGATCAGTCAATACATCTTCAGGGAGAAAGAATGATCTGCTAAAACTACCGTACTGTGTTTCTAGACCGTGGTAGGTTTTCCCTTCTCTTTTTTCTTCCATTTTTCGCTCTCCGGAGACAGTGAGTTTACCATCAACCAGACTAATCTTAAAGTCTGATTTTTTCACTCCGGGAACTGCGAGATGAAGGCTATAGGACTTTTCGTCTTCTGCAATATCCACCGCAGGAGTAAATTGCTTCAGTGCAGCGCTCATGGATTCAGAAAATAATCTGTCCAGCATACCGCTGAAGCTTGCCGGAATTTGAGGATCCAGGTGATTGTATCTTACCAGTTTCATAGTTGTGTTGGTTTTGTTTTACTTTTTGTAATAAGTAAATACCATACCACCACCTATTTTGAGTCATTTTGTCTGAAAAACAATCGTTTATTTTAAAAAAATAAGTCAAAATGACCTTAATATGCTCTCCTACCTTATTTAATATCTTAACCCATTTTTCAATTACACTAAAACATAGATATGCACTAAAACAAAAATCCCTCGAATCGCAATGTTCGAGGGATTTTCTTAGCTAAAACATTCTGCTGAATATATTAGGCCTTTTTGACGTTGATGGCGTTGGGTCCTTTTTTACCATCTTTGATGTCGTAGGTAACTTTGTCGTTTTGAGCAACTTTGTCAACTAACCCAGTGGCGTGTACGAATACGTCACCCTGAGTTTCGTCATCAACGATAAATCCGAAACCTTTGGCTTCATTGTAAAATTTTACTGTTCCGGTAAACATAATGAATTGTGATAAATTGTAATTGAAAGTGCTCTAAATGTAAAGATTTGATTAAAAAAAACAAAATAATCGTTTTTTTTCTGCCAAAATGAAGAAAATAATTTTGATCCGACATGCCAAATCTGCTTGGGATAATCCTTGGCTAAGCGACCATGATCGCCCACTTGCCGATCGAGGCCTTCAAGATGCGCCTATCATGGCCAAGCGACTAAAAAAGAGAAAGATACAAGCAGAAATCATACTATGTTCCACAGCTACCAGAGCAGTAGAAACAGCAAAAATCATCGCCAAAGAACTTGAATTTCCTGTGTCAGAAATCATCCTTGAAGAAAATCTATATCATGCCTCGCCAAATAAAATTTTGAAATACATCCATCTTCAAAAAGACTCGAAAGACATCTTGTTTATAGTAGGACATAATCCTGGCTTAAACGAACTTATCGAACACTTAGGAGGAAAACTGGACAATCTTCCAACTTCTGGGCAATTTGGATTTCTGGCGAAAATAGATCGATGGAGTGAATTTGGACCAAAAACAGCAGAAGTTTGGTTCGTTGATTTTCCAAAAAAGAGGTTTTAAAACCTCCTCACATCCTGTACCACCTCGGTAAATAAACCAGGATGCTGAATAAGATAAAAAATTTTTGCCGCTACTTCTTCGGGTGTACTCAGGAGACCTTCCGATTTGTATTCCATAAAGCGACCCAATGCCGGAAAATCATTTAGTTCCGCTTGCCTGATTTCGGATTGCATCGCTGTATCGACTATTCCGGGGGCAAGAGAAAATACTCTAAAGCCCAATTCCTTCAATTCTTCATTTGCCACCTGAGAAAACATGGCCAATCCGGCTTTGCTGGCACAATACTCTCCCCATCCTGACAGAGGCCGATGTGCCGCACCCGAACTGATGTTACAGATTACTTTTTGACCTTCGGATGGACCATAAGCCTTCACAAAAGCATCCATCAGGATCATTGGAGCAACAAGATTTAAGTTTAGCGCCCTTTGAATCCCTTTGGGATTAAGTTTTCCGACAGGTTTCACTTCCCCTATCCAGCCGGCATTATTGATCAATACATAGCGATCAAAAGCCTCTTTGGGAAACACTTTAGGTAACTGGGTTTCCAAAGCATCCAAATCACTGAGATCAAGTGGCACCTCTGTTATCCTAGGATGATTGATTTCCAGACTTCCTCTCGAAAGAGCTACGATATGAGTATCCAAAAATTCACAGAACTTTTCTAAAATGGCATGTCCCAGCCCTTTGGTATGTCCGGTGAGAATCAGTAGGGTTTTCATTGGTTGAAGTAGCGTCTCAATTTCCCTGACTCTGTTATAAAATGTATTGAGACAAGTCTCGGTTTTTCACTAACGTACTCAATCGCTCTTGAACCATCTCTTTGGTCACCATGATTTTGGAATTGGGTTCGATCAAATCAGGCACTTCGAACAGAAAATCATTGAGCAAATGGCTCATCACAGTATGAAGACGACGGGCACCGATATTTTCCACTTCCTGATTGATCACAAATGCCAATCTTGCAATCTCGTCTACTGCGTCATCAGTGAAGGCCAATGACACCTCCTCTACTTCAAAAAGCGCCTCGTATTGCTTGGTCAACGCGTTTTTAGGTTCTTTCAAAATCCGTGTAAAGTCCTCTTGCGTCAAGCTTTGAAGCTCCACTCGAATCGGAAATCTTCCCTGAAGCTCCGGTATCAAGTCAGAAGGTTTACTCACGTGAAAAGCACCCGCTGCGATGAATAGAATATGGTCCGTATTGATCACCCCATATTTGGTATTCACGCTAGAGCCCTCGACTATCGGAAGCAAATCCCGCTGAACACCCTCTCGGCTGACATCAGGACCTCCTCCATTTTTACCGGATTTGGAGGCAATTTTATCGATCTCATCGATGAAGATGATCCCGTTATTTTCCGCCAACCGAATCGCCTCTTCCTTAACTTCATCAAAATCAATCAACTTGGACATCTCTTCTTCTAGGAGCACCTTGCGGGCTTCAGCTATAGAGAGTTTTCTTTTCTTGGTCTTTTTAGGCATCATGCCCGAAATCATATCCTGAAGTCCAGCCATGCTGGCATCATCCATCATACCATTTCCTATCATTCCGATGCCTACAGGAGCCGATGCTTTGACATTGATTTCAATTTTCCGGTCGTCCAGTTCTCCGTTTCGGAGTTTCTCTCGGAAGCGCTCACGGGTACGCTCATTGAGCTCAGAATCAGAATTAGGTTCAGAATCCAATTCCGAACTGATGGACATTGGCCTGGTAAAACCCGCACTTTTCACCGGAGGAATCAAAATATCCAAGATCACTTCTTCCACCGCATCGGCAGCTTTGATCTTGACTTCTTCTTTTTTCACATCTCTTACCAAATGGACACTCTGCTCTACCAGATCTCTGACCATACTTTCCACATCCCGACCCACGTAACCTACCTCCGTAAATTTCGAAGCCTCCACTTTGGTGAAGGGAGCCTGAGCAATCTTAGCAAGGCGTCGGGCAATTTCAGTTTTTCCGACACCTGTGCTTCCGATCATCAGGATATTGTTTGGCACGATGTCTTTTTGAATATCAGACTTCACCATCATCCTGCGAATCCTGTTACGAAGGGCGATAGCCACATTTCGCTTAGCATCTTTTTGACCGATAATATATTTATCTAGCTCCTCAACGATCTGTCTTGGAGTGAGGGAATGTATGGAGTTCATGTTATAGTTGTTAGGTAGGATAAACCTGAGCTGGTCTTTGGGTAAAAGAAAAAGCGGTTTCCCCCCTAATGGAGGAAACCTTGTTCAGTGAATAAATTAATCAATAGGCTTGGTTTCAGAGGTGAAGGTAAACTTCAAAGGATCCTCCACTTTGGTTTTGGTCAAGGCGATCTCCAAAACTTCATCGACTTTTTCTACAAAATGAAATTCCATTCCTTTGATGTATTGTGCATCAATCTCCTCGATATCCCGTTGGTTTTTCTTACAAAGGATAATCTCTTTGATACCGGCTCGCTTGGCAGCAAGAATCTTTTCCTTGATCCCACCTACAGGCATAACCTTCCCGATCAGGCTGATTTCGCCGGTCATGGCCACTTTCGCCTTTACCTTTCGTTGCGTGTAGACCGAGGCCATGGCTGTAAGCATGGTAATACCAGCTGATGGACCATCTTTAGGAACTGCACCTGCAGGTACGTGAATATGGAGGTCGTATTGATCAAATACCCGATGGTCAATCCCTAGCCTTTCAGCTTTGGATTTGAGGTAAGAAAGAGCAGTCATGGCAGATTCTTTCATGACATCTCCTAGCTGACCGGAAAGGGTAAGTTTGCCCCTTCCCTTGCTCAAGCTGGATTCGATGAAGAGAATTTCTCCCCCTACACTCGTCCAAGCAAGTCCGGTAACCACACCAGCAACACTGTTGTCTTGGTAAATTTCCTTGTCAAAAATTTCCGAGCCCAAAATCTTTCGTACCGCTTCTGGAGAAACCTTATGATCATATTCTTCCTCCATGGCGATAGACTTGGCGATGTTACGTATTACTTTACCGATAGCTCGCTCCAAGCTTCTCACGCCTGACTCTCGGGTATAATCTTCAATGATCTTGATCAACGCAGCCTTATCAAAAGAGACGTCTTTGTTCTTTAAGCCATGCTCCTTTCGTTGCTTGGGCACCAAATGCTTTTTAGCGATTTCCAGCTTTTCTTCCTGGGTATAGCCTGTCACTTCGATGATTTCCATACGGTCGCGAAGTGCAGGCTGGATGGTATCGAGTGAGTTAGCAGTAGCAATAAATAACACCTTGCTGAGGTCATACTCCACCTCAAGGTAGTTGTCCAAAAAGGTGCTGTTTTGCTCGGGGTCGAGCACCTCCAAAAATGCGGAAGAAGGATCTCCGCGGAAATCCGAAGACAGCTTATCAATCTCATCCAATACATAAACCGGATTGGAGATTTTCACCTTTTTCATGTTTTGGATGATCTTGCCTGGCATCGCACCGACATAGGTCTTACGATGGCCTCGGATTTCGGCTTCGTCATGAAGACCTCCCAAAGACATGCGGATGTATTTTCTACCCAAAGCGGAAGCAATGGATTTCCCTAGGGAAGTTTTCCCCACACCCGGAGGGCCGTATAGGCAAAGGATAGGACCTTTTAGATCATTCTTAAGTTTTAAAACAGCAAGGTATTCGATGATTCTATCCTTTACTTTTTCCAAACCAAAGTGATCTGAATCCAAAATTGCCCGTGCATGCTTCAAGTCAAAGTTGTCCTGAGTAAACTCGTTCCAAGGCAACTCCACCATCGTTTCCGCATAGTTGAGTGCGATGGGATACTCTGCGGCTGAAGGATTGATACGAAGGATTTTATCCAGTTCTTTTTCAAAATGCTTCTTAACCTCGGCCGGCCAGTTTTTCTTTTCGCCTCTGGCGCGAAGGTCTTCCACCTCCTTCTCGGGGCCTTCTTCACCGAGTTCGGTCTGAAGGACTTTCATCTGCTGACGAAGGAAATAATCCCGCTGCTGCTGATCGATATCCGTGTGGACTTTCTTCTGTATCTCCGATTTCAGCTCCAGCATCTGGATGTCCTTCATCATAAATTCAAGGAGGAGCGTGGCACGCTCTACCCCATCATTGATTTCGAGCAGACGCTGCTTGGCTTCTACAGGCGCATTGATGTTGGAAGAGAGGAAATGGGTAAGAAATGGGGTATTGTCAATATTATCCAAGGCCACTTGAGCTTCCCTCGGAATTTCGGGATTCAAGTGTAGGATTTTGGTCGCTGCATCCTTGAGTGACTCTTCGAGGGCTTTGATTTTTTTGGAATTTTTGGGAAAGTTTTCCTCCAGAAAATCCACTTTGGCAATAAAGTAAGGATCATCAGTGACCTGTTCACGGATCTTAAATCGCTTTTTGCCCTGAATGATGATGGTGGTATTGCCATCAGGAAGTACGATCATTTTGATAATCTTGGCCAGGGTACCCACATGATAAATATCTTCCCAAGAAGGATCATCATGGTTGGGATTGATCTGAGCACAAACTCCTATGAGCTTATTCCCTTTTTGGGCCTTTTTTACCAAGCGGATAGAGCGTTGCCTTCCTACTGTGATAGGAATAACTACTCCGGGAAACAAAACGGTATTGCGGACTGAAAGAATCGGAATTTCTTCACCAAACTCTTCTTTACCGGGCTCATCCTCTTCCTCATCGGTAATCAACTGGATCAGATCTCCCTCACCGGTGTAGTCACCGTGCATAAGATTTTGGAATAATGAATTTTCGAATTGGCTCATATAGACAGATTGACAGCAGCGCTGTCAGGAAATAGCTAAAATAAAAGAAGAACCTTCAATTTCCGAAGGTTCTTCTAAAAGGTTCAAGAGAGATGCCAAAAGGAAAGCTAGCCAATTTGGCAGGCTTCAAAGGCTTAATTCATCGTATTTATCTCTAAAATCCATCTTAATCTCAATAGAAATAGTTGGGATCGTATTGCCAGAATGCAATGCCCGTATAGAGATAAAACCTGTTTCCTAGCTGAAAACTATTAGGACTTTGAGCAAAACCATTGTGCGCCTCCAAATATTCGGGAGCTTGGATCTCACCTTTTTCAAGGTCCAGAATAAAAAGTCTGTTGTTTCCAAGGCCATAAATGACCTCATCGATAATGAAAAATTTTTGAATGGCTAAAGATTCTGTACCTCTTATTGGCCCTAACAAATCCCAAGAATAGGTGGCTGTGTTGAACTCATAAAGCCCAAGAAACACAGAGAAGGGATTTGGTTGATAAATACCTGTAGCATAAATTTTCCCTTTATACTCAAAACTCGTAAAGTTGTTAAACATACCATCTGGCTGGTTTAGATCCGAGAGTTTTTCCCAAGTTTGAGAAGTAAGATCAAATCGATAGCGCTTGATGTTCCCGTCTATTCCAGTCATCAGATCAATTTCATCACCCTGATAATAAATGCTCCCTTTGTAAAATACAGCAGATTGGAAGCTGTTGTCCGAACTTGGAATTTTGGGTAAGGATTTAACATTCCGAGTCACAGGGTCAAATACGAAAAACAATTTTTCACCAGTTCGGGATTCTTGATTGGAATAGGTACCAAAGTAAATCTTACCGTCTGCTGGAATGGCAAAAATCCGGGCAAGATTCATCCCCGGTGTAGGACTATTGGCTATTCGATTGAAAGATCTAGAACTGGGATCAATCTCATAAATGCCTAAGGAGTTGATCATATATCCTTTTTCGCCAAGGCCTACGGTTTTACCTTCACCCAAAGTGAAATTATAATCCCCTGTCAATACATAAGGGATCCCTGGATTAGTCCATTCCAATTTTAATGAATTCGTGGACGTAATACCGGCATTGGTCATTCTCAATTCTGTGATTCTAGAGCCTGGACCTTTTTCAAATTTATATTCGAAAGAGATTTCCATTTCGGAAGGGCTGATAGATAATATATCCACCTTAAATATTTCAGGACTAAGCTTGAATTCATTGTAATCCAAAAGGAAAGGATTAAAGTTTTCTCCTTTAATCGTAGCAGTCCCACTGAATCCTCGGAATTGAACCACTTGTCCCGGATTAATCTTGGTCTCTCTTAGCTTCAAAAATCCTTCAAGGGGATAGACTTGACCTCGGATAGTTACCTCCAGTTTTGGGTTAGGTTCGGTGAATAAAGCATTCAAACCAATTTTAACTGACCCGTCAGAGGGTTCAGTCACCTTAAGCAAAAAATTATTTCCTTCCGAGTTGATATATCGTACTCGGAGATTATCATCATGAAGGTATTTCCCTCGGATGACCAAATCTTCCGTATAGGAAAGTTCACTCGGAGTGCTGATCGTGAATTCAGGACTTTTAAATTTAACAGGCTTGTTTACCTTCAACACCTTATCCGAAACTTTGAATTCAAATTCAAAATCTTGGATTTGACCTACTCCCTCCTGAAAAGTCACTGATCTTGGAATCACAATCCCAAAAGAACCATCTTTAATCTTGGTCACAATTGCTGGCACCCTCTGAATGGAGGCACTGTAATCCGTCGGCACTCTGGAAAGCTTACTACCGTAGACGATCAACGTATCTCCAAAATATACTTCCTGGGGTATTTCTATCCGATCAAAAAGGAATCCATCCGATCCTTGACTTACAAAACGATAGGGTAAAGAATAAACCACCCCCTGGTTTGTTTTGATAAATGCTGAAACGTAAATACTAGCCCCTAAAGGCATGGAATGCGTCGATTTGAGACGAAACTCTTTCCCAGGAATTCCCTTTTCGCTAACAAAATTGCCTGTCTCAATCGATAGACCGGTATTTAATCCATATACAAACCCATATTCCAAAATCTCCTCCGAACCCAAATCAAAAACATTGGCTGCAAACTCAGCTCCACTCCGATCAATCATCTGAACAAATGCTACACTAAACCTCGGGTTGGTCCTCGGAATAACCTCATCCTCAGAGCATGAAGCTAAACCTCCCAAGAATAAGAACGCTAAAACTAATTTCCTTGCCATTATTTTAAAATTCAATTCCTAGGTGAAACGCCATTCTGCTTCTGTTGTAAAAAGCATCATTTTGGAGCAATGAAAATTTGTAATACTCTGGCTGCACAGCGACTTCCAGCTCTGCAAAAAGTTTGAGATTATCTTTGAACACTTTAGATCCTCCCAATCTCCCTCCTGAGTAAAAATTAGTACCCTGATAAAGCATTATGGGGGTCTCGTAGAGATAAACCTCATTTCTCGCAACAATCCTTTCATCCACTTTCCCATTACTCTGCTTGATACTTGGTCTCCATAAGCCCAAAAAACCACCCAAATAGATTTCAGAATTAACTCTTTTCAACAGACTGTAATTCAACGCAAATGGAATGGAAATACTAGTTTCCGAAATATCCTCAGAACCTGTACGAATAGCTTGAGTACCACCAAAACTGGATAAAAGCTCGGTTTGGAAAACTGAAAATACCACCCTGAGGTCAGTGCTAAGCCTTGGGACACGACGAGCATCGTGTGCTCTCACTCCTACAAATCCCGTGAAACCAAACGGACTATTGAACTGATCATCTCTAGCATTTTCCTTAATAGGTTTTACTAAAATATGTTGACTAAGACCAATACCAGCCAGAGGAGAAATCAGAATCATAGGAACTTTCTCTATATGTACTTGATACCTTACTTGAGCGCAATCAAAATAAGATTTCATGAGGTTGATCAAGGCCTGATCATTGTATGGAGCACGATCTATATCCGTAAATAGTGCCACCCCACAATCACCGACCAGAAATTGTTTCAAAGTACCTCTAAACGGCCTGATGTACTTTTTGTATAGCGGACCATTTTTTTCAACCTCTCCATAATAGGCTTCAAGCTTCATGTATTCTTTGCCATTGTCCAAAAAATATCCACCCTTATACTCTCCCAATTGAATAGGTCCAGAAACAAGAATCTGAAGAAACACAGGTTCCGAGTTTCCAGGAAGTGGTTTTGAAAGAAAAATCTGGCCGTTGTCCAATCCAAAACCCTGAATCTGCTGGGGTAAATACGTGGAAACGACTCCATCTTTTGAAAAGACGAGCTCCTCAAAGTCAGCATAATTGTAATTTCTTACCACTGTGCCAAAAACCTGCTGACCCGATGGAAGCACAATGAAGTCCTGCATTTTTTCCTTGCTTGAATTAGCTAAAGCCCAATCGAATACTAGACGATCTTTGGAGACCTGGCTATAAACAGGGGGTGAAAGCAGGAAAAGCAGAATAATTGAAAGTAATGATTTAGGCATTGGAAAGATGACTTATCCGGCATTCGCCGAAGGTGGTGTTTCTAATGAAAAGTGGAGTTACTGACATGAAGGCAATCCTTACGTTATCTTCGTTTTTGATCATGAATTCCCCACTCAAAAAATGAGAAAACAACCAAAAAACATTAAGACCGAATATATACGTTTGAACAAATAAAACACTTTCTTTTACGCGTTTTTTAATTGACCTAAACCTAAAAAATTGAAAACCAAAAGATTAATTTTTACTATCGCAGGAAAACTTTTTCATTGAAGGGATGATCCAAAGACGATTTGTTTTTGGGATGACTGGACCAGAAATATTCAAATTGAATGATCTGATTGATTCAGTTTGAAAAAAAATACATCTAAAATCTCAAAAGAATTCCCAAAATAGCTGGGTAAAATTCATCACTTGGACTTAGGAAGCGTAATACTAAATTCGGAAAACTCTCCTTCTTTGGATGAAACCATGATTTCACCACCCAATTTTGTAATCATTCGCTTTACAATTGACAACCCGAGACCGGTTCCGGGTCGACCAGTCACATTGGATGCTCGCTTAAAAGGCGTAAACAGTTTTTCCATGTCCTTCTCAGGAATTCCTATTCCATAATCTTTAAGTCTGAAATGAACCAGATTTCCGGCTGAATTCACCTCAAATTCTACGGGAAGCTTTTTGTCCAAATACTTAATCGAGTTCCCCAAAAGATTGGTGAAAATATGATGAAGCAGATCTTTGTCAGAATCGATGATCACCCCTTCATCCGGGATCATCAGGAGGACATTGGTATCTGAATTTTTTGATTCTTTAACTTCTGCAATCAAGTCCTCCAGATAGGGTTTAAGGTTAAAAGGTTCAGACTTGACCTCATACTCATCACTTTGTACCCTCTCATAAAGTAGCAAGTCATCCAACATACCGACCAATCGGGTAATGTTGCCTCTTGCATTTTGGACGATTGTTTTAAACCTAAACTGCAAATCCTCCTGAGAAATTCGGGAATAAAGCAGGGAGATCAATTCAATGGAACTTGAAATATTGGATAGCGGAGTTCTGAATTCATGGGAGGTCATGTGCATCAACTGCTCTCGCAACTCTTTCAAGTTCTTCTCTTTATCCAAGTTTTCTCTGGTCTGCTCCAGTACTTGGTATTCACTGGTAATATCAAGAAGAATTCCTTTAAGAATAACCTGACCCTTTTTATCAGGAATCACTCTTGCGATGACTCGCACTATACTGCGATCACCATCTAGGTTAGTAATGTCAAATTCCTCTTTGAAGAAATCATTGGAACTCGAATAGGTCAAAATGATGCCTTGGAGTTTTTCTTGCTGCGACTTGTCAATGAGACTTTCAAGGGAAAGATTGGACGAACCGCCTTGGCTTGGTTTTACGGCTAGAAGTTTGAAAATAATGTCAGAGATCTCGAGCAGTTCAATTTTTCCATCAGATTTAATCCCCACCTCAAATGTGCCAATTTGGGCGATCTGAAAAGATTTGTCTACCAGTATTTTAAGCTCCTTATTCTTTCTATTTAGATAAATCACCCGAAGAAAAAGGATGAGGATAAAAAACGTAAATACCCCTCCAAGGATACTTAAAAGCATTACGGTAGAAAGTCTTGAATTCAGTTGTTCATTTTCCAGTTGGAATCCCTTGTAGAGCGTAAGTTCAGCTGAGAAATTTTTTGACTGCTCTACTTTTCTTCTTTCTAGCTCTGCTTCGAATCTTTCTTTTTCCCAAAAAATCTTACTTGAATTGGTAAAGTCACCTCGAGTTTCGTATAGATTGATTAAATCAATATAAATCTGCCGAGTTAGAGATTCAGAAAGAAAAATAGCTTCAGAAGAAAGCCCCTGCTTTAGGATATTGATTGCTTCATCAAGTTTACCATCTGCCTCATACATTTTTGCCAAAAACAAAGTAGACTCAAAGAAGGCTACAAAGCTTTCTTGCGCCTTATTGGAATAGTAATAATCCAAAGACTCTTGAAAATATTGCTTTGCTTGGGTATAGTCGCCTTCCAGATAGGCTATCTTACCCCTCAAACCTTGAGTGACTCCAAACCCAGGTACATCTTCCTTTTTGGTTTTTAATTGCTCTGCGATTTCCAAAAAGTACCTGGATGAATCTAGATTGGGTATGGCCGAATAGGAAAAAGCCAAATTAAAAGCAGCCACTCTCACTCGATCGTACTTATTAAGCTGAGAATAAATCTCGTAAGCCCTTCTGTACGGGCCAATAGCCTTTACGGTATCTCCCATGTAGATATAAAGACTACCGTTGGTATTTTCTATGTCCGCTAGGCCTGAATCATCCCCCAAATCAAGGTAAATCTCTTTCGCTTTTTGAATATAATCCTTGGTAAGCACAAAATTACGAGCCTGCACTGAGGCCAAGGCCAATAATCGGTAGCTATTTCCAAGTCCTTTTTGATAGTCGTATTCTTGGGATTTCGCCAATAATTCCAAGGTCAGAGCCAAAGACTTTTGAGGATCAATTCTGGACAAATCCCTCGCCTTTATGGAAAGAGAATCTAATTGCTTCATCTCCTTTTCTGAAGGGCCTCCAACTTGTTTTTCAATCCGGTCATAGTTAAGTAGAACAATGAAAAAGGAGAAGAACAATCCGAAAAGGAGGATCGCAAAAGGATTTTTTAAAAAAGAAAAATTTTCGGAAAGCAATTTCATCAGGAAAGTATAAACTCTTAGGTATTTCTCAGAATTAAGGAATTTAATCACGAAAGGTAAGTAATACTAATTTAACCTGAATTATTAAAACATTAAATTTAGATGAGTGGCGTTTTAATGTAAACCAAGTCCAAAAAAGAATCCCAGAAAAAGTATTTTCCTGGGATTTAGCATTGATTAGATAAGCTTAAGATAAATTATAATATCAATATTTATTAATACACTTTAACAATAAATTATTTACAAACATTAATTAAATGAAATATTTTAATAATTAAATGTGTGTTTAATTGAATAATTTCAAAATATCATTTCCAATAGCAAAGACCATCAAAGCCAATAAAATCACCATCCCTACTTTTTGGGCATTTTCCAGAAATTTATCTGAAGGAGCTCTTCCTGATACCATTTCATATAGCAAAAACATCACATGCCCCCCGTCCAATGCCGGAATTGGCAGCAAGTTCATGAATGCCAAAATCATAGAAATCAATCCGGTAATACTCCAAAACTTCACCCAATCCCAAGAGGCACCATAGATTTTTGCCATGCCGATCGGACCACTGACATTCTTGGCTGATACTTCACCGGTAAACATTTTTCCAAGTGCTTTGGCATTGACGATTACAACACCGAAAGCCCTGGAAGTTCCTTTGGAGATCGCCTCTCCGATTCCATATTCTCTTCTGACAGGTTCAATGAGGGGATTGATGGCAATACCAATTCTGGCTTCCTCGGTGACTGGAATAGACAACGTATCGGTTACAGTACCTCTCTGTCTTACTACCTGAGCAGATTGAGCTTTCAGTGGCTGCAAGGCAGCTTGCATTTCATCAAAATACTGAATCGACTGACCATTTACTGCCAAAATCTTATCGCCGGCAACAATCCCCGCTGATTCAGCACCGCTTCCTTTTTCGACTTCTCCCACTTCAAATGGAAAACGAATAGCGACAAATTTGCTGAATGCCTCTTCGGAATTAAAGGTATTGATAAAGCCTCTTGGAATTTCCACTTTGACTTGCTCTCCATTTCGATCCACGGTATAATATCCGTTTTCACTCAAAAGCGCTGACCCACTAGTCAGCTCTGTGATGCTTTGGTAGGGCTGCCCATTGATATCCAGTATCTTATCGCCTGTCTTTAACCCGATCGATTCGCCGTATTCATAAGCGACGATCCCATTTTGAATGACTTGGTCTCTGGAGAAATAGGTCTCGCCATTGTTGTACACCAGCACCACGAAAATGATAATACCCGTGATTACATTGACAATGATCCCGCCAAGCATCACAATCAATCGCTGCCAAGCTGGTTTGGATCGGAATTCCCATGGTTGAGGCTCAGAGGCCATCTGGGCAGTATCCATCGACTCATCGACCATGCCGGAGATTTTCACAAAACCTCCCAAAGGGATCGCTCCAATCGAATATTCGGTTTCTCCCCACTGGAATCCAGCGATTTTTGGAGGAAATCCGATGGAGAATTTTTCCACTCTCATGCCAAACATCTTGGCGGTAAGTAAGTGACCCAGCTCGTGAAGGCCCACCAGGATTGACAATCCCAGGAGCAGCTGACCCACCATAATTAAAGTTTCCATTTATACTTTTGACTTAATTAAATTTTCAGTAATTGTTCTTGCCTCGGCGTCACTCGCTACATAATCCTCCAGGCTTGGATGCGATTTGAAAGTTGCCTTTGCCAATGTTTCCTCGATCAAATCCGACATTTCAAGGAATCCCACCTGTCGATTCAGAAATGCTGCCACTGCAATCTCATTGGCAGCATTGAGCACGCAAGGAGCATTTCCACCTGTTGCTAAAGCATCAAACGCTAGCTGAAGGTTCCGGAAAGTTTTCCTATCCGGTTGCTCAAAGGTCAAATTGGGATAGTTCGCAAAATTAAATCGCTCAAAATCGCTTTTCAACCGATCAGGATAGCTCAACGCAAATTGAATGGGAATACGCATATCAGGGAGGCCGAGTTGTGCCTTAATGGAACCGTCCTCAAACTGCACCAATGAATGGATGATACTTTGCGGATGCACCACCACTTCGATTTGCTCGGTTTTCAATCCAAAAAGCCACTTGGCCTCGATGACTTCCAAACCTTTGTTCATTAGAGATGCGGAATCGATGGTGATTTTGGCTCCCATATCCCAATTGGGATGCTTGAGTGCTTGCTCTCGGGTGACTGTTTGGAGAAAAGCTCGGTCTTTTCCACGGAATGGACCTCCAGAGGCAGTCAGGATGATCTTTTCGATAGGATTGTGAAATTCTCCGACTAAACATTGGAAAATCGCAGAGTGCTCCGAATCCACAGGGTAAATATTCACCCCATTTTCCCGGGCAAGTGCAGTAATGATTTCACCGGCGACTACGAGTGTTTCCTTATTGGCCAAGGCAATTTGTTTGCCTGCCTTGATCGCATGTACGGTCGGAATCAAGCCGGAATAACCCACCAAAGCGGTCAAGACCACATCGATGGTTTCCATTTCCACCACTTGAGCGATGGCCTTTTGCCCGGCAAATACTTTGATGTCATGAGGGATCAAAGCTTCCTTAACTTTCAGGTAGTTGGCTTCATTACCAATTACCACAGCATTTGGCTTGAACTCCAAGGCTTGGGCGATGAGCAGGTCACAATTGTTTTGTGCGGTAAGGACCTCTACGGTAAATCGATCTGAATGCTGTCGGATCACATCGAGTGTTTGCGTCCCGATGCTTCCGGTACTCCCCAAAATAGCTACGCGCTTGGTTTCTGTCATGAAAGGTAAATTTGATCAAATAAAAACCTTCCCTCATCAGGAAGGTTGCGATCGATGCTGACAAAATTACCAATTGGACTGAATTTATGGGTACAGTTCGTCAGATTTTAAGTCTTGGGATAGTTTTTGATTTTCGAGAGTAGAATTTTCCTTAAACTATGTGAATCGAGGCAGAGATTAAAACTCTCCTCTTTCCCTTTCAGTAAATGGATCTTATGAACACATTGGTCAAATCTTTCGGAATCCCTTTTCTGGCCGGATTGGCCGGAGCAGCCCTTTGGACTGGCATTTCAGCCCAATCGCAAGAGGAAACGGCTAGTTTTACTAACTCCCCAAATTCTTATTCCAGCCAGTTTGCTTCTGAGCCTGCACCAAGAACCTTTGCAACTGATGCTCCAATTTCATTTGTTGAAGCTTCGCAAAACAGCACCGAATCGGTCGTTTTCATCAAAAACTTCAGCGGGTCAGACTACCGACGGTACAGCATGTTTGATTACTTCTTTGGCACCGGTCCTGCACAGCAGGTGAGCACGGGCTCGGGAGTAATCATCTCCAAAGACGGCTACATCATCACCAACAACCACGTGATCGATCGGGCCGAAACCATCGAAGTGGTCCACCAAAAGCGAACCTATCAGGCGAAATTGGTCGGAACGGACAAGAATTCTGACATCGCGGTGCTCAAGATTGAAGCAGTCAACCTGCCAGAAATCAAACGTGGATCCAGCCGAACACTTCAGATTGGGGAGTGGGTCCTTGCAGTCGGCAATCCTTTCAACCTGACCTCTACCGTGACTGCTGGGATCGTATCTGCCAAAGAACGGCAAATCAATATCCTTGGAGGTGATTTTCCTTTGGAAAGCTTTATCCAAACCGACGCACCGATCAATCCTGGAAACTCAGGTGGTGCCTTGGTCAATGTCAGAGGAGAATTGGTGGGAATCAATACAGCCATCCTTTCACGAACAGGCTCCTACACGGGCTATGGCTTTGCAGTTCCAGTGGATGTAGCGATGAAAATCGCCAATGACCTGATCAAATACGGTGAGGTTCAAAAAGCCATTCCGGGAGTCGACATAGTGGAAGTGACTCCAGAATTGGCGGAAGAGATGAAACTCAAAAACTTGGACGGGGTCATCGTCACTCACACCCTCAGAAATGGAGCCGCTCAAAATGCCGGACTCCAGAAAAACGATGTGATTACACGGATCGGAGATTGGAAAATCACAGGTAAAGGCAGCTTTGAAGAAGCACTTTCTTATTATTACCCTGGGGACAAGCTTACCATCGAATTCCAGCGAAACGGAGAATTGAAATCTGCCACGCTCACCCTTCAAAATCTGGAAGGCGGAACCGGGGTAGTCAAACGGGAATATTATTCATCCGCGCTGATCGGTGCAAGATTGGAGGCTGTGAATACCATTGAAAAAGACCGACTTAAAATTCCTTACGGAGTCAAGATCAGTTCGCTGACACGCGGATACCTCAGAGACCTGGGCTTCAGAGATGGTTTTGTCATCACCCATGTCAATGAGATGCCCGCCAAAGACCCCAAAGCTTTAGGAGAATACCTGGAAAAATTCAGCGGCCGACTCAAATTGGAGGGCGTCTCCCCGAATGGGCAACCCTTTATGCAGAGTTACAATGTACAGTAGATTGTCTCCTTCATTTAAAAAATGAAATCTGGGAATTTACCTATCTTTCCTACAAAAGAATCGTCATGAAAACCCTTCCCCAATCCTGCGAACAATGCTTGGAAATCTACTCCAAAGCATTGGATGACTTAGAGCTATATGCGGCACGTGCCAAAAAACTCAAAACCTCCGAAGCCAATCGGGAACTCATCATCAATTTTGAAATCACGCACGAACTCGCACTCAAGTTGATGGGAAAATACTTTGAGAAAATGGGAAAAGGACCTTTTTCTGGAAGCAGGGATTTGACGGTAGAGGCTTTTCATGCTGAATTAATCCATGACGGCAAAGCATGGCTGGATATCGTGATCGACCGGATCAAATACAATCCGGTCTATGAGATGGATTCTCAACATGATTTTGTAGAAAGAGTCCTCAAGATCTACATCCCGATGCTGGAGAAGTTTGAGGACACCATGACAAAAAAGCTGGATGAATAACCAAAGAGCTGCTTCTGTTGAAGCAGCTCTTTTTGGTTTTATTGCAGATGATTCAGTCCTTTTTTTTCAAAATGAATTCCCTAAAATTTGACCGAGTGATCACCTGAAAAATCGGCTTATATTCTTCTTCAAACGAACTTGGCAAAGATGCTTTTTTTGATGGATTCCATTTAAACTCGTAGGCATGGATTCCGCCGTCATACTCTTCGAGATAATCGATCTCTTGCTGAGTTTTAGTCCGCCAAAAGTACCTGTTGTACTTTTTCCTACTGTATTCCATCATTTTCATCCGCTCTGCCATCAGGAAATTTTCCCAAAGTGCTCCGATATCATTTCTTAGGCTGATGGGTTGCAAATTTCTGATCAAGGTATTTCTCACTCCATTGTCATAGAAATAGATCTTTTTGTTGGTCTTGATTTCATTCCGAAGATTTCTACTAAAGGTACCCAATCGATAAATTACATAGGCCTGTTCTAACAGATCGATGTAACTGATCACTGTCTTGGTATCTATTTGAAGATTTCTTCCCAATTCATTGTAAGAAACTTCATTTCCTACCTGAAAAGCCAACAACTGAAGCAATCGGTAAATGACATCCGGCTTTTTTAAAATGCCAAGTGCTAGAATATCCTTGTAGAGGTAGCTTTCCACCAATTCATAAAGGAGTTCCTCTTTATGAATTGGATTTTTTACGATTTCCGGATAAAAACCATAAACCAGCCGGTTTGGCAAATCCTGCTCGGCCGTCAGATATCCGACCTTATTCTCATACTCCTCCCAACTCAAAGGATAGAGATAAAAAGTAAGTTTCCTTCCTGTCAGAGGTTCTTGAGACAATCCCGAAAGTTCAAAAGAAGAGGAACCACTCATAATCAAGTGGACTTGCTTCATTTGGTCATGAATTAGCTTCGCAGTCAGTCCAATATTTGGTATTCGTTGAGCTTCATCGATGAAGACATAGGTATGCCCGCCGATGAGGGATTGAAGTTGTGCAGTGTTTGGGGTATCCAAAAGTGTCCTCACTGTGGGATCATCCCCATTAAGAAAAAGGGCATTTTTACCTTCAAGAAGCGCCAGAATAAGTGTAGTTTTCCCCACTTGCCGGGGCCCAATCAATAAAATCACCTTATCCCGATCAAAGGATTCAGAGATAATTTGCATCAGATTTCTGGAGAAATTCATCGGCTCAAGGGCTGGATATATGAATTAATTCAACAAAAGTAATAACTTTTATGGAACACAATCCATAAAAAGCATTACTTTTATGGAATACGATCCACAAAAAGCTTTACTTCCATGGATTCCACACCACCTCTTTTGCCTGCAGACCTGCTTGCAACATGCAAGTCTCGCAGAAAATATTGAAGGTCAACGCAGAAGCCATTTAATCCTGAGACTGACCACTGAGACTGCTTACTTCTTCCAAACTTCCATGCCTCCAAACTACCATCCTTCCTCACCTTACCAAAAATCCGGAAGGCCCTCTTCCTACTTCTAGGGTCTTGACTACAGATCCGTCTTTTCGATACACGACCACTTCTCCATTGCCTTGGAATCCCTTGGCATTGGCCACATAGATTTCCTTTCGATCTTTATCAAAGCCAATCCCGTAAAACCCACTGCCTGTTTTCCAGCTTGGAATCAAGGTGGAATCAAACAGTGAAAGCACCGCGATCCCATCATTGTAATTTGGCCAGCCTGAACTCGTCAAAAGGTAAATCCGGTCATCTTCTCCAAAAGTAATTCGGCTGGTGGCATTGGCGACCGAGAACTGTCGCAACTCCTTTTTAGTCAGATTAGTAGGATTAATTGACTGGAAGTAAACCTTTTGGGAATCGTAAGAATACAACCACAGATCACCCCGCTGCTCAAAAAATTGAACAGGAGTTCCAGTCACTTCCAGGGTTTTTGTCACCGTCTCGGTATCCGCATCGATGATTTCGATTTTCCCTTCTTCCGAACCAGCCACAAACACGTACTTACCAAAGACATACAGGTCTTCGGGCTTATTCGAAACCTCTATTTTCTTTTTGACAGTACCTCCAAGTTCGCCTGAAACCACGGCGACAAAGGAATCGGGGGTGTTGTAGCTCGCATCATAAGGTCCATAATCGGATATAAACAGCTTCTCGCGAGACGTGGCAACAGACCTCGGCTGATCCAAATCACCCACCACGGCGCCGATTGATTTGAAGGTTCCTGGATTCACGATTTCTACCTTTCCGGTATTGGCCACCAGATACAAGCGGTCTTCTTCCAATACCAAATCTTCCAGCAATCCCGCAAATGGACGTCCATTTTCCAGTTCAAAAATATTTTGGGATAATGTCCCCGAAGAAGGATCATAGTGAAAAACTTCCCCATCATTGGCACCAAAGGCACCTTCGTTCATTAATAAAATTCCCGAATCATACTTGCCACGAGGACGCTCATTCCCACGAGGCTCACAAGAGAAAAGAAGGGCGATCAGGGCCAAAGCCCACAGTTGGTTTTTAAACAAATACTTCATAGTAAAAGAGTTAGATTAAATTGATAAGATCGACCGGGCATCGCCCGCAAGTAAAGCACTTGGTAATCCCGATCGAGCAGGTTGAGTACCTGAAAGCTGATCGGGAGTTGAAGTTTTTTCCATCGGAGTTGGGAAAAAGAAAGCCGCGCATTCCAGAGTTGATAGCCACCCAAGTCTCGGGCATTGCCGGTGCCGATGGAGCGGGGCCCCACATAGAAAGTGGAAAGATTGATCGAAAATCCATTTCGCTCCGATTCCAAACTCCCATTCGCCTGATGCTTGGGAGTATAGGGGAGTTGCTGGGGATTTTGAGCATCTGAGGTCAAGTCCAAAGCTTGAGAAAACGTATAGCTTCCTCGAGCTTCCCAATTCCAAAACCCAGTTTTCCAAGTCACTTTTCCCTGATATTCCATTCCCTGATTTTGCACTTCACGGATATTCTGCGGACTCCAAGTAGCTCCCTGAGGCAGCCAAATAATCCAATTGTCCACCTGCATGCGGTAGTAAGTCAGGCTTTGCTTCCATGCAAAATCTCCCTTTTTGAGCCAATGAAGACCGATTTCCCCATTCATACTTTTCTCGGGAAGCAAATCGGGATTTCCTCCCGGAACCCAAAAGCGGTCGTTGAGTGTGGGTACTTTGAGGCCTTTCCCCGCAGAGGTTTTGAGCAAAAGTTGACGATTGCCTTTTTCCCAAATCAAAAAATCCATCCCAACACCCGGAAGAAAAGGCTCCAACTGATTCTGATAAGCGAGCTGTCTGAAATTCGCTGAAAAAGACAAGCGCTCATTTGCCTCCCACTTGGCACTTTGATACAACTCAATCCGCTGATCAGTGGCCGAATAGGTACTCAGATCGCCTTTGGCAAAAATACCCCGAGCTCCAATTTTGAAGGTCCAGTTTTCGAATTTCTGTACATCCCAATCGGTGGCCAGCAGGAATTGACGGGTGCGGTTTTCACTGGCATTGAAGATGAGTTGATCAGAAACCCAACCTGCTTTGACATTCCAAATGGAACTTTTTCCAAAACGGAAATAGTCCAGCACTGCCCGCCAACTTTCATCTTGCTGTACATCACGGGTCACAGAACCCATCACCGGCTGAATTTGTCGGTTTGCCCGATTCCACCAAAATGAGGCTTTCAGCTGACTTTTGTCTGAAAGATTCCAAGCGGCATCCTGGACCCATCCGACCTGCTCGGTTTGGGCATTTTGTGCTCGGACTTCTGGAGTTCCTGGTTTGGAAAGGTCTCGGAAAGGAAAATCATTGACTGCAAACTGTCGGTAAATCTTGGTTTGGGAGTTAGAGCTTTTGCCCGAAAATCCAGCCGAAAAGGCCGAATTACTTAAACCAAAACTGCCAAATACTTGACTCAATCGCCCATTGAAGCCTTGGCCAAACTGGGCTTTGGTACCCAAATGAACACTACCTCCGATCGCCTCATTGCCGAAAATTGCTCCCGAACTCCCAAAATGAACTTCTGCCTGATCGATAGCCTGGATCGGCAAAATACTTAAATCACTTTGTCCGAGAGAAATGCTATTGATGGGTAATCCATTCCAAAAAACTGCCGTGTGGCCTGCCGATGTTCCGCGAAAAGAAGGAGAAGCGAGCATTCCAGCTCCGTATTGCCGCACAAAAACGGGAGATTTTTCCTGGAGCAAGTCACCTAGCGATCGAGCAGCATAGGCTTCCAAGTCCTTTTTTTCAAAGGAAACCACCTTTTGCCCTTGGGCAAAACGATCCAAGGCGGGCGCATACACCGCCACCTCAGCCAAAGCCACTGTGTCCTGTGAGGCAGAAAAGCCTAACAGGGAAAACATCCAAAATACCAAGGTCATGTCCGATCGAAAAGGTTTAGTCCAATCGATTCGGCCTTGAGAGAAATTAAGAAAGAAATGAAAACATACCCATCCGACACAGGTCGGCTGAGAAATCGACAAGTCTTCTTCGCTTTTCCTCCGAAAGCACAGAATCAGCTGATCTAGGCAGGTCTCCTGGCTTGTCTGACTTTTGCCGGCCTTCTCACCCTTTTCCTTTCGGATCCGGACAATGGCGTAGTGGTGCAAAAGTACTTCCCCGAGGATAATCAGGGCAGACTTACAGTTGCGGGGACAGCTCCGGTTTTGCACCGGATTCCCTTTTAATCTCAAGCTCCAATCCCGAAAGCAATCGGGATGGTTTGAGAACCAAAATCGATTCAAAGTAAAGTGATTTTTATCCGGCAGAAAAATGGAGGAATGTTAAAAATTTTGGAAAGCAGCGGAAATCACGGTTACCTTGGTAGAAAATTTCTCTCCTATTTCTAGATGAAAAACCCTTTTTCAACATTCAATTCCACCTATTTTTCAGCACCTTATCTCCTACTCACCGGGTGGGTGTTCTTGATTTTTTCCTGCGAAAAAAAAAGTGAAACGACCAGCGTAAAAACTCCAGTTACTTTGGAGTTTGCCCAGGGCTTTAAACTTTTTCAAGGAGAAAATTTCTGGGAAATCCACGTGACCCAAGGCTATACAGGAGCGGAGAAAACCTATCGCTACCTCGTCCTGGAAGAAGGAGCCGAACTCGAAAAAACCGGCTTTGATGCAGTGGTTCAGCTCCCGATTTCCAAGGTGATTTTGACCTCGACCACGCAAGTTCCCCACCTCGATATGCTGGGTGAAACGGATAAATTGATTGGGTTCCCGCAGACCGATTTGATCTCTTCTCCTGCCACTCGTGCTCGGATAGATGATGGCAAAGTAGCCGATCTGGGCAGCGGACCTGCGGCCAATCCTGAGCTGGTGATTGACCTGCAACCGGACTGGATCATGATTTCGACCTTAGGGGAAGATCTGCGGTATCTGGATCTTTTTGCGCAAGCGAATGTACCTGCCCTGATTAATGGAGAATACGTGGAGCAAAATCCGCTCGGAAGAGCCGAATGGATCAAGTTTACAGGGATTTTACTCGGGAAATACGAGGAGGCAGTTGCGGAATTTGAGAAGATAAGAATGGCCTATCAGGAAGCAGAAAAACTTGCTTCTCAACTCCCATTGCACAATCGTCCCAAGGTACTCAGCGGGGTCATGTATCAGGACATTTGGTACGCTCCGGGAGCCGAAAGTTGGGGTGCGCAGATTCTTCAAAATGCAGGCGGAGACTATGTGTTCTCTGACCAAACAGGCTCTGGCAGCTTGCAACTCAACTATGAATTCGTTCTCGATCGGGCTGCAGAAGCGGAAGTATGGATTGGCTCTGCTGACTTTCCCGATGTCAAAACCATGGGAAGCAACGAGCCGAGATACCGGAATTTTCAGTCTTGGAAAACAGGTCAGATTTATACCTACACCGCAAAAAAAGGAACCACAGGAGGCTTGGAATACTTCGAACTCGGCTATGTGCGCCCCGATTTGATTCTCAAAGACCTGATCAAAATCCTCCATCCAGCACTTTTACCCGAGTATGAGTTATATTTTTATCAGAAATTAAATTAATCGGAAATGATCGCCGAGGTTTGTGTCTCCACAAACCTCTTTTGAAAAAATAAATGCCTATCCGCACTTACCTCTTTCCCATCGCCACCCTTCTCCTCGGCCTGAGCTTCTTGCTCAATCTGAGTTTGGGTTCGGTGTGGATTCCTTTCGGAGAGATAATCGACGGATTGGTTTCAGGGGACTGGGCAAAAACATCATGGGAGCAAATCATCCTCAACTATCGCCTCCCCAAGGCTTTGGTAGCCATTTTTGCCGGAATCGGATTGAGCTTAAGTGGCCTGCAGATGCAGACCTTTTTTCGAAATCCCCTTGCGGGACCTTTTGTGTTGGGAATCAGTTCGGGTGCAGGTTTGGGAGTTGCCACCTTGATGTTGGCAGGTTCAGCATTGGGTTTTGCCTTAAGTGGAATTAACGCTTGGGCCATTGCCACGGCCGGGATTTTAGGAGCAGGATTGGTGCTTTCGGGAGTGAGTTTGGTGGCTTGGCGGGTCAAAGACAGCATGACCTTGCTGATCGTCGGATTAATGTTTGGCAGTGCAGTTTCGGCGGTAGTTTCTGTACTATCCTTTTTCTCTGGAGCTGAGGCATTGAAGCTCTACACCGTTTGGTCTATGGGGAGTTTGGGCGCTTTGGGCTGGTCTCAGGTTTCGATTTTAGGAATCTTGCTAGCCTTAGGAAGTCTGCCTGTTTTTCTTTCCATCAAGACCTACAACGCCTTGCTTTTAGGAGAAAACTATGCCCGAAGCATGGGTATCCGCACTGAACAAATGCGGTGGGTGATGATCGTAAGCACGGGAATTTTGGCAGGTGGAATCACGGCATTTTGCGGACCGATTGCCTTTTTGGGCATTGCGGTGCCTCATTTGGCGAGGATGGTTTGGAAAAGTTCGGATCATCGGGTGTTATTTCCGGGTTCGGCACTGATCGGAGCGATTTTGCTGTTGCTCTGCGATGCGGTGGGGCAATTACCCGGTTCGGCGAGTACTTTACCCATCAATGCGGTGACTTCGCTGGTCGGAGCGCCCATCGTGATTACTCTGATTTTGAGAAAAAACTTCAGCAAAGACTTTTGATCCGATGATGCAATATTCCCAATCCACCGCTCTTTCAGGTAACAGCCTTTCTCTTGGCTACACTCACCAAAAAGTCAAAAAAGAGATTTTATCAGAATTGGATTTTACACTTTTCTCAGGCGAACTCACCTGTCTGCTCGGACCCAATGGTGTAGGAAAATCAACACTGATCAAGGCCATTTTAGGGCAAATCCATCCCTGGAAGGGAAGCATCCAACTCGATCAGCGATCCATTATAGACTATTCTGTCGAAGAACTTGCCAAGCAGATCGCTGTGGTGCTGACCGATCCGGTTTTCCCGGGAAATATGACCGTAGGGCAATTGGTAGCTTTGGGCAGAACGCCATATACAGGTTGGTCTGGAAAGTTGAATCCAGCTGACCGCGATATCGTCGAAAAAGCCCTTTCCGATACCAAAATCACCTACCTCCGCGAGGAGCGACTCAGTGAAATCAGCGATGGTCAACGCCAAAAAGCGATGATCGCGCGGGCATTGGCACAAGATGGACAGGTGATGATTCTCGACGAACCCACAGCACACCTTGACTTGGTCAACCGATTTGAGATCATGAGTTTATTGCGAGAAATCGCTCATTCCCAGCAAAAAGCGATTTTGGTCGTGACCCATGATTTGGACATTGCGATTGAGACAGCTGATCGATTTTGGTTGCTTAACTGTGGTACCCCACTCATCTCTGGTAAGCCAGAAGACCTAATTCTTTCCAGTCAGATCAACCAATTGCTTCCAAGTAATAGGTATCGATTTAGCCTAACTCGGGGAAGAATGGAGGCTGAGGAACCAAACATAAATTTTGAGATTAAAGGACCTCAGGAATTGGTTTTTTGGGTGAAAAAGGCACTAATCAAAGCGGGGATTCAGAACTTGGATTCGGAAGTTTCGGTTTCGAAGGAACCATTTTTGATTCGATATAAAGACAAGGAATTTTGCACTTTGCAGGAGCTAGTGATTTTTTTGAAATAGTAAGAAATTGAGGGAATTAAGTCGTTTTCTAGTTCAATTCCTGCCTTGCAAAAATCTGAAATTAGAGAATTAGAATTATTCTTTTGGCTCATTACAGATCGCGCCTTTGGCGCTCTTGGAAAGCCTTTCATCTATTACCCAGAATTGAAATCTGGGTTTAAACAGGATGCGCCTTCAGCGCCTTTTCAATCACCGGCCTTAGAATGAGTCAAAAGTCACTCGTTCCCCCAAAAAGCGTCAGTTTTTCTTTGCTTTTCTGAAATGATTGAACTCAAAGCAAACCAGGAAGAACAGCAAATCATCGCCTGGCGACCTCTTTTTATCCTCTGCGACCTCCGTGGTTAAAACCCCTTGCATTTAATTTTCTTTGATCTCAAACGCATTCCTTCTATTTTGTCATTTGATTGATTTTCAAACTCAATCAAAGCAATAACCCCAAAAACCTATGCGAAAACCTATTCTAGCCTTGGCCGCTTTCGGCCTACTCACTTTTTCCTGCGATACCACCAAGCCCCAACTCACCCAACAACAGTACGATGCACTCACCGACGAGCAAAAACGATCCGTGGAATTTGCGCTAGATGGGATTGAGGTGCTGGACGACCGACTGCAATTGACGCTTTTTGCCTCCGAACCCATGTTAATGAATCCCACCAATATGGACATTGATGATCGGGGTCGGGTTTGGATCACCGAAGCTTACAACTACCGCATCCAACTCAATCCCAAGAATCCCACCAAAGCCGAAGGCGACCGAATCCTGATCCTTGAGGACACCGACGGAGATGGACAAGCGGACAAATCCACGGTCTTCTACCAGGGAACCGACATCAATGCCGCTTTGGGAATTGCGGTATTCGGCAATAAAGTATTCGTCTCCGTCAGCCCGAATGTCTTTGTCTTCACCGATGAAAACGGGGACGATGTGCCTGATAAAAAACAAGTGCTTTTCACGGGAGTGGGTGGTGTGCAGCACGATCACGGCATGCATGCCTTCACGTTTGGACCAGACGGAAAGCTCTATTTCAACTACGGCAACGAAGGCAAAGGACTGCATTATGCCGATGGAACTCCTATTTTGGATCCATTGGGTCGTCCCGTCACTTCAGAGACAGCTCCGTATCAGGAAGGTATGGTTTTCCGTTGTGATCCGGATGGCAGTAATCCGGAAGTTCTAGCCTGGAATTTTCGAAACAACTACGAACTCGCCGTGGACAGCTACGGACGCATGTGGCAGAGTGACAACGACGACGACGGCAACCGCTCCACTCGGATCAACTTCGTAATGGACTATGGCAATTACGGTTTCAAGGACGAGATGACCAAAGCCGACTGGAGAACACGCCGTATCAACCTCGAGGACTCCGTCTGGCGTCAACACTGGCACCTCAACGATCCCGGAGTGGTACCCAACCTGATCCAAAACTATGCAGGTTCGCCTACGGGCATCCTCGTCTACGAAGGCAAACTCCTTCCCGAGGAATATCAAAATCAAGTCATCCACGCCGATGCCGGGCCGAATGTGATCCGCATGTATCCTGTGCAAACTTCAGGAGCCGGTTTTACAGGTGAAGTCAAGCCTATTTTGGATGGCAACAAGCGGGATAACTGGTTTCGTCCATCCGATGTGACCGTAGCACCTGACGGCTCGATCTTCATCTCCGACTGGTACGATCCGGGCGTGGGCGGCCATGCCGTGGGTGATTTGGAAAAAGGGAGAATCTACCGTCTCGCTCCGAAAAAGTCCAAGTACAAGGTGGATGCACCGGATTATTCCTCTATCGAATCCCTTATCGAACTGGTGCAAAATCCCAACCGGGCGATTCACTTCAAGGCGTTTATGGCCTTGAAGGAAAAAGGAGCTGAAGCAAAAGAAGCTTTGGAAAACCTGTATGAGTCAGAAGACTCTCGCATGAAAGCCCGTGCGTTTTGGTTGCTGAGCAAGTTGCCCAATGGGGAAGAATACATCCGAAAAGCCGCAGCAGATGCCAATGAAAATATCCGAGTGGCGGCAGTTCGCGCCTCCCGAATCAACGGAATGAAAGACAATGCCTTCCTGCTTGGACTCGCTGCCGATCCATCGGATCAAGTCCGTCGGGAAGTCGCTGTGGGTATCCGATACGAGGATGCTTCGGACGTTTGGTTGAAACTTGCCGAAGGCTATCGCAGCGGTGACCGTTGGTACCTGGAAGCTTTGGGTATCGCGGCGGAATACCGTTGGGACAGCTATCTGCCGGCCTATCTGGCCAAACTGGGTCAGGGATGGAGCAATTCGCCTGAGGCAAAAGACCTGATTTGGAGGTCGAGATCAGCAGGGACTCCGGCGCTTTTGGAAGAACTGATCCTGGCAGAAAACAGCCCTGCAGATCATCGCTACTACCGGGCTTTAGACTTCCAAACCGCTGATTTGAAAAACCAAACCCTCAAAAACATCCTGGCCAAGGGCCAAAACGAAGATCAGGTGATCATCCTGAGACAGGTGGCTTTTGATCCCAAAAAACCGGATACCCAACTCCTCAACCTGGCCAAAGCCAAGGCAGGAGAAATTGCAGATGACCGGGATTTCCTCGAGATCGTCCGCAAATACCAGTTGAAAGACCAGAAGGAACGCCTACTTGGTTTAGTATATCAGGAGGAAAACCGGGGCTTGGCCAATCAGTCTGCCGGACTTTTCGCAACGCTCTACGGTATGGGCGAGATCGAGCAGGCCATGAAAAATCCGGATGAAACCAAGGCCATCACCGCTATCCGCAAGTTTGGCGCAGTAGATACCCCGGATATGGCAAACCTGCTCAGCAAATTCTGGAAAAACGACAAAGCCTCCGCTGCCATCCGCACCGCTGCCATGGAAGAAGCCAAAGGCTATCAGTCAGAGGCAGTGCTTTGGGAACTGGCCAAAGCGGATCAAATTCCTGCGGACCTGCTTCCGATCGCCCAAAAGATCCTGATGAGCAGCTGGAATGGCAATATCCGAGTACTCGCACTGGAAAAATACGGGGACAGCATCGCCCAAGGCTATGACTTAGTGAAGATGCTCTCTGCCAAAGGTGAAGTGGAAAAGGGAAAAACCCTGGCGGCCACCTACTGCGTGGCCTGTCATAAGATCGGAAACGAAGGTGTGGACTTCGGTCCTGCCCTTACCCAAATAGGAGGCAAACTCAGTCGAGAAGGCCTGATTAATGCGATCATCAATCCCTCCGAAGGCATGGGCTTCGGCTACGAAACCCAACTCGTCAAATTCAAAGACGGCAAGGAAATCCGCTGCATCGTCAACTCCAAGACCGAAAACGACCTAATCGTAAAGCTCGTCGGCAGCAGCGAGCAAACTATCTACAAGCTCGCCGACATCGCCTCCATCACCCAACTATCCGAATCCCTGATGCCAGCCTTCCCGCTGACCGAACAGGAATTGGTGGATTTGGTGAGTTATTTGGAGGGGTTGAAGTGAGGGAAGGAGCCAATTAAAAATTGGATAACATATTTGGGTGTAGTTGCAAACTACACCCAGTAGAAATAAAGATTCGACTACGCTCAGCTGGGGGGGAGGTAAATTCAAATATTAGCAGCAACATTACTAGATCAGAAAAAAGAGGATGAATAGAACTATAGAAATAGAATTTAATAAATTCCCATTAAAACCTCAGGAAAATCTATTGGACTCAACATCCAATAACTACTTAAAATGCATAGATATTAATTTAAAAAAACTAACAGCACTATATAAAATTGAAGAATTTGATGACTATAATAAACCAAAAAATTATCAAGAATTTCCAGCTTTAAAATATCTTGTTCCAAACACTGACTTGTTTAAATTCCAATTAGGACACCCTGGTAAAGGAAAAGACTCACGAAAAGAAAATTCAAGAGTATTAGGACAAACTCTATGTAGATATTTCAATCTAGAGTATTTCGACGCTCCTTATATGGCCAATATTTCTGATTTTATTGGACACCAATTAGGTAATGAATTTAATAATATAAATATAGTAAGAAAATCTTCAGGCGACACACCTGATTTTATTTCTGCAACAAACAATAAATCGATATCTTTATGGGAAGCAAAAGGACGAAGAAGAATTATTTCATTTAATGAAACCGATTTTGAGAAATGGAGAAAACAGTTTGACAGAATTTCTATAATTTGTAATAATATAGAACAAAGTTTAAAGGGATATATTTTTGAAGTTGCTATCGCAAATGAAAGAAACAAACTACCGAATAGCAAAATACTAGTTGAAGACCCAGAAACGAGTGGAGAAAGATTTGACTCTAATGAAGATTTATTTAATCTCATAAAGTCAGGACATTACAAACGTACTTTACAAAAAATGGGACTACAATTCATTGGAGATGCTATCATCTACGCTGAGAAATTAAATCAAAGCAAATATTCATTTCCAACGTACACTTCAAAAAAAACTAAAAAAGAATATATTGGAATTTTCGCAATAAACTTCCCTTTTATCTTGGCTCTTCCATATTGGGAATTTGGTATTATAGAATATAACCAAGGCATCAAACAAAATTCAAAACATTTCTTTGGTATAGAAAAGACAATTTTTAAAAATCTTATTAATGTAGCAAGAGGAAACAGGGAATATTTAAATAGTATAGAAAAAAGAAATGGAAATTTTTCAAATGAGTCACACATAGAGTTTGAGGACGGAACATTATTGTGCAATCCGAATTTAATATCATTTGGAAAAATTGAACAATTTTAAAATCAACACATTAACTTACTAAATAAATATTTGAAAAAATTTTATGAAAACAAACTAGTAATTTTATGAATGGATTTAAAAATTATTATAATATTTTAGAAATTTCCCCATTCTCAAATACCGAAGAGATAAAAAAAGCCTATAAGAATAAGATGAAAATTTGGCATCCTGACATAAATAAAAGTCCAAATTCGCATGAGAAATCCGTCGAAATCCAAGAAGCATTTCAGGTTTTAAGTAGCTTAGAAAAAAGAGCTTTATATGATAATTTTTATTTCAACTTTTATTTACAAAAGCAGTCTTCATCAATTGATCTAGACAAACCTGAAACAATTATACTAACTGAAGTAATCCAAAATGCTCGAAATCAAGCAATATTATTTGTCAATAAAGGCTATAAACATTTCATGAAAGTAATCCATCAAGGTGTTTCATTTATAAATTATATTTTCTTCATTTTTTCAATTTTTTGGATTTCCTCTATTGGAATTGGAATTGGATTTACAATAGCTTATCAAACAATTAATGCTTTTATAGAAAATAAAAAAAATCTTAAACCTATTCCTGTATTTTTTTTATTAATTTTTCTTTCGCTATCAATTTTAATAATATATAAAACAATAAAATTCGCTATTTATAAACTTAAATACGGCCCAGACTCAAAATAATTATGGAAGTATTTGTTGGAATATGCTTTTACTATTTTGTTTACATTTATGTAGGCTCTCCAATTACAGAAAGGTTCATTTCTTCTCAATCAAGTGCTAGACTAGTCGGTATATTTTGTGTTTTTGTTTGGATAGGAATTTTAGGTTTATTTTTGGAGACAGTTAGACATTTTAACTTAAATCTAAATTATACAGGAATAATTATTATCCTCCTAACTTTAATTTCAATAAGACATGAATGGATAAAAGCCAAACGCTATTAGACCTTATATTTGAATATTTAACAACTAAATAATAATCAAAATTAAATTATTTACAGGGTATTTGAATTTTACCATAGATAAAAAAATTGTCTTAATACCTCTAAATAAGTAAAACTTAATACTAAAATGAAAGAAACAATTAAAAAAACTATATTTGTGCTTTTGTTTTTATTCATAATGTTACTCGGGATAATATTTGTTTTTTATTTCACTGCAAAAAACGAAATTGAATTCTCTACGACTCCGGAGAAATTAGAAAATTTAAAAAGTCAGTTAATTTTTCCAAGTAAACCAGTTCCTGAATTTATTTCAACTCAAGAAGAAAAAAATATCTTGTACCAAGCAATAATTTCAGATAATGGAGTGGATAAAACTTTCGTATTCAAAACTGTAATAAGGTTTTCTGATAATCTTGAATTTGAAAACCCTCTTCCCTTAAATTCATCTGATAAAAAAGGATTAAACGAATTAATTTCTTTTAATGAAATTACCGAGGGTTTAAACCCAAGTATCAAATTGCCTGAAAATAACAAAATAGAAAACGGGAGGCATGTAACAATCTTCTCCTCTCAAAACGATCTTTTTATGCCTTTAAAAAATGGAAGTTATTCATTTTACTATGATGAAATTGATAAAGAGGGTACTGTTACTGACATAATCATTTTTGATAGAGATGCAAAGCTATTATACTTTGAAAGAATTAGATATTTCGCATTTCAATAATTCCCCCATTCTGAGCGTAGAATTAGCGGTTGACTGAGCGTAGTTTGCAACTACGCTCTTCTATTCAAACGAATTTGCAATTCGCTAAATCACCTTCTGAATATAGTTTGAAAACGGCCTAGGCGTAGTTTGTAAAACGCCTTTTTCTCCAAACGATCCCGTAAATCTGTCGGGATTTAATTCTGAACCAAACCAGCCTAACAAGATCATAGGCAAGGTTTCGCAGTCACCAAAAAGACGTATATTCATTTCATGGAGAAGGTGCTAAAGATTACTACTTTAAAAGATACCGCCTCTGACTTTGCTTTCTGGTCTACCAAAAGTCCTATCGAACGCCTAGAAGCTGTAGAGCTTCTTCGGCAGCAGTATTTTAGCCTCAACAAAGATGTTCATCCAAGACTTCAAAGAGTTTGTAGAGTTATAAAACAATCATAAAGCGGAATACCTGGTGGTTGGAGGATATGCCGTGGGTATTCACGGACGTCCTAGATATACCGGTGATTTGGACATCTGGCTAAATCCAACCCCCGAAAACGCTCAACGAGTTTTGGATTGTGTGAATGAATTTGGCTTTTCATCTTTTGGTCTCAGCCTACAGGATTTCACCAAAGAAGGCAATATCGTCCAACTTGGGTATCCTCCTCTTCGAATTGATTTACTGACCCAGATTGATGGAGTGACATTCGACGAGTGCTTTAAAAATAAAAAGGAAGTCGAGTTCGAAGGACTTGTAGTCAACTTCATAGGGTATCAGGACCTGTTGAAAAACAAAAAAGAATCAGGCCGTTTGAGAGACTTAGACGACATCAATAACCTTATTTAATGATGCTCTTTTCTTATATTTTTTAGGAAAAAATCATCAATTGCCAACATGGGGCTACGACACTTGTTATTCTGCGACTCCGCTTCACAATTTTTTAGCAGAAGGTTTTCCATCAACCTCCTCAAACTCTTAACATTTCCTAGTTAAGCGCTTATTGACTCGTTTGCGATAATACCTATATTGAAAACGTTATTCCGATCACTTGACAATCAACCCAAACCCAATTCATGAAACATACCCTTACCGGAATTGCGCTGCTTTTTTTAGGCGCAAGTCCTGCTTTCGCTCAGGGCACCTACACCAACCAGCCACCGATTGAAGCCCGAGCAGTAGACCTGCTGCATCAAAATCAACTCCTTTTCAAGGATCTCAACAAAAATCAAAAACTGGACATCTATGAAGATTGGCGACAGCCGCTGGACAAGCGCGTGGCGGATCTGGTGAGTCAGATGACACTGGAAGAAAAAGTTGGGATGCTACTGATCAACACGCTCAATGCAGGAGAAAAGGGAAAAATGACGGATGGAGCAGTGGACCTGATTGAAAATCAAAAAATGTCCCGCTTCATATTCAGAAACACGGTCAAAAATAATCCCGTAAGCACAGGACCCGGAAATGGGTTTGCCGGCACTCAAATCAGCCCTTATGAAGCCGCACAATTTATGAATGCGGTGCAGGAACTTTCTGAAAGCACACGATTGGGCATTCCTGCGCTATTCAAATCCAACTCCAGAAACCACATGGAAATCGACGCCCGGGCGGGTATCAATGAGGAATCAGGGTCTTTCTCGGCTTGGCCAAAAGAAAGCGGTTTGGCTGCAACCCGCGACATGGAGCTGATTGCCGACTTTGCAAAGATCATGTCGGAGGAATGGCGAGCCATCGGCCTGCGCGGCATGTATGGCTATATGGCAGACTTGTCCACCGAGCCAAGATGGTATCGGGTGCACGAAACGTTCACGGAAGACAGCGAATTGGCCTCTGAGATCATTACCACATTGATCAAAAATCTGCAAGGAGATCGTCTAAATTCAAAAAGCATCGCCTTGACCATCAAACACTTTCCGGGCGGTGGACCTCAAGAAGGGGGCGGAGATCCGCATTACGATTATGGAAAAAACCAAATCTATCCAGCAGGCAAGTTCGATTTCCATTTGGCCCCTTTCCGGGCGGCGGTAGATGCCGGAGCTTCCTCGATTATGGCTTACTATGGCATTCCTGTTGGGCAGTCCTACCTCCCAAATAATGTGGGCATGGCTTTTTCCAAAGGCATCCTGACTGACCTTCTGCGCAACAAACTCGGCTTCAAGGGCTATGTGAATTCCGACACGGGAATAATCGGGGATAGAGCCTGGGGATTGGAGGATAAAACCGTGGAAGAACAAATCCTCATCGCCTTGGAGGCTGGCACCGATGTCCTCTCCGGATTTAGCAACAACAAACAACTCTTAGCCTTGGTGGAATCTGGTAAACTCGCCGAAAGCCGAGTGGATCTATCCGTGACGAGGTTGCTGAAAGAACAATTTGAACTTGGTCTGTTTGAAAATCCTTACGTCGATCCCAACCGGGCCGCTTACATCGTAGGGAATGCCTCTTTTCAACGAAAGGCTGACCTGGCTCAACGGAAATCCATCGTACTTCTGCAGAACAAATCCGTCCTCCCACTTGCCCAGCCCAAGGGTCAGGACACGCTTCAAATTTTCACCATGGGGATGAATGCAGCCTTGTTTGAAGATCGTGCTTGGGCAAATTACAAGGTGACCACAGGAGAATACAACAAATCCAAAGGTGAAAAATTACCGTCCATTTCGAAGGATACAGACTTCGCAATTATTAGAGTTCAGATCACGAATGACCCGGGAACGGATCGACGGTTTGGTGGAGCACTTCCCGAGGAGCTCAACTTTTTAGCCCTTTCCGAAATGGCAAAATCCAAGTCTTGGAAGATCTCTCCGTCTTTGGAAGACATCCAGTCCGTGATGGAAACACTAGGGCCCGAAAAGACCATTTTGGCCATTGACTTCCGTCAGCCCTATGTCTTAGATGAAGGGAGCGGCGTACTCAATGCGGGTGGTCTATTGGCTACTTTTGGGGTGAGTGATGCGGCCCTGATGGACATCATTATGGGTAAGTTTAATCCTACCGGAAAGCTTCCTTATGCACTGGCCAAAACCAGCGCTGCTGTCATTGCACAAGACCCTGATGCTCCGGGTTATCCCGAAAAAGACACCCTATTTCCATTTGGATTTGGGCTGAATTACAAGGAATAAAACTCAGAAAATTTAGGTTGGAAAGATAATTATTGAATCTCGATGGAAGGGTGGAATTCCAATTTCCACCCTTTTCTTTTTAGGATTTTGACTACATTCATCAGTGTCTATTTCAAGAAATCCTAACCAAATAAAGCATCAGCTGATGAAGCAGAAATACAAATCAGTCAAAAGGATTTTGCAGCTAATCTGTCTACTATTGACGCAGAGCTGTATATCCGAGGATCCGACCATACTTTCCGGAAAGGTAGTGGACACTAAGACTGATGCTGGAATTCCCGGGGTCACCGTGTTAATTAGTGCTTATGAGAAAGCTCCATTCCTTACACTAGCTAGTATTATCAGAGAAGACACCCTTATCTCGGATAGCCAGGGAAAATTTCGTCTTGTGATTCCTTACAACGAACAGGTTTCCCGTTTTACAGTAACTATTTTGAAAGTGGTAGCCACAGGCACCTATGAATTTGCCAAGGGGAAAGATTGCTCGCCTTATGATTGCAGCTCCTTCCTTCCCGGAAAAGTGCATCAATTCAGGGTAAGGATTCCTCTGGATTCACTTTAGGAAGGAAATTCAAAAACTACCTGTTTAAGCTCAAAAAGCCGCCTTCGAAAAAGTCTATCTTCATGAAGAACCTCTTTTTGCTTTTTACAAAAAGCATTTTGTATTTTTGCTTTATGTAAAAACTATTTTTGGTTTTTGCTTTTTGAAAAAACCAATTTATGGAATACTTGATCGAGAAGTCCGCACGCAAATCCAAACAAGTTCAAAGTAAGAAGAAACGATATCTCTACGAGCAGATTGACTGGCAACAGCGGTTGATTCTACTGCTTGGGTATCGAGGCGCGGGCAAAACGACTATTTTGCTACAGCAGCTACTTGCCTCATCTGAGCAGAGTATTTACATGAGTTTGGATGATTTCTATTTTGAGACCCACCGGTTGGTAGAGACGGTAGCAGAGCTTTATGGAATGGGTTATCGCTTGTTTTTATTGGATGAGGTACATCGGTATGAGATGTGTTCAAAGGATCTCAAGCAGCTGTATGATGACTATGAAGACATCAGAGTAGTAGCCACAGGGTCTTCTATTTTGGATATCAGCCAAGGAAATGCCGACTTGTCAAGAAGGGCGTCCGTCTATCATTTGCACGGATTATCCTTTCGTGAGTATCTGAGTTTTAAGAAAAATCTGGTGCTAAAAAGCCTCCCATTACAGGAAATCCTAACCCACCATCATTTGATCACCCCTGATCTGCTTGACAAATTTGACTTTGAATCTGATTTTCAGAACTATCTCAAATCTGGCTATTTCCCATTCTTTTTAGAAGCAAACAAAACCTACTTCCAAAAGCTCCAGGAAACTATTCACTTGGTCATCGACTCGGATATTACACCTTACGAACAGTTACAGCACGCCACAACCAAGACTTTAAAAAAACTCTTATTCGTACTGAGTGAATCCGTACCCTTCACACCAAACATCAATAAGCTGGCTGAAAAGCTAGAAACCCCTAGAAACACGGTACTCAGGCTTCTGGATATTTTGGAAAAAGCCCAGATTTTGCTCTTACTCAGATCATCTACTTCTGGGATCAGCTATTTGCAGAAACCGGAAAAAATTTACCTCCACAACCCCAATTTCATCCATCTTTTCTCGCCCACCATGGCCAATTTGGGCAATATCAGAGAAACTTTCTTCTTTAATCAGGTAAGTGCTGTGCATGCAGTGACCTCCTCTAAATTTGGAGATTTCATGGTAGACGACACCTTCGTTTTTGAGATTGGAGGACCTTCCAAAACCAGCGAGCAAATCCGTGGAGTTCCCAATTCCTACTTGGCTTTGGATATAGCAGGAGGAAATGATAAAAGAATCCCACTTTGGCTGTTTGGCATGCTGTATTAAAACCAAATCTGAATTAAGCTCAAATAATTTACCCTTAATTTTTCCCACAAAACCAATATCTTACTCCATTCAAACCCAAAAAACCTAAACCCATGAACAATCTGATTAAATCAGGCTTTATCGCCTTATCGCTTGGATTTTCTATTCAAGCCTTTGCCCAAGACGGCACCATCTACCCGCTCGAAAATCCCAAGGAACCCAACGCCATCCTACTCGGCACTGGCGGAGTGGAAAATCAGCCTGCTCCGGAGACTTGGTTTCGACAGTGGGGTGATCCCATGGCACGGAATATTTCTACAGCTACCTTGACTCCTTTCCTACCCGAACCCGGCAAAGCAAATGGCGCCGCTGTAATTGTGGCACCGGGAGGTGGCTTCAGCTGGCTGTCTATGGGCAATGAAGGTTGGGAAGTGGCTGAAGCGCTTGCCAAGCAGGGAATCGCTGCTTTTGTATTGAAATACCGATTGAATCCTACACCACCCTCACTCGAGGACTTCTCAGCCTGGATGAACCGACCCCGACCTGCTGCTCCTGCACCACCAGCCACAGGTACCTCAGCTTCGGCTACTCCCGCACCTCGACCTCCACAGCGAGACCTTTCCAATCAATTGGAAGATGCCGAGGCAGCGTATGCGATGATTGTCAGCCGAGCCAAGGAATGGGGAGTGGACATCAACCGGATAGGAATGATCGGTTTCTCCGCAGGCGCAGGACTGACCATGCATGCCACGCTAAATTCCAAAACCATGAAACTGGCCTTTATCGGCCCGATCTATGGTGGCATGGGACCTGTGGAAGTACCAAAAGATGCTCCTCCCATGTTTAATGTGATTGCAACAGATGATTTCCTTTTCCAAGGGCAAACTGGCATCATCGAATCCTGGCACAAGGCAGGTCGTCCCGTTGAATTTCACCTTTACCAAAACGGAGGCCATGGCTTTGGTCTAGGTAATCCCAACCGCACGAGCAACCGCTGGTTTGACGCCTTTATGCATTGGTTGGACGTCAATAAGTTTTTGGTAAAGGGATAAATTAAATCTGATCCAAGATCTCAATTGAGAACTTAGTATGGGTATTTATATCTCCAAAAAGGAATACTCATAGTAGAGAGATGTATTTAAATTTTAGATTTCGAGCTTTGAATAAAAAGCAAGAAAATGAAACTAATTTACATCTTGAAAGTGATAACCATTTAATGAATAGCGTTTTTCACAAATAATAGGGATAAAGGGTATTAGGCTATTAAAAAGAAAAACCATCTTCGCGAAACCAAACGGATTATCCTAATACCTCCCTTTTCACCCCTACTTAGTACTTGGCTATGGCGAAAGAAGCCCTAAACAAAGAGCTAATTGAGCTCAAAAAAGCTTATCATGATCTTCAAATCAACGAAGAACGCTATCGTCTGATCGCTGATCATGTGCGGGATGTCATCTGGACCATGAAGCTGGACGGGAGCATCACCTATATCAGCCCTGCTATAGAAGCTGTAAGGGGACTGACAGTAGAAGAAGCAAAAAATCAAGCCATCCACGAAATACTTACACCGGAATCGGTTCTCAAAGTCGGTGCATACATGCAGGAGCAATACATAGCCTATACAAGTGGGTTGCCTTTGTCCAGCTTTAAAGGACAAGTGGATTACTACCGAAAAGACGGTTCAATTCTCCACACCGAGGTACTTACCTATCCGATTTTGGGAGAAGATTTCGACTCTACACTCATCCTTGGGGTCACCCGTGATATTACCGAAAGAAAGCAATTTGAATCCCGGCTGTTGGAACAGGCTCAAATTCTAAATGAGCTCAATGCCACCAAGGATAAGTTTTTTTCGATTATAGCCCATGACCTCAAAAATCCGATACGATCTATCCTTGGATTCAGTGAACTCATCCAAGAAGAGGCAAAAGAAGGGAAAAACCAACCCATCAGTTCTTATGCAGACATCCTTCATTCTTCTGCAAAACATACCGCAGAATTATTGGAAAATCTGCTCGATTGGGCTAAAACCCAGCAAAACAGCTTCCCTTTTTCGCCCAGTGAAGTGGCAATTAATGATCTGATCTCAGAGGAAATCAACATTCTCAGACCTACAGCTGATCATAAAAACATAAAACTGATAGATGCCACAGTAGATCAGATTATGGTGACTGTGGATAGGAAAATGATCGGAACAGTAATCCGAAACTTGATATCAAACGCGATCAAGTTTACCAAAAACGGCGGTTCGATAACAGTGGACGCTTGCCTGCTGCCTGAATCAGCGGTCGTCGCAGTCACGGATACAGGTATAGGTATGAGTGAAGAAAACCTATCAAAACTATTTCACATCGTGGATGGATTTACCACACGGGGCACCGATAATGAAAAAGGCACAGGACTGGGATTGGCACTGTGCAAGGAGTTTATTGAAAAGCATGGCGGAGAAATCCAAGTTAGCAGTGAGTTGGGAATGGGCAGCAAATTCAGTTTTACCATTCCGCTTAAGTGATAGGTATTCCTGAATTTTTAAAACTCACTCCCCCACCTTTTCAAACACCAAAAAGTGCTGAATTTTCATAAACTGACCGTTTTGGACGAGTTTGAATCCATTGGCAGTCAGTTCTTTTTCGGCCTGCTTGACAGTCATTTTGTGAAGGGGCTTGATGGCTACTTCGGGATCTTCTCCCCGAAATTCAATCAATAACAGCTTCCCTCTTGGTTTCAAGGATTGGCGGATGGCTGCGAGCATTTCCACGGGAAATTCAAGCTCATGGTACACATCCACCATGATCGCCAAATCAACAGATGCGGAAGGCAGGTTAGGGCTTTTCTCCGTTCCCATTACAGGAACCACATTTGAAAAACCAAGTTCTTTAGATTTTGACTTTAGGTAATTGATCGCCTGATCTTGGATTTCCACCGCATAGACCTTGCCTTTGGGTACTTTGGGGGCAATTTTAAAGGTGTAATGGCCCGATCCCGCACCGATATCCGCGACCACGCTGGATTCGGTCACGGGTAGATTCTTGATGGCCAACGATACACTTTCCTCTTGTTCGCGACTCCGACGCTCGAGCCATGACATGCCTTCGAAGCCCATCACAAAAGAAATCTCTCTTCCCATATAGACCTTCCCTATACCATCATAGCTTGGGGTTTTGTAAGTATAGACAGGGGCATTTCCTTTTTGGGCTAGCACTTCCCCTGAAACCATCAGCATCACTCCCGCGATTATCCCTATGATTCGTTTTTTCATCTTTGCTCTTTTTGAATGACAACCCTTTTCGGAATCTGGGTGTTTGAAATCCAATTCTTTGCCATCCGATAATTACTGCTTCTCAAGTGAAGGCTCAACATTTTGTCGACATAATCGAGTCATTTATCCCTGTATTTCGAGCATTTAGTCTATTGCTACTTTTTGAAAACACCTTGAAAACAACCAATTACTCAATCATTCAGTATATTGAAATGAGTTTTTACCAAATAAAATTGCTTCGTTTAAAATTCTTACAGAAATTCCTTTTTAACCCTTTTATCTCACTATGAAAAAATTAGCCTTTCTCCCCGTTGCTGCCTTGGTTGGTATTCTTTTCCTCCAAGCCAATCCAAAGCCTGAAGCAGACACCTTTCACGCCATGCAACCCGAAGCACCGGCTTTGCCCGCTGAAGTGAAAGCCATCGTGCAGCAAAAATGCTATGGCTGTCACAACCCTCAATCCAAGAATGAAAAAGGCAAAGCCAAGTTGGATTGGGATGCTTTAGAAGCTGCCAAAAAGTCCAAATCCCTCGCTACCATGGGCAAAATCAAGGAAACCCTCGAAGAAGGCACCATGCCGCCAGCGAGATTTTTGGAGTCCAATCCGGACAAAAAACTAACCGCAGAAGAAGCAGCTACCCTTCTGCAATGGACCACCGGTAAAAAGAAATAAACCATGAAAGTCTGGCAATACCTGATCGGAGGGCTGGCAGTAATTGGTGCGGCTATTCAATTGGTGCCCAATGAACTGCCCGAAGTAACCACCGATAATCCCGGAGACCTCATCGGAACAGGGGTAGTAGATGGAGAAGTGGCAGGAATTCTAAAGAGTGCCTGCTACGATTGCCACAGCAATGAGACCAAATATCCCTGGTATTCCCATGTGGCGCCGATCTCCTGGCTAGTAGCCAAAGATACCCGAGAAGGACGCGAAGAACTCAATTTTTCCAATTGGACGAATTATGACATGATGGAAAAGCTGGAGAAACTCGATGACATCGCTATCGAAGTAGGTGAAGGCGAAATGCCGATGAAAATCTACACCTATGTCCATGCGGAGGCTAAACTCAAAGACTTGGATCGCAAAAAACTCATCGAATGGGCGGAAGCGCTGATGGATGTGGTAGCCGAAGAAGAGGAAAGCACAGAATAATTCTTACCTACTCAATTTAGAAAGCACAAAAAGGGTAAATCAGAAATGGTTACCCTTTTTCGTTTTGTGTATTAATGTAATCTGATTATCCGCTTTTCTACCATTAACCAAATAAGACAAGGTTTGAAATCCTGCTGGAGGTGCTGGAGACTGTCGTCTGTGGTCAGTCGATGAATATCCGCAGTCTTTAAAGCCGATGACCTACTTGGTGGTAAGATTGCGGATATTTATATTATGTAAAAAAGCATGAAGCCATTAATTCGAAATCTTCTGATTTTCCTGTTCCCTCTTGTTTTCATCGTGTCGGTCAATGAGTATTCGAGGCTTCAACTCGAACCGACAGCATACCAAAGCAGAGGTCAGGCTACACTCAATCCTGCAAGTCTGGATCCCGAAAAATGCACTTGGGCTTGTCACAACGATACAGGCTATTGCAAAGCCCATCATGTGAAATTCGATTCCTCTTATTTTGCTTTTACGGATCCACTCTATTTCGGCATGATCACTTTGTTAAAAGGATTTGGTAATTATGGCCTAGCCAATATTTTGATTCTGGTCCTTTTCGTACCTCTTTTGATATTTTTCCTTTTGATCAAGTCACTTCACATCCAAGATCAAATCAACCGACTTCGAAAACCATGAAAGAAATCCTCCAAACTGCCTACTGGGCATATAATTACTGCACCGACTTTGTGATCAACTTGGCCAATATCCTGAATCTGTCTTACTATGAGATCAATTTTATACTATTCATCATTGGCTACCCTACCTTGATTTTTGGGACTGCCTTGTTGCATTTTAATCAAAGGAGGAGACTAAGGAAAATGATCAAATTCAATGGACAAAGAACAAGCTCAATGAGCAATGAGCAAACTCAATGAACAATGAACAAATTCAAGGCTCAAAAGTAACACCAACCTTGCAATTGAAAATTGGCCATTGGCCATTTGCCATTGGTAATTGAAAATTGTGAATTGGTCATTGAAAATTGGTCATTGATTATTTGCCCCCTATTTTACCCAAAAAACCAAGCTCTATGAAGAAAAGATACCTAATCCTACTCGCGCTTTCTCTTTGCAGCAGCCCCACTTGGGCTCAGAAAAAAGTCAAACATCCCAAAAACATCATCCTGATGATCGGGGACGGCATGGGAGTTTCGCAGATTTATGCAGGAATGACCGGCAATTTTGGACAGCTCAACTTAGAGCGGATGCCTGTGGTCGGTTTTCATAAAAATCAGGCAAGCAATGCCTTTGTGACGGATTCGGCAGCCGGCGCCACGGCTTTTTCCTGTGGGGTAAAAACCTACAACGGAGCCATTGGAGTCGATGCTGCAGGCAATCCGCTGCCCACCATCCTGGAAATGGCCGAAGAAAACGGACTTGCTACCGGACTCATTGCCACCTGCTCGATCACACATGCCACGCCGGCAAGCTTTATCTCTCATCAGCCTTCCCGATCACTGGATGAAGACATAGCCAAGGACTTTCTCGCTACAGATATCGATGTATTTATCGGGGGAGGAAGAAAGTTTTTTGCTGACCGAAAAGACGGATTAAACCTGGTCGACTCCCTTAAATCCAGAAATTACCAAATCGCCCACTCCATCGAGGAAGTTCAGCAAGTGAAAAGCGGAAAACTCGCAGCATTCCTTGCCGATGAACAGCAGCCCAGATATTCAGCAGGGCGCGGCGACCAACTTGTCAAATCTACCGAGACAGGTCTTGAATTGCTTAAAACCAACAAAAAAGGCATGTTTTTGATGATTGAAGGTTCGCAGATCGACTGGGGCGGCCATGGCAATGACACCCAATACATCGTGGAAGAAATGATCGATTTTGACCAAGCGATTGGCAAAGTATTGGATTTTGCAGAAAAGGATGGGAACACCCTCGTGATCATCACGGCTGATCATGAGACAGGCGGATTTTCAGTGAACAAGGGCGACACCAAGACCGGGATGGTCGAGGGCAAATTCACCACCGGAAGCCACACCGGCGTGATGATTCCTGTGTTTGCTTATGGTCCCGGATCAGAAAAATTTGCCGGCATCTATGAAAACAACTCCATTTTCCATAAAATGGTAGAAGCATTCCGTTTTAAAAAATAAACCTTCTACCTATCATGGATCGATCCCAAAACTGGCCCAATGAAGTACAGCGACTGCTCGAAATCATCCGAAAAACCGGCTTGGAAGAAACCATCAAATGGGGAGAAAAGTCCTTCACCTATAAGGGCAGAAACGTGGTAGGCTGCCTGGGTTTCAAAAACCATTTTGTGCTTTGGTTTTACAATGGCGTATTTCTTTCCGATCCGTATAAGGTCTTGCAAAATGCCCAAGAAGGAAAAACCAAGGCCATGAGGCAATGGAGATTTCAGTCAGCAGAGGAAATCGATGAGATCAAAATACTGGAATATATCCGCGAAGCCATTCAAAATGAAGAAGAAGGCAGGGTTTGGAGACCTGAAAAGACATCAGAAATAGAGATTCCTGCTCTTTTCCAGGAAAAGCTCAACAAAGACTCCCAGCTAAAGTCATCTTTTGAATCCCTGAGTTCATTCAAACGGAAAGAATACTTAGAGTATCTCATCACCGCCAAGCGCGAAGCCACCCAAATCAGTCGAATGGAAAAAATCATTCCCATGATTTTGGAAGGAAAAGGATTGAATGACAAGTACAGGTAATGATGGAAGACAGGTAGCCTGTCCCGAAGAATTACGGGGACCGAAGACTGAAGATTTCCAAAAATATGGCTTGACATGGTCATCTGACATTCTAAAATGCCTCGCTCAGGATTCCGTAAATTCATGTTTTAAAAAGCGAAACCACCAAAAAAGAGAAAGCCTCCCGAGATTCGAGAGGCTTTCTTACTTAGGCACCGAGGAGGATTTCCAGATCGAGTTGGTCTTCGACTTTGACCAGTCCTCCAAACTTACTTGGAGGTGTGAGATGAAGCAGATCAAAGTTGAGAATCAATTTCCCGTTTAGCCCCTTTGGATTTCGCTCCAGCATCAGATCAGGAAACTCCAGCTTTCTTCCTACCAGATTCAAACTTAAGTGGCAGAAAATCTTGCCTGACTTTTCCCTGAAATTGGCCACTTTGACATAAGCAAATGGATAATCATCAGCTTTGAGGGTAGACCTGAAATCACTGTTGAGCAGGAAATTACCGCAGGAAAAACTTTTAACCGGGATTTTAAACTCAAGGCCCTTTCTGACCTCGGTGGAATTTATTCGAAGCGTATCCGCCATTCCGGCCCTGGAAAAATCACAGTTGAATTTACCTACTGAAGTATATCCACTGACCTGTATTTTCTGCTGGGTGATGACCAGTTCTTTTCTCTCCTGGATTCCAGAAGAGAAAAGAAGCAGGGCCAAAAGAGCGAGCAAACGCATGGGTTTATATTCTTTATTTTCGATTAGAATCCGATCACACCTTCGATCATCAAGCCGTTGAATTTACCACCATTTCGGATATCGTTGGCTGCAAATCCATCGTAGTTTTGAACTACATATTCGACTTTAGCCAGGATGTTTTTGGAGATAAACCAACCACCGCCGATCTGAGTACGGTCTAGAGTCACATCCAATCCGCTTCCAGCCAATTTACCTTTTACTTGGTTGTATCTGCCGGCTACGTAGAAGTTTTCATTCATTCCAAATCTGTAGACCAAATCCGCACCGAATTGGTTCCAAGTTCTGTCTTTGGTCTCGTTGGAAGCACGGCCTTTGGAAGTTTCGAAATTACCGAAGAGCTCCAATCCTTTGAACTTCAAGAATGGGTTGATCACAGTAGCGGTGATGTTGTCTGTCTGACCTGGGTTGATACGGCCTGAGGTAAACTGAGCATTGGTAGTAGCAAGGGTATTTTCCATCACTAGGTAGTATCTGGAACCTGCACGGTCACCACCGTAAAGGGTATTTCTTGCAGAGCTTGAAGTAGTGTAGATAGATCCGGTCACTCTCAATCTCAAATCATCAGAAAGCTGCTTGTCGTAACCCACTTTACCGATCCAAGACAAAGCTCTGTCTTTGGGTCTGGTGATACCACCTTGGATTTCACCACCGGTCACACCGGCTACGAGGATAAATCCGTTGTTTTGGAAAGTCAAGTCACCCCCCACTTCGGTAGTAAAGGCATCCATGATGTAGTTACCGACGAATGGGTTGTACATCGCGTTACCATTGTCTGTTCTTCTGAAGTGAGCATCACCGTAATTGATCTCCATGTGACCCACTCTAAGAGTCAAGTATTTGGAGAACCACTCCGGATTACCCAAGAATGGCAGTTTGTCAAATTGTAGGTAACCGCCTTTTACCCATGTTTCTTGGTGGTGTCTGGAAGACAGGTAAGTGATCAGATTCAATCTTACCCCGTCCATTACTTCTACGTCAATGTTCAAGTTTGCAGTAGCCAAGTTGCTACCTGCACCGATTTCGATCAGTTGGTTCACATTAACCCCGTTTGAAATCACCGGTGTTGCTTTATTCTCGTGACTGAGGTTTTGAAGCTGCTGAGCAAAGTGTCCCCCTACTCTTACTTTGACACCTTCAAAGGCTACAGTATCCTGCTTACCTGTTTCGAAGATGTTTGTACCTCTTTGGTCATACGGTCTCCAATATTGGACGTCTCTTTGCAGCCCTTGAGCCAAACCTACGGCAGAAATGCCGGCGGCGAGAATTGCGGAAAATAGATACTTCTTCATAATTATTTGGATTAAATGGTGGGTTGAAATGTTGATTTAAAAGATAGTTTGATATCGTCTTCGGTTTTGACAGTGCCCATCAGCGCGGTAGGCGGAGTCACGTTAAAGGTGGTGAGCTTAGTCGCAAAGCTTCCTTCAAAGGTGAACTTGCCGGCATTGGCTGTCATTTTCACCGGGAAGCTTACAGGCTTAGTCACCCCTGCGATGGTCAGGTCACCTTTGGCAACCATGGAAGCGCCAGCTCCGGTCAATTCTTTAAGCACAAATCGGATTTCCTTATTCTTCTCCGTGTTTAGTGCCTTGTAGGCATTGGTATCCAGTCCTTTGGTTCCGCTTTTGAGTGTTTCGGCTTGTAGGGAAATGCTAAGGCTTTTGGCTGTTTTGAATTGCCCGCCTTCCACTACAAAAATACCTTCTCCCTTGGCTGTCGTAGAGACCATGTGCCAATCATGAAGCGTAGACCCGCCATCCACCTTAAACTCAGGTGAGGCAGCCATGACATATTTGGTTTGGGAGAATCCGTTTACTGATCCCAGCAATAGCAAGGCGATCAATATGATTAAAGGGTTGTGCTTGAAAATATTCATCATCATTAGGCTTGATTTGATGATGCTAAACTCCGAATGAACTGCTGCTAAATAGCTGACAAAAGTCAGGTAAACCCATGATTGATCACAGAGCAAAAAATGACTTTCTGAAATTTTATACGGTTTAAACCAAAAAATATCGAATTCACAGAATAATAAGTTATAAATTATACACTAATTAAACTTATATTCTGTATTTAACGGTATTTCAAAAATAAGATAAGGCCAGACTCTAAAAAATTGCCAAAAACCGAATAAAGTGTTGTTTTTTAATACAAAATGAATCCCTTCCTATTTCTGAAAAACCTCCAAAAACCCCTTCTTCAAGGCTTTTTCGCGATCAAACAGCAAGGGGTAATTGGTGCGTCCTCTCACAGGCCAATTGTTAAGCCAGCTCCTGCCGTCATGTAGTCCCCAAAAGGTAACCCTGGAAATTTTATCGGAATGTTTCTTAAAAAGTCGAAAAAGAGACACATATCGATCTACTAGCTTACCCTCAATCTCTATTGGAAGACCATTTTTATAAGGGTTCCATTCATCGGATTCTGCGAAATTGATATTCAAGTCAGCCCCCTCTACCTCACCCGGTCTAGGCAACACCTCCACATCCAACTCTGTCACGTGTACCTCAAATCCCGCCTGATGGATATCCAAAATCGCCTGTTCGATCTGATCCAAGGAAGGAGAATCCACCCGATAGTGTCCTTGCATGCCTATCCCGTCGATTCGTACTCCCTGATTTCTGAGTTTGGTCGCCATTTCCAATATGGCCTTTCGCTTAGCCGGTTTCCAGACATTGTAATCATTATAATAAAGCGCAGCAGCAGGATCTACTTCGTGCGCTTTTTCAAAAGCTTTTTTGATAAAATCTTCCCCGATCAGGTTGTACCAATGCGTTTTGCGCCAAGTACCATCGTCCTCAAAAGCCTCATTGACCACATCCCAACCGTTAATTTTTCCTTTGTACCTGCCCACCACCTGCTCAATATGGTCTTCCATTCGTAGCGTGAGTTCTTCACCGCTGACAAACTGCCCCTCCTCATTTTTGAATACCCAAGCAGGAGTCTGCTGATGCCACACCAAGGTATGACCGACAATAAAAGTCCCCATTCGCTCGCCCAACGCCACAAAAGCATCCCCAAACTCAAATCGATATTCTCCGGGATTAGGATGGACCGGACCCCATTTCAATCCGTTTTCGGCAGTAATGGAGTTGAAATGCAAGTTCAACAACGAATCTGCACCGGGCTCTTTACCCGTCACCTGAGCCAAATTGACCGCAGCTCCGAGGAAAAAATCATCCTTGAACTTGTCCTTCAACCCCTCTTTGGGGAGGTCTTGGCAAACAAAAAGGAGAAGCAGTAAGGCGAGGAAAGAAAATGCTTTTATCATTCCTAAAAATAAACAACCCACATGATTCTAGGTGGGTTGTTCAAATGAGCAATAGACCGCTGAATAAATTATCGGGCAAAAATCCGGCGTCTAATTCCAATTCCCGGGCTTACTCCATTTTCAAATCGATCTAGGAAAGCCAGGCAATCAATCTTTCCCGCCGCCTTTAAACTGATCCTCTTTGTAGGCAAAGAGCACGTTGAAAGTGGTCAGGGAACCGTAGCAACGGGTAATGTATTGTTGTAAACCTACCCGGTCCTCGTCATCGAGTTTGGGGTGATTATTGATGTTTTGTTCCAACACGCGGAGCTTTTCCCTTACCATCACAATCTTGTGAAAGAAAGTCTCAATTGGGATTTCTTTAGCCTGAAGACTCTTGTCATAAGGCTCAATGACTAGCGTTCCGCCCATCCATTTCCCGCCTAAAGGAACCAATGGGGCTCTTTCAGAAGTAGCCTGAAGTGCTTCTCGTATGGCCTTCTCGACATCTTTCATGGTGAGCATCGGAAAGTCTGGCACTTTGGCCTCTTCTACTGTAAACCCTTCATAATCTCGGGCGAGGGTCTTTACCTCTTCGGAGGAGGAAAAATAAATCTTATAGTATGTGGCGTCCACGGAGACAATCACTCCCGAACCGAATTTAGGATGGGCAATGCGGCTTCCCACCGCTAGTTCACTTGCTGACATATTGTGTTATGCTAAAGTTGAAACCCGAAAATAGCAAGAAAGCGTATCGAATGGGAAATGGGGCAATATTTCTACAGAAAATCTAGCCTATTTTTATCCATGAAAACCACCATATTTCTGAAAATTTTACCTTTTAATTCGACAGACCACGCATGAAGCCATTTTTTACCAATTCCATCGCAGCCTTCCTTGGCTTTACCTTTTGGGGTGCCGGCATGTCCAAACTCTATGCAGGCTATCAGTTTATCGGATGGATCGGCCCCCGATGGCTCGTGGAAAGACTCGCCGAATTTAACCTTGGCCTCTATGCCCAATTCATCGCAATCAGTCAAATTGTGATTGGATTTATGCTGCTCACTACCCGATTCAAGCTGATTGGCAGCATTATGCTGGTGCCCATGCTGGTCAATATTCTGATGGTCACCATTTCGCAAAATTGGACGGGCACACCCTATGTCCTTGCGGTATTACTGCTGATGAATGCATGTTTACTCTGGCAGTACAGAGACTACTTCAAGCCCTTGGTGGATGAGACCTTTGCACAAGTACCACAGCGAACTAAGTCAATCCGCAGTCTGGCCGGGCATGCCGTGTGGACAGCCGGACTTTGTCTCAATTTACTTTCCATTGCCGTATCCTTCAGCCATCTTTATTCAGCATTCGCTTTGGCCGGGATCGGTGTCACGTTGGGCATTTTGGCTTTCAGAGTAGATCGCTATTCCCTTCCATCCAAAAGCAATCCCCCATCTCAAACATGAACGAAAAATTTTTCAACCTTTTACTTTTTCTACACATCCTCGGAGGTTCGATCGGATTGCTGTGTGGTTTGCTGGTCTTTATCCTGAAAAAAGGAACTTCCCGACATGCTAACCTAGGCAGGTTGTTTATCCTGGGAATGCTCCTGACCGGGATCACTGCCCAACTCATGGCTTTCATCCGGCCCAATGCCTTCCTGTTTATGGTGGGCGTATTTACGATTTACCAGGTGGGAACGGGTGCAAGGGCCATTTACAGCAAAAGCTTCCGAGCCCAGCATTCCATTGACCGTTTTCTACAGTTTGGGATGGTCATCGCTGGCTTGAGCTTGATTTATCTGGGGATAAAAAAACTCTGGGTTGGGGATCTATTTGGGATTGTATTTGTGGTTTTTGCCGGAATTGGGCTCCTGATGGCACTACAGGACATTCGATCCACAGCTATTCCCCATGACAAAAAAGCCTATATCCGAAAGCATCTCCAGCGCCTTGGAGGAGGATTTATCGCCTCAGCGACGGCCTTTCTGGTGGTCAATTTTCGAGAACTCCCGGACTGGATGCCTGTTTGGACCCTTTGGCTTTTGCCCACGGCATTACTTTATCCCTTGATTTCCTACCATTCTAGAAAGTACCCTCCAAAATCGGTTGGATCGTGAATTGTGATCTGATGGCGGGGGGAGAGTAGGGACAGGAGACGTAAGACGCTAGACACAAGAAGTTAGACCTTAGACTTTAGATAGAAATAGCATCTCATTTACGTCTTGACACTAGCACCTCGTATCTCTGCTCAAAACTCTTGAACCTTACATCTGGATGCTGAAATCTTGATACTTGTGTCTTGATACTAGATACTAATCTCGTCTCTTGCTTCTCGTGTCTCGTATCTTGGCTCAAAACTCTTGATCCTTACTTCTTGATACTTGACACTAAAATCTTGATACTTGTGTCTTGGTACTTGATACTTATCTAGCTTCTTCCCTCTTAAAAAATGATCAAACTCGCCATTCTCGCCTCCGGTAGCGGCTCCAATGCAGAAAAAATCATGGCCCATTTTCAGGGTTCCACCAAAGCTGAAATCGCGCTGATTGCCTCCAACAAGGTCGATGCCTTTGTGCTGGAACGGGCGAAGAAGTTTGGGGTGCCGACCTTCACTTTTTCCCGAAAAGAAATGGATGCAGGAGTGCTTTTGGCCAAGCTTCAGGAAGAACAGATCGATTGGGTGATTTTGGCGGGCTTTTTACTGAAGATCCCGGAGGCGCTCATCCGTGCTTTCCCCAATCGCATGGTGAATATCCATCCGGCACTGCTCCCGAACTATGGAGGAAAGGGCATGTATGGACACCATGTCCACGAGGCAGTCAAAACAGCAGGAGATACTGAGACAGGCATTACCATCCACCTGGTCAACGAACATTACGATGAGGGAAAAATCATCTTCCAGGCGGCTACTCCTGTGACCCCGGAAGATACCCCTGATACGATAGCTCAAAAAGTGCATGCCTTGGAACATCGGTATTTCCCGGAGGTAATTGAGAGTTTGGTGGGCACCTCGACAAGCTCGGTGACAGATGTAGGATGAACCTAGTGGGATTTCGGATTTCGGATTTCGGGAAGTTCAACCCTGAACACTGAACACTGAACACTGAACACTACGACTTAATTCTGAACCCTGCTACTGAACAAGAACCACTGCAAAAGATATGAACACCAGTAACCGCGTATTTATCGCCACCAGCCTCGATGGCTTCATCGCAGATTCTACCGGAAAGCTTGACTTTTTAGACACTTTTCCGGAGATCAATCAGATCGACTCTGGCTATGGGGCTTTTATGGCAGAGGTCGATGCGCTGGTCATGGGTAGAATTACCTTTAAAACGGTTTGCGGATTTGACATGGACTGGCCTTACCAAAAGCCGGTTTTTGTGCTAAGCCATACGCTGACCGAACTGCCGGAAAAAGCCAAAGGAAAAGCGGAATTGGTCAGTGGAAATTTGTCTGAAATCCTGGAAACTATCCATGGAAAAGGATACTCCAAGCTGTACATCGACGGAGGCAAAACCATCCAAAGCTTCTTGAAGGAAGATTTGATCGATGAGATGATCATTACGGTGATTCCTGTCCTCCTGGGTTCGGGCATTCCGTTATTCGGCCCCCTACAAAATCCCTTGATTTTTGAATGCAGGGAGAGCAAGTTGTTTCTGGACAAGATTGTCCAGAATCGATTTGTGAGGCAAAGAGCTCAGCGCTAATTAGTGACTTTCTGCCCTTTTGGTCTGCTAGGATTCTTGCTAAATCTCATTCCAAAGTTTATTTTCCATTTTTCAATCTGATTTTTAGTCACCATGAAAACAATTTTTGTCAAAAACGGCGAATCCCGAGGCAAGCACTTAGTGCTACTGGAGTTTCCATTTGACCATCAGCTGAAAGATCTGGTCAAAATCCTCCATGGGGCTGAATGGAACACGGGACTTAAAGCTTGGACCATCCCCTATTCCGATTCAGTCATTTCGGATTTGCTGAAGCTGTTTAGGGGAAAAGCCTGGCTGGATTATTCCACATTCAAAAAAATTAAAATCGAGCCCAATCCAGAGCCCTTGGCCCCATTAGCTGGAGAACTGGAGCAGGAAATCCGATCATTTGCAGATGGGATGCGCACCAGGCGTTATTCCGAATCCACGATCAAAAACTACAGTCAGGGGATCGGATTGTTTTTTCGCTTCCTGCAAAACAAAAACCCCGAACTAATTACCAATGAGGACTTGGAACTTTTCAACAAAGATTATATAATTAGTAGAAATCAAGCAAAACTAACTATTCCTACACTTGAATAATTATAAAAATGCGAGATTCCATATGGCAACTAAAAAACAATTATAATCATATGAAAATCCTCAGCATCCTTTCAGTCCGGGGTCATCAATGCAGTCAAGCTGTTTTTTGCCAATCGGCTGCATCGAAAACTGGAACCGGAACTAGTGGAGCGACCCAAGCAACCGAGGCTACTGCCGCATGTATTAAGTAAAGAAGAAGTGAAACAGATCCTGCAAGCCCATCAAAACATCAAGCACCGCACCATGCTGAGTCTGATCTATGCCTGTGGACTGAGAAGAGGAGAACTTCTGAACCTGAAGCCCCAGGACATCGATTCACAGCGAGGAATGCTTCGTGTAAATCAGGGAAAAGGAAAAAAGGACAGACTGGTGCCAATCAGCGAAAAAATAATCGGGATCCTCCGTGAGTATTACCAATATGAAAAGCCAACCGAATATTTGTTTGAAGGAGAGAAAATGGGAGAAAAATATAGCGAAGGAAGCCTCCAAAAAGTACTGAAAAGCGCCTTAAAAAAGGCGAAAATAGCAAAGCCTGTTACACTACATTGGTTAAGGCACAGTTACGCAACACACCTTTTAGAAAGCGGTACCGACCTAAGATTCATCCAAGAACTGCTTGGCCATAATTCCAGTAAAACCACAGAGATCTACACGCATGTGAGTCAAAAAAGCTTACAGAAAATAAAAAGTCCTTTTGACGACCTCTAGAAAAAATGCCAAAAGGTGCACAAATGCAACCATATAGGACAACTAGGCGGAAAAAAGGTATATGAATAAACAAGTTACCTGCAATTGGAAATGAAGAACATTCTATATTTAACAACTATAATTCTGACTTTATATTCTTGCAAACAGCAATCTAAATGGGAACCAAAAGAATTTTCATTAAAAGTTTGTGATTGCTTCGAAAAACTAAACCAAGGAACAATAGATGAGCGATTAACACCCTGTTTTTTAAGCCCTATAAACGAAAATATAGGATTAATCCACACAACGTTTTATTCAAAAAAAACAACAGAAGATGCTCTTTATCAGTATACGATGAGTGTTACTATTGAACTAGTTCGTAATTGTGATAAATTCTACAACGAAATAAACTCAATGTACTCTGAATTTTATCCAAAAACGGATTTTGACTCAGTTCAAGAATCTATCATAGAACTAACTGACTCAATCACTTCAAACAACATTCCTGATTTAATAAAAATCAAACTCTTGAATAAAAGAATATCACTTTATACAAAAGCAAGAAAGTTTGAAAATGCATTAAATGATATTAAGATTATGTCATCTGAATTTGGAAATGTGAAAGAAACACATTTTGTTAGTGCATATATTTATATGAGTCAAAAAGAATATGAAAAAGCATTAGAACAAATTGATTTAGCAATTAAATATGATAATCCAGACTATATATTGTATAAAGAATTAATAAAACGGAGGAAAAAAAGCAGGTAACAGCACCTACCCAAAAGTGGTGGTTCAGCGGTTAAGTCAAGCTTTGTGCACCTATCAAAGTTTCTGCTTGGCTGACAGTGAAGTGCTTCGAAATCGCCACCTTCGGGTAGCTGCAAAACGTTGTAGGGCATTTTAAAAGACACAGTAGACAATGGCCTCAAGAGAAATGTATAATGCGACAGCTCATTTGAGTTCCCTGATAACTTGGGACAGGGATTGGATACATTTCGGGACTGAAAATGAAATTAAATTAGGTTTGTTAGAGAAACTAATTGAAGAACATTTAAGCGGAAATGATTTATTGTTTATTCATGGAAGGACAACTTCTAGGCAAATAAAAAAAGAAGAGATAATTAAAACAATAAGGCCATTTCTTGGAACAGACGACTTTCAACTTTGGACTGTGACAATGGATAGAGTAATTCGTTTTAATAAAATTGGCGTTCTTCACCTTGGACAGAGAATTAAAAAAGATTTAGAGAAATCAACTGATACAGCAGTATTCACAACAAAGTTTGTCCTTGAAGACAACAAGGTAGTAACTTATGTGACACATGAAATTGAAGATGGAGCATGGCAATTTTTTAGCGATGACGAGTTTGAGGAATTTGAGAGCGTTGCAAGAATTATTGGACTAAATGAGATTATGGACAAGGACCCAACTTTAAAGCAGTTGGTAGACATGGAACCTGGACACATAGCAACGAGAAAACACAAAGAGGACAAGTGGACAATTAAAAAAAAGGAGTAAAAACGCCCTACAACATCACCTAAGAGCAAGCGGGCGGAAACGCTAAATTGAAAGTGATTACCTTTCATTAACCTTGGTCGTGGCGGACAGTGCTTCGGGTTTTAATGCCCGCCTGCTCTTAGCCTTGGCCGTTGGCAAACATTTCAAAACGAAACCCCACAATCAAAAACTAATGAAAAAAGTAATCCAGTTAATCGGAGTAATTTTTCTCTTAGTTGGAGGATATTTTGCTGTTAAAACAGGATATCATCTTTTGAATTACGAATTAACTTGGGGACTTAATCGTGGAACTTTTGGATATGCAAGACCATATTGGGAAATAGTTGTTGAGTTTCTGTTTTGGATTACAGTAATAATTGGAGGTTTAGGGTTCTTAACTTCAAAAAAATTAGGATTGAAAATAGGAAGTTATGCACTCATTCTTCCAATACTAACTTCCTTAATTTTTTTGATTATTAGCATTTTCAAAAAGCTCAATTATTCAAATATCTTAATGGTTAATAATGAAAGCCAAAAAATGTCCTTAAAAGAACAATGGGAATACATTTATTCTCAACCAATTTATTTTGCAGTTCTAGTTTTGGCTCTTATCACAATAATGATTGTATCAAAGCACCAGTTAAAAGTAGAAGATGGGTATAATAATTCATCCAAGAAAAAAATAAATTTAATGATTTTTACTTTTCTAATTTTTTTATCATGTGCAGAAAAAAGGTTTGAAAAAATTCAATATCAAAACGGCTATCAAATATTGAATGTGAATTCTACAAATAGAAATGGAGAAGCAATGGAGCCTGTTTTATTGAAAGTAGTATCACCTGACACGGTTGAAATTGGAGAACTAATTGATGTTAAGGTCTTTTTATCGCAACCTAATTTTAAAATAGTAGATGCCAGTTTTGATTGTGAAGTTTCAGATATGTCATTAGCTGATACTACGAACAATAAAATAATTGGATGTTCAAAAGGTTTACTTGTAGAGAATGATACCGTAAGAATTCAGTTTAATGTTGGAGGTGATTTTGGGGAGAAAGAATTTCCAGAAATAGTAATCCTCTCTAAAGGAGATGATAATGTTTACAGATATCATAAAGGGATATTTAACTACTTTGTGAAAAGATAAACGTGTGCCAACATCACCTTGGATACAGCGGGCGGTTCCAAGTAAATTGAAAGTTTATTATCTTTAAAAAGTTAGGAGTAGGCTGGAAGCGAACGGCTCCGAATGCCCGCCGTCTCCAAGCTGAATCCCGTTATGTGTAACCTTAGGACGACAGTAAACATTAAATGACAGCATTAACGACATTAGGAATTCTCTGTATAATCCTGGTTTGTTTTGGACCAGCGACAGACCTTATTGTTGACATTTATAGAAACCCTAAACCGACACAAATCGACAAGGACGGAAAACGTGAATTAAAAATAAATCGCATTAATTTTTGGGACTATTTAATCTTAATAATTCCTGCTTTTTTGTTATTAATGGGACTTTTATCAAATGCACAAAAAGAAAGGGCGACAAGTTTTGCGATACTTGGGATTGGTTATATGATGCTAATTTTATCTTCATACAACAGACGTATTGAAATTCCAAAAATCAATTGGTTCTTGTTCACTACTTGCTTGACCTTAATAGTTGTTTCATACTTACTCGGACAATCTAACGTGAACTATTCCTTTCCTTCAGGGACAAATAGCTTGACATTACTATATTTTCCAGCAGCAGCTTATATATTTTTACAGGCAAGTAGACACATAATAAAACTGACGACCAACACATATCCAGTAACTTTAGACAAACATTATAGAGTTGGACATTATCACATACGATACAACAGAAAAACAACTTATTGGGACTTGGCTTGGACACTACTAAGTATGATTGGGTTTCCAGGACTGATAACTTATTTAACGATGATGAAATGAAAGAAAAGGCTAAACATAATCGAGTAGACGGCCCTACCGAGTTTCCTCGATAGGGTGCGCCTCTCACACCACCGTACGTACGGGTCTCGTATACGGCGGTTCACTGGATTGTAGGTTGCGATTTTTGGTAATAGGAAAGCATCGATTCATACCCTTTCCTTCTCAAACGAGACAGCGTGATAGTCGTCGTCAGAATCGGACTCTGAGCGACTGCCCACCCCCCTTTCCTAGTTCTGCTAAATGCATAGGCATGGTCTTGGTCTACTCCCAATCTGATCAGGTTTTTACGTTTTCGCTCAGGCTTTTTCCAGTCGTGCCAGATGCAGTAGCGAAGTCGGTTTCTCAGCCACTCATCGAGTGATTTCAGTTTAGCGGTGATGCTGGCAAGGCGGTAGTTATTTACCCAGCCCCGCCATACCTCGCTCAACTTTTGAAGCCTTTCCTCAAAACTATACGGTTTTGTCTTCTTGGTGATCTGTTTGAGTTTGCGTTTCAGTGAGTCCCAGCTGTTTTTCTTCACTACCAACTGATATTTTCCTTTGACTCCTCTTTCGTAGGTCGGGACAAATGCATGTCCTAATAACTCAAAATCGGATGGTCTTCGGATGCCACTCTTTTCCCTGTTGATGGGCAATTTGAGTTTGTCTCTTAGGAAGAGATAAATCTCATTGCCTACTTTTCTGGCTTCCTTCTTTGACTTGGTGTAGATGCTGAAGTCATCCGCATAGCGGACGTATTTCAGGTTTCTCCGTTCCAGTTCCTTGTCCAGTAAATCCAGAAGGATATTGGACAGAAGTGGACTGAGTGGCGAGCCTTGTGGCACGCCTTTTCTACGTTTATGCAGTTTTCCGTTGATCTGGATCGGTGCACGGAGCCATTTTCGGATGAGCCGTAGGGTGGTCTGACATTTTACCCGTTGGTAAATGAGTTCAAGTAAAATCGAATGGTCCACTTCGTCAAAGAATCCTTTCAGATCGATGTCCACAATATCCTGATAGCCATCATTGATGTAGTTCAGGGCTTGCTTTACCGTCTTATGGATGTTCTTTTCGGGACGGAATCCATAGCTGTGATCTTCAAACGTGAGTTCATACTTGGTCATCAGTACTTGGCTTACCGCCTGTTGGAGCCATCTGTCCACTACGGTGGGAACTCCAAGCAACCTTGTCTTTCCGTTACTCTTGGGAATTTCCACTCCCCTGATAGGATTCGGTACATACGTATGGTTGAGGATGGAGGTAGCAATCCTGTCCCTTTCGCTCTCCAAATGGGAAAGTAGTTCGGTGACCTCCATGCTGTCCAATCCTGCCGAACCTTTGTTGCTCACTACCTGTCGGTAGGCTTTGTACAGGTTCTTACGGTTGAGTACTTGTTCTATCATTCTTTAATCTATTAACCCTGTCCGCTTGAGAAAAGGCTATTCCGCAGGGCGGAACTCCTTATCGAATTTGGACGTAATCCAATGTTCGGCCCTTCGCCAGTTTCATGAGACCTCCATCGTCCAGATGGCTCGTTTCTGCTGGTTACTATGACCTCTGCTGACTTCTCTTGGATGTTCTCGACATCCAGAGATCTCCCTCGGTAAGATGAATATCCTTGTGCCTATCACTGCCCTATCTACTACATCGGTGCTTCCTTCCTTGCGGAAGGCTGGGACTTCGGTGTGCTGTGTCACCTCATCCGACCTCATAGCCTCTGTATAGGGTTCCTGTTCGTCAGTACAGACACCGCAGTCTGGCTTACTTCACTGCATGCCTCACAGCAAACCAGCTTGCCACTTGCTTGGCTTCGGGACGTTACCCCCGCGCTTAGGGACTTTCACCCGTTGGAACGGTCAACTAAATGACCTATATTCACCATTCAAGGCACACACAGCACCTACCCAAAAGGCGGGGTTTCGTGTTCCAAAGACAGTTTTGAGGTTAATCAAACCTTAGTTTTTCAAATCAAGTTTTGTGGTAAAATTCCCGCCCTTCGGGTAGCTGCAAAACGTTACTAAAAGTACCTAACCCCAAGCGATTCCTCCGCCATTTGGTTTTTCCAGTCCAAGTTCTCCAATTTTTCAGCCTTCGGTTCCAACCAATTTTTCTACCTTTGCGCTTTCCCAAGCGTTCAATCCAATCCATTCCCCAATGGCCACCAAAAAAATACAATCTGCCCTCATCTCAGTCTATTACAAAGACAATCTCGAACCGATCATCGCCCTCCTAAAAAAGCATGGAGTGAAAATCTACTCCACCGGAGGCACCCAAAAATTCATCGAAGAGCAAGGCGCAGAAGTAATTCCTGTAGAAGAATTGACCTCCTACCCTTCCATTTTCGGAGGCAGAGTGAAGACCCTCCACCCAAAGATCTTTGGAGGTATCCTCTACCGAAGAGAAAATGAAGGCGATGTAGCCCAAGCTGCGGAATACGACATCCCGGCCATCGACTTGGTGATTGTGGATTTGTATCCGTTTGAAGAAACCGTGGCTTCCGGTGCATCCGAAGCTGACATCATCGAAAAAATCGACATCGGAGGAATCTCCCTCATCCGTGCCGCTGCCAAAAACTTCAAGGACGTGATCATTATTGCTTCCAAAAATCAGTACGGCGAACTCGAAGCCAAGCTGGAAGCGCAAGACGGAGGCACCACGATCGAAGACCGTCGCTACTTCGCGGCGCATGCCTTCCAAGTGTCTTCCAACTACGACACCCATATCTTCAATTACTTCAACCGTGCCGAAAATATCCCGGCGCTGAAAGTCTCCGAAAGCAAAGCCAAAGCCCTCCGCTATGGAGAAAACCCACATCAAGCGGCTCATTTCTACGGCAACTTGGAAGATCTTTTCGATCAACTAAACGGCAAAGAACTCTCTTACAACAACCTGGTGGACGTGGACGCGGCAGTGAATCTGATCGCAGAATTCCCTGACCAAACGGCCTTCGCCATCCTGAAGCACACCAATGCCTGCGGTTGCGCGACAGCAGACACCGTGAAAGAAGCCTATCAGAAGGCGTTTGCCGCTGATACCACTTCCGCTTTTGGCGGAGTCTTGGTCACCAACCGGACCGTGGACCAAGAATCAGCTGAGGAAATGAATTCCTTGTTTTTCGAAGTCCTAATTGCTCCTGAGTTTACCGAAGAGGCCTTGACCGTCTTGAAAGGAAAGAAAAATCGTATCCTGCTTCGCCAAAAAATGGATTTGCCTGGCACCAAGATGATCAAAACCCTGCTCAATGGGGTGATCGAGCAGGACAAGGATTTGGCGACCGAGAGCAAGGCAGATTTCAAAGTGGTCACTCAAGTCGCACCAACTGAAAAAGAGCTGGATGCTTTGGTCTTCGCAGCGAAAGTCTGCAAGCACACCAAGTCAAATACCATCGTCTTGAGCAATGACTCGCAACTGTTCGCTTCAGGCGTGGGACAAACTTCCCGAGTGGATGCACTCCGTCAGGCCATCATCAAAGCCGGAGAATTTGGCTTTGACCTGAAAGGTGCGGTGATGGCTTCCGATGCCTTTTTCCCATTCCCTGACTGTGTGGAGATTGCGCATGAAGCCGGAATCACCGCGGTAGTTCAGCCCGGTGGATCGATCAAAGACCAAGACAGCATTGCCTTCTGCGACGCACACGGCATGAGCATGGTGATGACCGGCGTGAGACATTTTAAGCATTGATAGTCTGACCTTTGAGGTTTCAAAAACCTCGAAGGTCTAGCATAAAATCTCAAAAACCTCCAGTTCGAATAGGATCGGAGGTTTTTTGTTTTTTTATGGTTGGCAATACCCTCTCTCCAAAGGATTAAATGCCAAAGGCATTTCCTGTCTCAGCCCAGAATTCAATTCTGGATGTAGGTTTTCAAAAGAGTTTTAAGAGTGCCAACGGCACGATCTGTTCATTTTTACAGATCGCCCATTTAGGGCTCGAAATCAAAAATCAAATGTTCAAAGCCCCAAATTGAATTTGAGGCTTTTACATGTTGCGCTTTCATGTGTTTATAATTTGATTTTCATTTGCCACATAGCCTGTCCCGATTTTTCATCGGGAGAATGCCATAGACAATCTTTCCCCAGTGTGAGACATTTTCTCATGGGCATTTCAGCGCATTTTTTCGATTCATCTAGCGTAACTCTCAAAGAAATTAAAATCTGAACCGGAATTAATTGCCTAGCTTTTCCAAGGTTTTTCTACCAGAGTCTTTTCTCGGCCCAATTCTTTATTTTAACTTTCAAAATTCATCCATTAACTTGATTATAAATCCCTTGAGAAAATGAAAACCGTGAGAATCAAAGCATATCCTAAAAACAAAAAGCAAATTCAGTCTATCGCTGATTTTTTGAAGAAAGAAGGGATTGAATTTGAGTTGGTGGAAAAAGAAGAATTCCTGGAATTCATCTCTGAAGTAGAATCCAGCTTAGGTCAGGTAAAACAAATACAGGAGGGGAAACAAAAAAAAGAGCTGGCAAAAGACTTTTTGAATGAATTATGAAGTCATTCTAACACCCGACTTTAAAAAGTTCTTTAAACGGCTTTTTAAAAAATATCCTTCTCTAAAGAATGATCTACTCAAACTAATCCAAGATCTTGAAAACGATTACAAAATCGGCACCCCTCTAGGCTCCAATCTTTTTAAAATCAGAATTTCTATATCAAGTAAAAACAAAGGGAAATCGGGAGGAGCTAGAGTAATCTACTTTTTTGTGAGTGAAGAAAATGAGATTTACCTGATCCATATTTTTGATAAAAGTGAATTTGAAAACCTCCCAAAAGAAACCTTTATTGATCTTTTGAAGAATGCAGGCTTGATCTGAAAGAAATAATCAAGTCGGAAAAATTCTATTAATATTTGCCTAATCCAACTTTTCCAAAGTTTGGAACTTTGGAAAAGATTGAAATATCCTCTTTGGAAAAGTTAACTACCTCTGGAATCCATTTCTTTTCATTTCCCCAGCCAAAACAGCTATTTTGCAGCCCGAACTCGAAAACTGATTTTCCGGTTCTAGGTTCTTGAATTTCGCTTCTAGCCTCTCAAAATGAAATCGCATCAACTCAAGGTATACAACACCCTTTCCCGCCAAAAGGAAGATTTCGCGCCCATCAAAGCTCCCTTTGTGGGGATGTATGTCTGCGGACCGACTGTCTACGGAGATGCACACCTGGGTCATGGCCGTCCTGCGGTCACTTTTGACACCGTCAATAGGTATCTAACTCATCTTGGCTATCGCGTACGCTATGTCCGCAACATCACCGATGTGGGTCACCTGACCGGCGATGCAGACGAGGGAGAAGATAAAATCGCCAAAAAAGCGAAACTCGAGCAGCTCGAGCCCATGGAAGTGGCCCAGCAATACACAGACACGTACCATCGGGACATGGCCTTGCTCAATACCTGGAAACCCAGCATCGAGCCCCGCGCGACGGGTCACATTCCCGAGCAAATCGCTTTGGTAGAAGCCATCCTCAAGGAAGGCTTGGCCTATGAGGTCAATGGCTCAGTCTATTTTGATGTACTCAAATACAACAACAGCTACAAATACGGCAAACTTTCCGGTCGCGTGCTGGACGAACTCATCAGCGGAAGCAGAGACCTTGACGGTCAGGGTGAAAAGCGCAACTCGGTGGATTTTGCCCTTTGGAAAAATGCGTCTCCTGAGCACCTGATGAAGTGGGATTCCCCTTGGGGAGTAGGTTTCCCGGGTTGGCACCTCGAGTGTACAGCCATGAGCTCCAAATATTTAGGAACTCAATTTGACATTCATGGAGGCGGAATGGATCTGATGTTCCCACATCACGAGTGCGAAATCGCTCAAGGCAACGCCTGCAATCACCGCGACCCAGCCAAGTATTGGATGCACAACAACATGATCACCATCAATGGGCAGAAGATGGGCAAGTCCTTGGGCAACTTCATCACGCTACAGGAGCTTTTCACCGGAAATCACCGACTGCTTGAGCAGGCCTACAGCCCGATGACCATCCGTTATTTCATGCTCACGGCGCATTACCGCTCCACCTTGGACTTCTCCAATGATGCTTTGAAAGCAGCCCAAAAAGGCTACAAAAAGATCATTAACGGTCTGAGAATCGCACGAGCATTGGAATACACGCCAAACGCTGAGGTGGCCTTGGATCCTGAACAAATCAAGCAGGTGGAAAGCAGCATCACCTCAGCCTATCGCGCGATGGATGATGACTTCAACACCGCTCAGGCGATTGGACATTTGTTCAATCTGTTGAAAAAGATCAACTCCATGTTTACCGGACAGCTGGCCTCGGCCGCTTTGGGGGAAGAAGTTTTTGCCAAAGTCAAAGAAACCTTCATCACGTTTGTGGTGGATATTTTGGGATTGATCGAGGAAAAGAGTGACGTACAAGATTCCATGCTTGAGCTTTTGCTGAAGCTCTACACCGAGGCGAAAACGGCCCGGGATTATGGAAAAGTAGACGAAATCCGCGCAGGCCTGAAAGCCATGGGCTTTGTGGTGAAAGACATGAAAGACAAAATCGATTGGGCGTATGAAGAATAGTAAACTTTGGCTTATTGCCCTGTTGGTTTTTGTATGGGCGTGTTCGGGGGAAAAAACTACCGAAACCACCGTCACTCCCGAAGTAGTCCTGAAGCCTTATCCTGCATTCAATGCCGACTCTGCCTATGCCTTTGTGCAAAAGCAGGTGGATTTCGGCCCCCGCGTACCGGGTACCAAAGGACATGCAGCTACCAAAGCTTGGATGATTTCCACCTTGGAAAAATACGGTTGGTCGGTACAGTCTCAGGATTTTCAAGCCAAGACTTACGACGGTTTGACTTGGAACTTGTCCAACATCATCGCTTCCTATAATCCTCAAGCCACCAAGCGCATCCTTTTAGCTGCCCATTGGGATACTCGACGGATTGCGGACAAGGATACTGAGCGGCTCAACGAACCCATCGACGGAGCCAACGACGGTGCATCCGGAGTGGGCGTATTGATGGAAATCGCTCGTACGATTGCTTCGCAGGAGTTGAAGCCGGAAGTGGGGATTGATCTGATCTTCTTTGACGGAGAAGACGACGGTGAACCGGAAAACGCGAAGGTTACCAATAACGCCCAAATCTGGTGGTGCCACGGTTCGCAGTATTGGTCCAAAAACAAGCATATTCCAAATTACTCCGCCTATTATGGGATTTTGGTCGATTTAGTGGGAGCCAAAAACGCCAGATTTTACCGAGAAGGGTATTCCAGACAATACGCAAGCGGCATCGTGTCGAAGGTTTGGGGAAATGGCTCCCAGTTGGGACACTCAGGCTATTTCATTCAGCAGGATGCTCCCGAGATTTTGGATGACCATTATTTTGTCAATGCGATTGGAGGAATCCCGATGGTAGATATCATTGAGTTTTCCCCTGACTTTGGATTTGGTCATTACCACCACACCCATCAAGACAACATGGAGCTCATTGACGCTCGTACTCTGAAAGCAGTAGGTGAAACTGTTTTGTTTACAGTTTATCAGGAATAGCGTTTTTTCGCCAAATCTTTGCTTTATTCGTAATAGCAGACGATTGCATTTTAAGGAAAATAGAAAGCACTACCTATGAAGAAGGGTCATCAGATCACGATGAAGGAAATCGCCAAAAAGCTCGGAGTGTCGGTTTCCACCATTTCCAGGGCGCTCAAAGACTCCCCGGAATTGCATCCTGAGACCAAGCGTAAGATCGTGGAGGCTGCCAAGGAGATGAACTACCAACCCAATCTTCTGGCTCAGAGTCTTCGTATCAGCCGTTCCAAAACACTCGGGGTAATTGTACCGGAGATCACTTCTCACTTTTTCGCCTCTTGTATCAGCGGCATCCAGGACACCGCCAACAAGCGCGGCTACAACGTGATGATCTGCCAAAGCAACGAATCGATCGAGCAGGAAAAAGCCAATATCCGAACCTTAGTTTCCAGCCAAGTGGACGGGCTGTTGATTTCGCTCAGTCGTGAAACCAACCAATTTGAGCACCTCTACGACCTCTACGACCGGGAAATCAACTTTGTATTGTTTGACCGGGTGCAGGAAGATATCCCTGTTTCCAAAGTCACTTTTAATGACGCCGGCGGTGCATATCAAGTGACCAAGCATTTGCTTGAAAATGGTTCCAGACGAATCGTCTACGTATCTGGACCTGAGGACTTGTACATTTCCAAAAAGCGAAAAGAAGGGTATCTCCGTGCCTTGGCAGAGTTTGGCGTCCATCAGGACAACTCCCTGATCAAAATCACCGATCTGACCGAAGCGGGAAACATCAAAGTCGCCCGAGACATTTTAAAGATGCGGCCGCAGCCTGACGCTGTTTTTTGCATGATTGACCCCGTGGCCGTAGATGTGTTGACCGAATGGAAATCCCAAGGCATCCGCATTCCGGAAGACATTGCTCTGGCAGGATTTACCAATAACCCCACTTCGGCTGTGGTCGAACCCCCACTGACCACGGTGGCACAACCCGGCTACGAAATGGGGAAATTAGCTGTCAGCCACCTGTTGGATCAATTGGATGGCATTGCCTCCGAAGATCCGATCTCCATTGTTTTGGAAACGACACTCGTTCCAAGGAAATCATCCCAGCATTTTGAAGTGAAAAAATAATCAGCAAAAAGTTATTGAGTTATTAGTTATAGGTCTCAGGCGGATACCTACTATTAACCAATAACTTAATAACGTTTTCTATGATCACCCAACTCACCAAGACCTTTCAGTCCTATTTTGCCACCACTCCGCTAGTCGCTTTTGCTCCCGGAAGGATCAACCTGATCGGGGAACACACGGATTACCAGGAAGGATTTGTATTTCCTGCCGCTGTGGCGCAGGGGATTTGGGTTGGGATTCAAAAGAATGGACTGACGGTATGCCGACTATATTCCATGGACTTTGCCCAGGAATTCAGTTTCGAGTTGGATTATATTTCCCCGAAAAACGGGCATTGGGCCACCTATGTCATGGGCATGTGTGCCTTGATGAAGCAGTCAGGTTACGAGGTACAGGGATTTGACATGGTGATCGGAGGCACGATTCCCGTGGGTTCGGGGCTTTCCTCTTCGGCTGCACTTTCTGTAGCGATTGGGACTGCCATTTCGGGTTTATTTGACTTTCAGATACCCAAGAAAAACATCGTCCTCTACGCCCAAAAGTCTGAACACCTCTACGCCGGAGTCAAATGCGGGATCATGGATCCGTATGCGTCTGCTTTCGGTGCCGAAGGAAAGGCACTTTTGCTGGATTGCCGAACCAACACCCATCAGGAAATCTCGGTCCACCTTGGAGACTATTCCCTCATGCTGGTCAATACCAAGGTAAAACACACCTTGGCAGATACCGCGTACAATAAGCGCCGAGAAGCCTGTGAGGAAAGCGTGAGAATCCTCCAATCCGAGTTTCCACATATAAAGACACTCCGGGATTTATCCATCACCGACCTCGAAAAAGTAGAGATGCTCCTTCCTGAAGCACTTTTCCCAAAGGCAAAACACATCATCACCGAATGCGCCCGCGTACATGAAGCGGCAGCAGCCTTACAAGCCGGAGATTTGGAATCCTTCGGAAAGCTACTGAACATCACGCACCAAAGCCTCAGCCAAGACTTCGAAGTCAGCTGTGCCGAGTTGGATTTCTTGGCGGATAAAGCCCAAGCCCTTGACTTTGTCCTAGGTGCACGCATGATGGGCGGAGGCTTTGGCGGTTGTACCCTCAACTTGGTCAAGACCTCCGAACTGGAAGCCTTCCAAGCAGCCTTGAAATCCCCTTACGAACAAGCCTTCCAAAAAACCCCTGAGTTTATTTTGGTGGAGATTGGCGAGGGGGCGAGGGTTTTGTAAACCAAATTTTTATCGATAAAAACTACCGATTGATCTTTTAAAATATCCTTTACAACGCTTCGCAATCAAGGGTTTGTACTTTTTTCCTATTTTCCCGAAAAATTAATCCAAACCTTATGAATTACCCGAAAAACCTACGTAGCCTGCTCTTTTTGCTTGTGCTGTTGGGAGTAGGTTTGGCTTCTTGCTCCAAAAAGCGGGAAGGCCAACCGAAAGTGCTGATTTTCAGCAAAACTGCGGGATTCTATCATGAATCCATTCCAAACGGGATCGCTGCAATCCAAAAATTGGGAGCCGAAAACGGCTTTGCGGTAGATACCACCAAAAATGCCGAGTTGATTAATGAAGAAAACCTAGCCCAATACGCAGCGGTGATCTTCTTGAGCACCACCGGTGATGTCTTGGATCACTACCAAGAGGCGGATTTTGAACGCTACATCCAATCAGGCGGTGGCTTTGTAGGAATCCACGCTGCGGCAGATACCGAATACGAGTGGGGCTGGTACGGCCGACTGGTAGGCGGGTATTTCTCTGACCATCCAGGCATTAACGATCCTCATCCAAACGTACAGCCAGGAAAGATCACCAAAACAGGTGAAAAACATCCTTCTGTAGACTTTTTGCCAGAATCATGGGAGCGTACTGACGAATGGTACAGCTATAAAAAAGTCAATCCAAACACGAAGAAACTTCTCATGCTGGACGAAACTTCCTACCAAGGAGGAGCTGACATGGGCGAGCATCCGATTGCTTGGTACCATGACTTTGACGGCGGACGAGCGTACTACACCGGCGGTGGACACACCAAAGAATCCTACGAAGAAGCTGATTTCTTGAAGCATTTGCTTTCAGGTATTCAATATGCAATCGGTGAAAACGAAGAACTGGACTACAGCAAAGCCAAGTCTAAGCGTGCTCCTGAAGAAAACAGATTCACCAAGACTACCCTTTCCATCGGTCAGTTTACCGAACCGACAGAAATGACCATTCTTCCTAATTTGGACATTTTGGTAGCTCAGCGAAGAGGGGAAATCCTTCACTACAACAATGCCACCGGCGAACTGAAAGAAATCGTAAAACTGGATGTGTATTGGAAAACTGAGGTAAAAGGTGTCAATGCTGAAGAAGGCTTGATGGGCTTGCAAAAAGATCCGAATTACGCGACCAACAATTGGGTTTATGCCTTCTACGCACCTACCGGTGACAAAGAAATCAACCGACTTTCCCGATTCAAGTTTGCCAATGGAGTCTGGGACATGGCTTCCGAGCAAATCATTCTCGAACTCTACTCTCAGCGTGACATCTGCTGCCATACCGGCGGCTCCATTGCCTTTGACAAAGACGGAAACTTATTCCTTTCCACGGGTGACAACTCCACCCCATTCAATCAACCAGGCAGCAAATACACCCTCAACGGCTACGCACCGCTTGACAGCCGTGATGGCAACAAGCAGTGGGATGCTCGCAGAAGCTCCGGCAACTCCAATGACCTAAGAGGAAAAATCCTCCGAATCAAAGTAGCCGAAGACGGAAGTTATTCCATTCCTGAAGGCAACTTGTACCCACAAGGTACCGAAGGAACACGTCCTGAAATCTATGCCCAAGGCTTGAGAAACCCTTACCGAATCGCTGTGGATCAGAAAAACAGCTTCCTCTATTGGGGTGAAGTGGGACCTGATGCCGCCAATGATTCGCTTGATGTAAAAGGTCCTCGAGGTTACGATGAAGTGAACCAGGCAAGAAAAGCCGGACATTTCGGCTGGCCATATACGATCGGAAACAACTTCGCATACCGAGAATTCAACTATGAAACCGGGCAGACCGGTCAGGCATTTGATATCGCCGGACCTGAAAACAACTCTCCAAATAATACCGGCTTGAAGAAACTTCCTCCGGTAGAACCTGCCTTTATCTGGTATCCGTATGCGGTATCTCCTGACTTCCCTCAGCTGGGAACAGGCGGACGTAATGCCATGGCCGGACCGGTTTACTATTCTGACATGTATCCTGCAGAAACCAGAATGCCGGATTACTACGACGGAAAGCTCTTCATCTATGACTGGATCAGAGGCTGGATCAAAGTGGTGACCATGCAGGAAAACGGGGATTTTGACAAAATGGAACCCTTCATGAAAGGCACCAAATTCAACGCCTTGATGGATATGGAAATGGGTCCTGACGGAAAAATCTATATCCTCGAGTATGGAAATGGCTGGTTTAGCAAAAACCCTGACGCAGGTCTATTCCGAATTGACTACAATGGAGGAAACCGAGCGCCTGTAGTTTCAGAATTGACAGTAGACAAAACTTCCGGCAAAAATCCTTTGACTGTGACCTTGAATGCAACCGCTTCAGATCCGGAGAAAGACGCCCTCACTTACACCTGGGACTTGGGTAATGGTGAAACCAAAACCACGAACGAACCGACGCTTTCCCATACCTATTCTACAGCGGGTGAATTTGAAATTAAGGTGACTGCAGCGGATCCTTCCGGATTGACGGGAACCAGTCCATTGGTATCCGTTTATTCTGGGAATGTCGCTCCAGTTGTGAGCATTTCAGTGGATGGAAACCAATCTTTCTACTTCCCTGGCAAAAAAGTGAGCTATTCCGTAGCCGTTTCCGATGAAGATCATCCGGAAGCTTCGAGCGATATCAGCAGCTTGTATGTAGCAGCAGATTACTTACAGGGAATCGATCAGGCAGAAGCTGATATGGGCCACAAAGTGATGAGCGAAGCCATGACCGGGAAATCTTTGGTGCAGTCATTGACCTGTAAAACCTGTCATAAAGAAAATGAGGCTTCCATCGGACCTGCTTACACTGAGGTAGCGAAAAAATATAGAGAGCGAAACCGTGATTACCTGGTGGAGAAAATCAGAAAAGGTGGAGGAGGTGTTTGGGGCGAGACAGCAATGCCTGCCAATCCAGACTTGAAAGCTTCCGAAGTCAATGCCTTGGTGACCTATATCCTTTCGCTCAGACAAGAAAGCAAGCCAACCTTGGCAGCAAAAGGAAGCGTTGACCCAACCTTGGGCAAGCCAGCTTCTCCTACCGGATCCTTGGTGATTTCCGCTACCTACACTGATAAAGGAGGAGAAAACATCAAGCCTTTGACAGGTTCCACTTCTTTGGTATTAGGCCCAAACAGTGTGAACTTGGCGCAGGCAGGTGACTTTACTACCTACACCAAAATGGTATTTGACGGTAGAACCTTGCTGACAGTCCCTAATCAAACCGGTTCGTTTGCCCTGCCTGCCATCGACCTGACAGGAATCGGTTCGGTGACCTTGATGACTGCTTCTCAGGAACCGATCAAAGTACCGGTGGATTTCGAGATTCGATTGGATAGCCCGACTGGTGAAGTGGTAGCCAAAGGAACCCACCAGCCAAGTGAAGGATTTAAGGCTCCAAATATGCCTATCCTAATGCACCAAGCTATGATCCCTGTGACCGGCGCAACCGATGGCAAGAAGCATAAACTTTATTTTGTGAGTGATGCCAAAGGTGCTGAATTGGGAACGTTTATTCTGATGGGAATCACCTTCAACGCGAAGTAATCTCTAAACTGACTTAGGTCTTTTTTCACTTACTTATAAAAAAAGCCAGCTTGATTGATTTCAAGCTGGCTTTTTACTTTTGGAGAAGATCCGTTAAGAAAATGTGCAAACCGAATTGGCAGGTTTCCAGATTACTTTTTGGTTGGATAAATCAGCAAAGGTTATTTCACCGGATATCCGATTACCCTGACAGTCTTGGTATATCGTGGCATAATTCCAGAGAGGATTACAAAATCCAAAGAAAAAAACCGTCTGACCCTGATAGCTCGCCTGCATCAAAAAGGAATATTCTGAGCTGTTAGGACCTCCGGCATTTTCGATTTCCTGTTTAAGCCAAGCCAAATCCTTCAATGGATTCTCGACTCCACAAGTTGTAGGATTTTCGCTGTCTGAACAGCCAAAAAGTAAGACCGAACTCAGCAAAACAAGCAGAAATGATTTCATAATCAGTGAAGTTTTGATTAAAGAAAAAAGAAAATACAATTTCAAAGGCTACATCCCATGGAGTAAGTCACAAAAGGCTAATCCAAATCACAAACCGAATTAGCGGGTTTCCAGATTACTTTTTGATCGATAAGGTCCGCCGTACTGATAGAACCGTAAATTGCCTTTCCCTGGCAATCCAGAATCACCAATGCAAACTTGCAGAAGGGGCAACAGGAACCAAAGAAGAATACGGTCTCCCCTTTGTAGGTAGCCTGTACTAAATACGAGTATTCGATCAAGCTTGTGTTTTCCAATTCCTTGATCCCCTGTTGAATCCAAGCCAGGTCATTTACAGGGTCTGCCACCGCACAAGTAGTGGGCCCGTCATTTTCGCGACAGGAAAGAAAGAGGGTGCAGAATAGAATTAAGAAAAACACTTTTTGCATCAAGTCAAATTTATCCAATTACCATTGAAACGAAGAATTACAAAAAAGTGCTACCCAAGTAACAAAAGAAGCCACCCTGATCGATCCAGAGTGGCTTCATTTGATTGTTTCTCTCGAAAATAACTTGAATGGATTTTGGAAATATCGAGTATCGACTGATGAATATCGAACGTCGACCACTGAACACACTAAACTCTATTTCATCGGAGAAAAAGGCAGAGCGGTATAGAAGACCCCAACCACCTTTTCGACGATTTTACCTGGAGCTTCAGACTCGTCTCGAGCTTTGACCCAGTCAGGATCTACTCTGAATCGATCAAATGCGGCATTAAAAGCATCTTTGGAATCATGTCCCAATAGGTAAACTAGCTTTGGCTGGCTGCCGTCCTTTTCTACCGTTAACCAGTATGGATAATTTTTCAATCCCTGCTTTTCAAATAAGTCCTGAGTATGGTCACGGAATCGGGTTTGAATATTTTCGATTTTACCAGGGAAGCAGTAGTACGTTCTCAACTGAAAGATTCCGCTTGGCTTTGGCTTTTTGTTATCATTCAAGTTATTCGCCCAAACCATGAACACCTGATCTACTTTTTGAACCAAAGGTCCATTTGCTTCTGAGGCTTTGTAAGCGGCAACCCATTCCGGATCGTTGGCAAACTTGTTCCATAGAATATCTCTTGAGGCCTGATCTGGGTAACCCAAAATAAACGTCAACTGCTTGTCAGGCTGTTCTTCAGAAAGGAAGTAAGCCACATTTTCAATTCCGTTCTTCTTGAAAAGCTTCAGGGTATGATTTTGAAAACGCTGGATCAGGTCTGGCATTTTTCCTTCATGAACGGTATAGGTTCGCATTTCGAAGTACTTGGACTTGATGCCCTGTTGGGCAAAGGTGACGACGGCCAAAGTCATGGCGAGTAACAGGGTGATGATTTTTTTCATGAGGTTTATGGGTTTGATGTTAGAGGAAATTGATTTATAGAAGCTAGAAATAATTGGAAACACAGTTGAAATATTTCCTCCATCGTAGGTAGAAATACCTTGGAAATACTTCTTGAAATCCATGTAAACCCTTATTTCATCCAACGAACGAACTGTATTTCAACTGTATTTCAACTGTATTTCAACTGTATTTCAACTGTATTTCAACTGTATTTCAACTGTATTTCAACTGTAATTATTTTTTACTTTCTCCAAGCTCTAAACAAAGCTGGACTGAGTCCTAAAGCAATGGTAAGTAGTCCGAAGGTTTCCCGATTTTCCTCCATTTGAGGAGTCTTCATGGTAAGGTCTTTTTGGGCCCATTCATCCGAAATCCAATCTCCCACACCACCGGGAAACATGTAAATAGCTCCGAGAATGCACAGAACAACAACTACAGTCAATGGGATTTTGGGGAAAATACCTCGAAAACCAAGAAGAGCGAAAATCATTGCTACCGCATAGATACTCACCCAAACTTCGGGATCAGGATCGTTGATTTGCCAATAACCAAACAAGGCAAACAAAAGAGTCCAAACAGCATAGTAATATTTCATAATCGCTAGGGGTTGATTAATCCTAAAACTAGCCAAAAAGAACCTATATCCATCCTACTTGGGATAATCGGTCAGATAAGATTTTTGTCATGAAAAAATCGGGTATTTTCGAATCGGACTGATCTAAACACTACCCATGATACAGATTACGCATGCCTCATCGACCGAAGATCTTCAAGGGATCTTGGACTTACAGCTGGAAAACCATCTAACTACTTTGAGTCTTGAGGAGAAAAAAAGTCAGGGGTTTGTGACAGTGAGACATTCGTTTGAGCAATTGGAAGAATTGAACAAAATCGCCCCACACATCATCGCAAAATATGAAAATGAGGTAGTAGGATACATCCTGGCAATGACCAAAGCTTCCCGAAATCTCATCCCTGTATTGATCCCTATGTTCGGCCAATTTGACCAACTTCTTTACAGAGGAAAATCAGTTTCAGAATACGAATATCTGGTCATTGGACAAGTTTGCGTAGGGAAAAACCAACGGGGGAAAGGACTTTTTGATCAACTCTACCTGGCTTACAAAAATGCCTTCTCAGAGAAATATTCCTTTGCCATCACCGAAATCGCCCTGAGCAATCATCGCTCTTTAGCCGCACATCGCAGAGTAGGTTTTGAGGTGATCGATGAGTTTGAGGATCATACTCAATCCTGGGCCATCGTAGCATGGGATTGGAAATAATTTCCTTGAGCAGGTCACAGAAGGATAGTTAAATATAGTTGAAGTCCTAGATTCAAAATACTTATAGGGTAATAAGTAAATGATTGGGTAATAAGACGGGAGCTTTCGGGCTCCCGTTTTTAGTTTTTAAATAGTAATTCCTTAACTTTTGAATAGATATAGGATTGACTAATTCAAATATGGCTATCTCAGAGAAACAACGAGAAATAATCAAGAAAACTGCATACAAATTTCACCCCAAATTTATCGGTGTTTTTGGGTCATATGCCAGAGGAGATCACTCGGAGGATTCTGACCTAGACATTTTGATCGATTTCGAGGGAAATGTGAATCTCATCGATCTGATTGGTCTTGAGCAAGAACTTTCTGAATTATTAGGTTTAAAAGTTGACTTGATAACTCAAAAATCGATTCATCCTCCCCTTAAGCCAATCATAGAAAATGATTTAATCAGGATTTTATAGAATGAAAAAAGATCCATTACTATATCTCCAACATATTCTTTCTTGTATTGAGAAAATCAAAGAGTATACGCATGGATTTACAGAATCTGATTTTCTACAAAAGCCCGTTGTTCAGGATGCGGTAATCAGAAATCTTGAGATAATTGGTGAAGCAACCAAAAAATTACCCTTCGAACTTCGTGAAAAACATCCTCAAATTGAATGGAAGAAAATTGCTGGAATGAGAGATAAACTCATTCACGATTATATTGGAGTCGATCTTTGGGCTGTTTGGGGTGGAGTCGATCACATCATTCCTACCTTGGAACTTGAGTTAATTTCCATCATCGATCAGCTCGAAAAAAAAGATTGATCCAAATCTTATTGGCGAGTAAAAAACCTAAAAACCGGATTTGGCATATGGGCTTCTTGGATCAGCTTTTCCAATTCAGCCACTTTTTGGGGATTCTCAGAAGCCAGATTTTTACTTTCTGCTGGATCCGATGACAAATCAAAGAGTTCGACTGTCAGTTTTGCCGGTTCTTTCACTTGATACTTTACCAATTTCCAGCCGTCTTTAAGTACAGCCTGCCTTCCTCCCAACTCATGAAACTCCCAATACAAATGGTCATGTTTGGATTGCTTGCCTTTACCCAAAAGAGAAGGTAAAAATGAAATCCCATCGATTCCTTCTGGTGATTTTTCACCCAGCATCTCTGCAAAGGTGGGCAACCAATCCCAAAAAGCGGAAACATGATCCGATTGGCTTCCCGCCTTTACTTTACCCGGCCATTTGACGATCATTGGTACATGAATCCCTCCTTCATATAGATCCCTTTTTAATCCTCGAAAAGGCCCATTGCTGTCAAAGAAATCGTAATCCGTCCCACCTTCGAAATGAGCCCCGTTGTCAGAGGTAAAGATCACAATGGTGTTTTTACTGAGCCCTAATTCTTCCAATTTGGCCATAACCTCTCCAACGTAGCGATCCGTACGCTCCACCATAGCGGCAAAAGTTGCTCTCGGATGATCCGTGGACTGATAACCAGGAATCAGCATATCCGGACCATAATCTCCCCCTTTTGGAGCAATGTGTGCTTTTTCCTCGCCAAACTTTGCCCGATACTTTTGAAAAATGGCATCGTCCGGTGCCGCCAGTTCGGCATGTGGCATCACAATGGGCATGAAGAGAAAAAAGGGATTATTCTGATTTGCCTCAATAAAAGCCAAGGTCTTTTCCTGAATCAGATCAGGGGCATAAGTGACTTTATTCGTCCAGTCATTCCCGGGGAGGTTTACCTTGGTTTGATTTTCCCAAAGGTACGCCGGGTAGTAGCGATGTGCATAGCGCTGACAATTGTATCCGTAAAACTGCTCAAATCCCTGCTTGCTTGGATCACCTGAAGTACCGACAAAACCCAACCCCCATTTCCCAAAGGCTCCTGTGACATAACCTGCTTGTTGGAAAATCTTACTCAATGTCAGAAGTGTATCCGGCATGGGATATTGTCCTTCGGGTTGAACCTCAAAATTGCCTCTTACTGGAGTGTGACCTGTATGTAATCCTGTGATGAGTGCAGAACGGGAAGGTGCACAAACCGGCGCTCCGGAATAATGATTCGTGAAAAACATTCCTTCTCTAGCCAACCGGTCAATATTTGGGGTCTCGATGTATGACTGACCGAGGAAACCAAGATCCCCATACCCCAAGTCATCGGCAAGGATGAAGATGACGTTTGGAGGTGAATCATTGGATTTTTCTTCTGCGTTATTGCAGGAAAAGCTTACGAGTAGGATCAGAATAATCAGCAGGCGAAAAGGCATAGTTTTAGATTTTTTCAGAAATTAGGAAGGACAAACCAAAATTTCAGCCTGCTATACTTTTTTCTCTAAAAATAGCCTTGCGACAATCATTACTTGAATCAGCATCGCCTTTAATTGAACGAAAAACCTTTTGGTAGCACAATGCCGTTAAAAGTTATCGAATTGACTAATTGAGGTAATAGAAAGATCCGATGAAATTGTTGCGATGACTCTCTAAAACACTTGATTGACAATGATATAAATTTTAAAAAAGAATGATTTTTTTTTTGAATTTAAAAATAAATGAGTAACTAGTTTTTAATTAACCTATTTAAACAAACTTTTAACAGCTCAATACTATAAAAAACATTTACCTATCCTTGTTGCTGGTTTTTGCTTTCGCATTCCTGGCAAATGCCCAAAAGAAAGATACTCCATCCTTAATTTCAAGGTCAAGATTATCGGAAAGCAATCTTTCACAGCTGGATAAGAACCAGCTTGAAAAATTAAAAAATTTAGATTACCTCAATTCCGTTACTTTAATTGACATTGTAAATATTGATGACCTCATGGGTCGTGATGAAATCTCCATTACAATTCCTGGATTAGATAAAAATATTGTTTCCAGAAAGATAATGGGGCAACGCAATTCCGAAGCATCAATGTGGATAGGAGAAGGCGAAAATAGTCAAATTGTCCTTTCATCCACAAAAGGAGAAGTATCCGGACACATTTCTACTGGTAATCAGTCTTTTGAGATTCAGCACTTACCTGATGGACAAGCGATATTGTTAGATTATGATATGGAGAAGATAAACTTATTAGAATGTGAACAGCCACATTCAATGAGTAAAGATTCAAATTCTAAAGAAAATGACTTTAAGCCTACTACTAAAGTTTCTAGTGAAACCGGAGATCAGAACAATCGGATAGCCAACACTTCGGCCGTAGTGAGAGTACTCTTCCTATTTACTCCCGCTGCGGCAAATTCAGGACAAAACCTAGTAAATATGGCAAATACGGCACTTGCCCAATGGCAAACTGCTGTAATTAACAGTAACACTTTGGTAGCTTTAGATCTTGCTGGAGTGTTACCACTTAATTTTAATGAATCAAACGATATAGTTTTTGATGTTAACGCATTAACTAACAATATAAACGCGCAACAATTACGAGATAATAATGAAGCTGACATAGTAATGCTATTAACAGATAGCCAAAATTACGGGACTGTTGCCGGTAGAGTAAGTGAAATTGGTCCTTTAGAACCCAATGCGTATGGTATATCACAAATAAGTGCTGGTATTGCAAACTACACAATCGTTCATGAAATCGGTCATTTATTGGGTGCAAGACATGATAATGATCCTACACCGGGAGATGCACATGCACACCTTTGGATTTCAGGTTCTTTCCCAAGACGTAACCATTAGCGATCAATAATGGGCGTTCAACCTCAATTTGGCCCTAATTACACCAGAGTACTTCATTTTTCTAATCCATTCCGCACTCATAATGGCGAACCAACAGGAGTTGTTAATGTATCAAACAATAATCGTAACATTAATTTAAATGGCCCAACAGTCGAAGCTTTCAGATTTTCAATTCCCGCATTGTGGGCTTCTATCCTTGGGCCTGGGACAGCAGGAAATGGTCAAACACTTAATTTCAGTCCAAACATTCAAGGTGGCATAGCCCCATATTCCACAAGCTGGCAATTAAATAACGGCTCAGGATACTACTTCGCAGGAAACGGAACAACCTTGACTACCACCATGCCCACAAACCAAAATTTAGAGGTTATGCTGGTGGTCACTGACCAAAACAACTCAACATTTACTGCGTATAGAACTGTTCAAAACGATTTCCTTGGAGGAGGATGTACTGTCTGTCCTGATTTAGGCGATTTAGAAGATGTTGGTGAAAATCTGAACAATGATGTAATTCTGTTTCCAAATCCTACCTCGGATAAGATAACAATTAAATCTTCTGATAGAGGAGATGGATTCTATTTCTTTGAAGTTACAGATGTAAAAAATCGCACAATCGTAACCTCTGAAATCAGTGTTGAATCACAAAATGAACGACGAATAACCCTTTCTGTCGATAAATTAAAACCAGGAGTATATTTATTCAGCTATCAAAACTCCTTAAATGAAATTATTCACCTGCGATTTATTAAAAACTAACTATGCAAAAGTTAATTATTATACTGATTATAGCAGGTGCCTTTCTTTCCTGTAATCAAGAAGATGGTGAACCCGATAAGGGGAACTTTAATGGAGAAATGACCGTACTTTTCAACGGAGAAGAATGGAAGTCTCCAATAAGGTTTTATTTGCAAAAACAAATTACCTGTTCACCTGATAATTCAATTATTCCGCTTGGATTCGGCTTTACTGCTTATGACGAGAGTGGTTACTTTCAACGAATGTTAGATTTGGGTTTTATTCTTCCCACCACTGAAATCCAGTCAGCTCAAGAATTACTCAAAAATACATCTCAAAATGATCCAAATTCCGCAAATACTGTGGGACAATATGGACGACCATACTACGCCACTTCTATAGGTTATGATGCAGGGAGTACGTATTATAAGTTGGATTCTGAATTAAGGGAAAGCTATTTCCAGTTAACGCATTATGATTCTAATAAAAAAGAAATCCACGGAGTATTTGAACTGGAGTTTTTTCTTTCATCTAAAAGTTCAAGTGAACCCAATGCCCCTGATCGCATAGAATTTACCCAAGGGAAATTTGTAGCAAAGGCGCCGGAAGAATGGTTTCAGTGGGGAAGAGAATGTGATCCCCGATAAAAATCAGCTTGCCTAAAAACAGAAATGGGAAGCATTTCTTGACGAAAGCTTCCCATTTGATGACTTGAAAACCATAGTCCTCAACTCACCTCAAGCTACAGTTATTCGGCTCTCCCCAGTTACCCGAGTCAAAACCGACAGTCTGCAGCAGCTCCGAAGAGCATGTCCCAATTTTCAGATACCTTGTTGCATTTCTGCGGTTGCCCTTCTCAGACCTTCCTTTCGGAAAGCCCCTTCATGCCCGGTATCCTGAATCTGCCCGACGGCAAACTCTTGGGCCGATCGTGATAGCACTTCTGCGGTGGTCCGTTTCAAACTGCTGCATTTGAGCAGCCGTTCCTTTGTGCCAGATGATTTTACCTTTCGCCCGAAGGCTCCAAGCGCTGATGAATCCGTTTGTGCATTTCTGGAGTTACCCCTTTCAACCGTGAAATTTCTTTCCCGATCCTTCGTGCCCGGAAATCTGATTTCTCCAAGGAGAAACTCAAACTCAGCTCATCTTTTTTGGCACTTCTGCGGTTTCCCGTCTCAGAAATTTCTCTTTCGAAAAACTCCCCTTTGCGCCTGATCTCAATCTGTCAAACTTCGGTCCGAGATCTTACACCCGGCCTTTTATCTCTTACTTGATGGGATTAAAGTTGGCTGATTTTCAGACTGTTTCCAATTTTTCAAATCAAAACTTTCCCACAATTTTTCCCCTAATTTTTTGCGGTAAAATCACAGGATATCCACTAAAACTTCTGAGTTATACACATTTTTCAAAATCAATGATCAAAAGACTGACATTAGTCAGTTAAATATTTTCAAGGAGTTACTCTTTACCGAAAATTCACCTAATTTAAATTTCATCACACTTCCCATCTTCCTATATGAACGATCGAAGATCATTTCTGAAACAGTCAAGTCTGATCGCAGGCGGCCTTTGGCTCTCCCCCTCCCTACTTCAAGCCAGACAGAAAATCTCCCCAAATGAGCAGATTCGCGTGGCCCTCATCGGCGCCAACAATATGGGATTTGGGATACTCCGCCACCACCTAGCCTTGCCGGAAGTAGAATGTGTCGCCATTTGTGACGTGGACCAAAATGTGCTCGATAAGCGAATCAAAGAGGTGGAAGAAGCCACAGGGAAAAAACCTGAACGGTATACAGATTTCCGGAAATTATTGGAGAAAAAAGATCTCGATGCAGTCATCATCGGCACACCGGATCACTGGCACTGCTTGATTGCCGTAGCCGCCTGTCAAGCGGGGAAAGATGTCTATGTGGAAAAACCCATGGCCAATTCCATCGGAGAATGCGACTTAATGACTCAGGCAGCTGCCAACTACGGGCGGATTATGCAAGTAGGCCAACAGCAGCGAGCCGGCCAAGCCTTTATTGAATCCAGGGAATTCGTCAAAAGTGGCCATCTTGGCAAAATCCGTAAGGTAAACATCTGGTCAAACTTCAATTATGGGCTGGGCAATGAGGTTAAACCTGCCACACCCACGCCCCAGGGCGTAGATTATGATTTTTGGCTCGGCCCTGCACCCAAGCGGGACTTTAATCCCAACCGTTTCCATGGCAGTTGGAGGCACTTTTGGGATTACGGAGGAGGATTGATGTCTGACTGGGGAGTACATCTGCTGGACATGGCCATCTGGGTAGAGGAAAATCCCGCTGCGCCCTCCACCGTACTGACCTATGCCAAAAATGTAAACAAAGAAAACCGCGACCGGGATACTTTTGACACGATGAATGTGCTTTTCCCAAAAAAGGATTTTCTGATCAACTACGACATGAACGGAGGCTTGCAAAGTGGGCCATACAACAAACCATACGGAATCGCCTATGTGGGTGAATTAGGCACATTAGTCGTCAATCGAAGTGGCTATGAAATCTATCCTGAGTGGGACGGAACCGCCAAAGCGGCAAAATGTGAAGTCAAGAAACTGGAAGGAACTACCGAATCCCATAACCTACATGTGGCTAATTTTGTGGATTGCATCAAAACCAGAAACCAACCCTCCTGCCCACCCGAGGCTGGGAGACTGGCCGCGCTGCATGCCCATATCCCAAATATCGCTGCCCGAATAGGTGCCGAACAATTGATTTGGGATGACGCAAAAAGACAGTTTATCGGCAATAATGAAGCAAACAAATTGATCCTTCCAGAATATCGTGAGCCTTGGACTTTACCGAAACTTTAAGATAAAATGGTTGACGTTATGCTGCTTCACTAGAAGCAGCATAACGTCCGACCTCCATACTTCCCAGCTCCCTCGCATCCCAACATTTTTCAGAATTAAGCTTTCTCATTTTAACTTAATCCTCATCAGAAAAGCATCTGCCGTCATGTAGAGGTATTTTTCGTCGGCATCAAACCCACAGTTTGCCGTGCCGTTTTCGGTCAGGATAGTTCCGATATGTTTTCCCTCCGGGCTGATCACCAACACGCCTCCCGGACCTGTGGCAAAGAGGGTTCCACCAGAGTGAACTTTCAATCCATCTGGGAGGCCTTTTCGGGATTCACCCTGTAATGAAGTGGCATCAAAAAGGATTTTTCCCGAAATCACATTTCCGCTCTCATCCAGGTCAAAGGCATAATATCTGGCTTTATCTGGATCTGATTGAGCAATGTAAAGCGTCTTTTGATCGGGACTGAGCGCGATTCCATTGGGACGGGAAAGTGTGTCTATCAGCAAATTAACTTTCCCATCGGGATCCAGTCGATAAACCCCTTGAAAATCCAACTGCTTCTCATCCCAAGGATCCATGCCATAGGGAGGATCGGTGAAAAAGAGCTGCCCTCGGGAATTGAATACCAGATCATTTGGACTGTTGAACCGCTTACCCTCATAATTGGTAGCCAACCCTTCAAAATCAGATTCTGGAGTATCAAGCGAAGCCAACATTTTGCCGACCTGCCGCTCTCCGTGTTGACACAAAATCAGGTTTCCAGAAGCATCCAAGGCCAAGCCATTGGCTCCGGGTTCGCGCTTGTCTGTCCGATCACCTAAGTATCCTGAAGGACTCAAGTAAAGCGATAGACTGTCTTTTTCCGTCCATTTCCAGATTGTATTGGTAGGCACATCCGTGAAAATTACCGCCTGCTGCTCCTCCAGCCAAAGCGGACCTTCTGCCCATTCAAAACCGGAAGCCAACACTTCGATTTCGGCACCCGTAGGAATTAATCTATTCAGAGCTGAATCGAGTCGCTCGACCGAACCAATAGTTATGAATTCCTGCTCAAGGGATTCCTGAGATTGTGGTGCGGAACATGCCGCAAGTGCTAAAAGGATTAACAAAAAGGAGTTTTTCATAGTGGATTGATTTTGGGAATGAGGAAGTTAAACCAATCCGCTCAAAAGTCCGAATCCAACCTTTTTCATTATTCAAAAAGTCCCAACTTCACAAATTAATTGAAATTTATGAAGTTCACTTCATGAATTTAGCCAAATTTGTGAAGTTGAATTCATAAATTAAGCTAAATTTGTGAAGTTAGATTAATGAATTTAGATCAAACAAACTCGTGCAAGTATCCCGAACCATTATCGCCCAACTCGAAGATCAGCTTTTCAAAGGTAAAGTTCTGATCCTCTATGGCGCCAGAAGAACCGGGAAAACCACCTTGGTGAAACACCTGCTTGGGAAGTTTTCTGAAAAATCGGCTTACATCAACTGTGAGCTTCAGGAATACAAAGACGCCCTGTCCACGACTAATTCGGGACTTTTGGCGGAATTTATCGGAAATCGCGAATTGATCATTTTTGATGAAGCCCAGCATATCGCAAACATCGGTTTGGTATTGAAAGTACTGGTGGACACCTTTCCGCATGTTCAATTTATCGCCACAGGCTCTTCCAGCTTTGAACTTTCGGGAATGGTCTCCGAGCCACTGACCGGCAGATCGCGTCAGTTTCTGCTGCTGCCTTTTTCCCTCGAAGAAATCGGACAGTCGCTCAATCCCATTCAGATCAAAGCCAATCTGCCCAACTTCCTGAGATTCGGACTCTATCCACAAGTCTTTACTAGCATTGGAGATGACAAAATCGAAGAACTCGCCGAAATCTCTTCCAACTACCTGTACAAAGACCTTTTCCAGTTTGAGCAAATCAAAAAGCCGGACTTGCTGTTCAAGCTTTTGGCGGCGATTGCCTTGCAGACCGGAAGCGAGTCTTCACTGAATGAGCTGGCGCAAATCACCGGAACGAATGTGCACACGGTCAAGCGCTACTTGGAGCTGCTGGAAAAATCCTTTGTGATCTTCCGACTGCACTCCTTCAGCCGTAACCTCCGGAAGGAACTGGCCAAAAGCCAAAAAATCTACTTCTACGATGTGGGAATCCGAAATGCAGTAATCCGCAACTTCAATGAATTGAATCTCCGAACAGATGCGGGAGGCCTTTGGGAAAACTTCTGCATCACCGAACGGATCAAATTCAACCAAAACCATCGAAGATTTATCAATACCTACTTTTGGAGGACCTATGACCAAAAGGAGATCGACTACATTGAAGAGAAAGACGGGCACCTGACCTGCTTCGAATTCAAGTATGCAGAAGGAGCTACAGGAAAGTTTCCGGCGGAATTCCCCGAAACGTATCCAAATTCAAGCTTTAAGGTGATTACACCGGGGAACTTCTATGAGCTTTATAAGTGAGTTAATAGTTAGCAAAAACGACAATGAAATATCTAATCTATGTATTGAATTTTCTGATTTTAACGAGTTGTGATCAGTCCAATTCTAACAAGGAGTCTCAACAGGAAATTTCATCGGAGAAGGACAGGGTTGATATTAAAGACAAAGAAGAACCAGAACAAAACTTAAATGAAACGACTGAATATGCAAATCAAGGTTTGAGTTCCGAATTCAAAAAAGTAACCACCTTCAATTTAACGGATACATTAATCGCGGATTTAAACGGTGACGGAAAACTCGACCAAGCGGTCTTTAATAGAAAAAATGAAACTTCAGGAATAGTAATTACTCACGGAGAAACTAGTGAGAAAATAAAAATTGGCTTTGGAGAGCTATTTGCTCATTTGACTGATTTTAATTGGGTTGACTATTGGGGACTTGTTTATGACTCTGAAACATATGAAATCGTGATTGAAGACGATGAAATCATTGGTGGCAGAGAAGTCAAACTCGATAACCCAGCGATTGTCGTTCGAAAAGAAGAAGTTGGTGGTGGGCTAATTACATTTAAGGAAGGAAGATATATTTGGATCCATCAAGCCCACTGAAAATAAAAAACCTGATACAGCAGAAGTTTTGGTCAATGATAGGTGAATTGATTAGTTTAACATTATCCTTCGAATCAACTTTTTCAGTATATCAATAGTCATTTGCTATGAAATCCGCAACTGTGCAAAGCCACCTAAAACATCACAATCCACTCGCCTGCGAATTTTTACCTCGCTTAGCAATCAATCCCTCTCTTATTTTTTCTTTTCTGTAAAAAGCCAAGGGATCCCATTCTCCTCCACTCTGGATTCGGGCCTCTCGGACTAAGGGTCTGACATCTGTCAAAAACGCTTCTTGTAGCACTTCCTGAGCCCCCACCACATCTCCTTCATTTTGGCATTGAGTCAATTTTTCACGGTCCACCAAAAGAGCCTTGGCATAAGCCTGAGAAATGGCTTCTAGTGCCTGAATCAAATCCTCGAGCGGATCTTTGGTATTGTGGCTTGCATCGATCATCCAGGAAATGGAATCCCACGCTTGGGCCCCTTCAGCCGCTCCACCGATCAGTTCGCAGAAGATCAAAAACAACTGATACGGCTTAATACTTCCGGTGCTCAGATCATCGTCACCGTATTTGCTGTCATTGAAGTGGAAGCCAGCAAGTAGATTCTGATGCATGAGGGTAGCCACTATCTGCTCAATATTGGTATTGGGTAAGTGATGCCCCAAATCAACCAATACTTTTGCCCGATCTCCCAATTGCCTACAAATCAGCGCTGAGGTACCCCAATCGGGAATCACGGTGTGATAGAAATTAGGTTCATAAGGCTTGTATTCCAACAAAAGTTTCCAATCATCGGGCATTCCAGCATAAATTTCCTTTAACGAATCTGTAGTCCATTGCAACGCTTTTCGGATATGGGCCTGCCCCGGAAAGTTACTTCCATCCGCCAGCCAAACCGTCAGCCCTTTACTTCCGAGACTTTTTCCAATCTCAATCACCTGAAGGTTATGCTCCACTGCTTGAGCACGTACGGCTGCATCCGCATTGCTGAGCGAACCCATCTTATAAGAAAGCGGCTGCCCATAATCCTGAAAGGTATTGCTGTTCATCGCGTCAAAGCCGATCCCCAGACTTGCTGCTTTTTGCTTTACTGCCTCGGTATCCTTTGGAATATCCCAGGGAATATGCAGGGAAACCGCATCTGTTCGCTTGGTCAGTTTGGACAGAAGTCCGATATCCTCCAGCTTTTCTTCCAAGTTTCTGGGTTCGCCACCAATTGAAAACCTCCCAAAACGCGTCCCGCCCGCTCCCAAAGCCCAACTTGGTACTGCAATCTGAAATGCAGAAATCCGGGAGACGAGGTCAGCTGGATTTATTCCTTTTGAGTCAAGCTGTTCGGATAGCAAGAAAAGTGATCGGGCGTGAAAGTCGGTATTCATAGGGTAAGGAAATGAAGTTTTATTGGAAAATTAGATCCCGACCAGAGATCCTTGAAAATTGATCATTGAATTTGGTCATTGATAATTGGTCATTGAATTTGGTCAATTTCCTTCCGTCTTCGGTCTTCTGTCTTCCTGCTTATTGATCCAAAACGGCGCAGTCACCATCCAAGCCAGCATCCCGATTCCCATCCAAAGCTTCATGGTGTCAAGCTCCATATTGCCTAGAAAGAAAAGCACAGGAGGAACAATTGAAAACATTAATCCGATCACAGAGGCAAGTTTCAACACACTTTTCATTTGGCAAGTGATTTAGTCAATGGGTATTTCATTTTGGATAAGGTTACAAAAATGGCTACGGCTACAAACCATCCGGGGAGCCCTAGGAAGAAGATTTCTACTCCGTAAAACAGATTTAGACCAAGACAAAAAACCAGTGTAAGCACCCAACTGAGCAAGGCAGGCAAGTTGAAATTTGACTTGGTGACAAGAGCAGCTTCAGAACGAAAGCCCATCTTTTTAGCAAAATAGAAATCGGCAAAAATCACAGCACCCATTGGCATCAAGAGTAATCCGTAAAGCGCTACAAAGTCCAACAACTTCATTACCAAAGCTGGAAAACATGCAGCCAAACTCGTGATTCCGCCTACGATGGCGGTAATTTTCCAAGTGGGGACATATGGGAAAATTCCCTGCAGAGCCAATCCGGCTCGGTAAATCGTTGGATTGGCAGTAGTCCATCCTGCGATAATCACACAAACCGCACCCGCAATCCCCAAGGTCTGATAGGCAATTTGTCCGGGCGCAAATTCCTGTGAACCAGTATTTGCCTGAAGAAACACTGCGTACAAAATCCCTGAAGCTATCCAAGCTACAAAATGGCCCAAATATACCCCTACAAAAACTGTGAATCCAGAAGTCCAGGACTTGGCATACCTTAAAATGGTTAAGTCTGACATGCCGATATGCATGGCCATATTACAAAACCAAGCAAAAAAGATGATGTGCCAGATCGTAAACCGAGACATTCCCGGAAGTGGAACACCATTCCAAATCACTTCCTGAGCGATTGTAACTAGTTCTTCTGCCGAACCTACCCCGAGTTGGGCCAAGCCTACAATCGCCGCAGCAAAAAAGACCAATATCATCCAAGGCGACATCACATTGGCAAATTTGGACACCTGATTATATCCTTGAATAGCTACCAACGTAATCACCGCTCCCATCAATAAGACTGTGATAATCCATCCGGGCGTACGGGGCAGCCAATCATTCAGCATGGGCATTTCCAAATCAAAAGGAATCCCAACTGCGGTAGCAGAAACCGCAATCATCGACCCCGCCAAAAAACAAAACATCAAGGCATTGACCAGATTGTACCAGCGTACCAGATTTTTCCCTGCTATCCGCTCCAATTGATAATAGAGCGTCATTCGCTTGGCTGTGGCAATCGGCGCAGTAATCAATCCCCAACTCAGCACGGCAAGCAGATTACCTATCAGTAAGCCAAGCACCAAATCTATAGCTCCTACCCCATGTGCGACAAACAAAGGCCCAATTACAAATTCAGTACCTGCCGTATGCTCACCGGCATACATGCCCAAGAAACTTTTATTTCCCTTCAGTTGGTCATCCGGTATAGGAGTTCTCTCAAACTCATTGGTCTGGGCGACCAGTTTCTTTACTAGTCCGATGCTGCTCATAGAATTTATTTTGGGTTGAATAAACTAAACAAACTCACCCGCCCTATCCTGCCCTGTCAGATGATTTTTTGACTAGTTTACACATATTATTCTGGGAAAAGTGATTAGGAAAATACACTTTAGCAGTAGATAGTCCTTGTGCCAAAGAAACCATTTTGGACTCATTTAAAAAATCAATCAAAAATCTCTTCACTCAAGACACTACAGGATACCGAATGCCCTGTTTTCATAGAAATTCATGGTATAACCAGTAGACCTGCACGTATGAATACACCGATTATGAGTTTTAACTATGTAAGCTACCTCTGGGACGAGGCCAAAGCGGCTACCCTGGCAGGAAATGAAGTCGACCTTTTAATTTACCGCTCCAACATACTCGGAGCAGATCTCAGAATCACCAATTACGGAGGAGGAAATACTTCCTGTAAAACCATCGAGTTGGATCCCCTGACCAAAGAGCCCGTCGAAGTGATGTGGATCAAAGGTTCAGGTGGTGATATCGGCACGATGACACGTTCAGGTTTGGCAGGGCTTTACGTGGATAAATTACGGTCTCTGAAAGGAATATACAGAGGAATCGAGTTTGAAGATGAGATGGTAGAATTGTTCAACCATTGCATTTATGACCTTGCTTCCAAGGCACCGTCTATCGACACTCCCCTTCATGGTTTTTTACCATTCAAACACATTGACCACCTGCATCCCGATGCAGCGATTGCCATTGCGGCTTCAAAAGACGGAGAACAAATCACCAAAGACCTTTGGAAAGGATCCATCGCTTGGGTTCCGTGGCAGCGGCCAGGATTTGACCTAGGCCTGCAACTGAAAGAAGCCTTGGATACTAATCCTGGCATCAGAGGAATTATGCTCGGCGGCCACGGACTTTTCACCTGGGGAGATACTGCCTATGAATGCTATATGAACAGCCTAGAGGTGATCGAAATGGCTTCTGCCTATTTGGCTGAAAACTATGGTAAGAAAAGACCTGTATTTGGTGGTGAAAAAGTATCATCACTTTCTCCTGACCAAAGAAAAACTCAGGCTGCCAAACTTGCTCCGATCTTGAGAGGTCTTGCCTCTTCCGAGCGCCGAATGGTAGGTACTTTCAATGACAGTGACACCGTCCTTCAATTCATCAATAGCCATGATTTGGGTAAACTGGCTCCGATGGGCACTTCTTGCCCTGACCATTTTCTCCGCACGAAAATTAGCCCTCTGGTCTTGGACTTGGCATCTGATGCAGATCTGAGCGATGTGAAGGGTTTGAAAGAAAAGATAGGTACTGCCTTCCAAGCCTATCGGGAGATGTATGCCGATTACTATCAAAAGCATAAACACCACAATAGTCCTGCGATGCGGGACCCCAATCCGGTAGTGATCCTTTGGCCGGGAGTAGGCATGTTCAGCTACGCCAAAGACAAGCAAACTAGCCGTGTAGCTTCCGAATTTTACATCAATGCCATCAATGTGATGCGAGGTGCTGAGGCTGTATCGGAGTATGTCTCCCTTCCGCTTCAGGAGGCTTTTGACATTGAATATTGGCTACTTGAGGAAGCAAAACTTTCCAGAATGCCAAAAGAAAAACCGCTTTCCAGAAAAATTGCCTTGATCACAGGAAGTGCAGGCGGGATCGGAAAAGGCATTGCTGAGAGATTCGTACAGGAAGGCGCTTGCGTCGTACTCACGGATATTGACCAAGAAAGACTCAATGGGGCTGTAGCCGAATTTGAAAAGAAATACGGAAAAGACGCTGTGCTTGGAGCAAGACTTGACGTAACCAATACCGAAAGTCTGGCAGAAGCCATCCAGGTCACCTGTCTGAAATTTGGCGGAATTGATATCGTGGTTAACAATGCCGGCATCTCCATTTCTCGAGCTTTCGAAGATCATACCCAAAGCGATTGGGATAGACTCAACGACATCCTGGTGATGGGACAATACCATGTATCCAAAGTGGGAGTTGACCTGATGCGTCAGCAAGGCCTTGGGGGAGATATTGTCAATGTGGTAAGTAAAAATGCACTGGTGGCGGGACCGAAAAATGTAGCTTACGGAACTGCAAAAGCTGCGCAACTTCATATGTCAAGACTGATGGCAGCCGAACTTGCCGAGGACAAGATCAGGGTAAACGTAGTCAATCCAGACGCTGTGATCGAAAATTCCAATATCTGGGAAGGTGGCTGGGCCGAAAACCGAGCCAAAGCCTATGGCATCGATGTCAAGGAACTTCCACAGTATTATGCTAACAGAACACTCCTCAAAGAAAGCGTCAAAGTCAGCGATATTGCTGATGCTGCTTTCGCTTTTGTAGGTGGCCTTTTGACCAAGTCCACCGGAAATATGCTCAATGTGGATGGCGGCCTGGCGGCAGCTTTCCCTCGGTAAATACCGATACCCTCTATTACCCTTAGCACTATACCCAACAACCCAGTAACCTATGCTTCTTGACAAATCTGAAAAAATCGCCGTGGATTCACGCACGCCGAAGTACCTCCAGGTAGTCAATTTGATCTTGGAGGATATTGAAAAAGGAAAACTGAAAATCGGCGACAGAATACCCTCAATCAATGAGACCAGTTTTGACTTTTTATTATCCCGTGACACCGTAGAGAAAGCCTACAACGAACTACGAGACCGTGGCATCATTTCTTCTGTACGAGGAAAAGGATTCTACATCTCCTCTACCAAAATGGAACACAAGGTGAAAGTCCTGCTGCTTTTCAACAAACTCAGCTCGTACAAAAAACTCATCTACTATTCCATTTTGGACACGCTTGGCCCTCAGGCTACAGTGGATCTATACATTCACCATTACAACAGAAATCTCCTGGAAGACCTGCTAGAACAAAACCTAGGGAATTACAATCAGTACGTTCTTGCTCCTCACTTCTTTGACCAAGGCGGACATCCTGAGACAGCATATGACCTAATCAAAAGAATTCCTAAGGAAAAACTGCTGATCATAGACAGAGCTGTAAAAGGACATGAAAACGAATTTCCCGGTGTCTATCAGGATTTTGCCAAGGACATTTTCGAGGTGTTGGAATCTGGAATTACGCATCTCAAAAAGTATCAGCGATTAATCTTGGTGTTTCCAAAAGGGGAACTCTATCCGGTGGAAATCATGGACGGATTCAAGCGGTTTTGCTTCTTCCATGATTTCAAAAATCTGATTGTAGACGGGGTCGATGACGACGAGCCGCTGGACGCAGGTGACTGCTACATCGTACTGGCTGAGTCTGACTTAGTCAATCTGGTGAAAAAATCCCGAGAGCAACTCCTCAAGCTAGGCAGAGAGGTCGGTGTCATTTCCTACAATGATACGCCGCTAAAGGAAATCCTTGCCGAAGGTATCACCACGATTTCGACAGATTTTGAGCATATGGGTAAATCCATCGCTGAGCAAATCCTGGGAATCGAGGACCGAATCCCGATCAAAAATCCGTTCCGGATGACCCTCAGAAAGTCACTTTAACCCAACCCAAAAAGAGAGTCCGGACCAAAAATTCTGACTCTCTTTTCTTATCCATCCCTTGGTAGTTGTCAGTCAGAGCCAATACTTCAATCCTCATGTCCAAAATCCCTGTCACCGCTGTCTTTGACATCGGTAAAACGAATAAAAAATTCTTCCTCTTTGATGAGAATCTGAAGGAAGTATTTAATACCTACACGCGTTTTGACCCAATTCCGGATGAGGACGGATTTGACAGTGAAGCAATTCTACCGCTGAGAACTTGGATGATACAGACCTTTTTGGATGCCTTGAATTCTCCCGAATTTGAAATTAAAAAACTCAATTTCTCAGGCCATGGTGCCTCCTTTGTTCACACTGATGAACAGGGAGAGCCTGTCACACCTTTGTATGATTACCTAAAGCCGTATCCTGAAGAGCTTTTGGAAAAGTTTTACAAGGAAAACGGAGGCAAGATGGCTTTTTGCCAACAAACCTCTTCTCCTCCACTCGCCATGCTCAACTCCGGCTTGCAGATTTATTTTTTGAAACATGCCAAACCTGAGTATTTCAAGAACGTGAAGTACTGCCTTCACCTGCCCCAATACCTAAGCTCGATCTTCACCGGACAGATGGTCTCTGACTATACAAGTATCGGCTGTCATACGGGACTCTGGGATTTTGAGAAGATGGATTACCATGACTGGGTAAAAAAAGAAGGCATCGAACCGCTACTTCCACCGATTCTTGCCGGTGATACACTCCTAAAGACAAAACCAGAACTCGGATCTATTCCTTGTGGAATCGGAGTCCATGATTCTTCAGGTGCACTTTTACCTTACCTGGAGCAGGAAAAAGAGTCTTTTGCCCTCCTCTCTACTGGCACTTGGGCGATCAGCATCAATCCGTTTAATAAAACCCCGCTTTCGGAATCTGAATTGACCAAAGACTGCCTACAATTCCTGAGCATTTCCGGCCAGCCGATCAAAATTTCCCGACTCTTCATCGGGGAAGAACATAAGTATCAAGTCGACGAAATGTATGCCCATTGGAATCTACCTCTTGGCACTTACAAGAAGATGAAATTTGATCTAGCCACTTTTGAAAAAGTATCCTCCTTTGGTCAAAAACGAATCGGGTTTCACTACCTAAAGCCGGAAGATTACGGGTTGGGAAGAGCAAGACAAACAGATTGGGCTAGTTTTCCAGATTTTGAAGAGGCCTACTATACCTTTATCCATGAGCTGACCGATATCCAAGTAGCTTCCCTTCAGCTTGTCCTAGACGGTGCGCCCGTTCAAAGGATTTTTGTAGACGGTGGGTTCAACGCGAATTCCATTTTTCTAGAAATGCTACGAATCAAGCTGCCTGATCATGAAATTATCCCGAGCGACTTCCCCAATGGTTCTGCTTTAGGTGCAGCCATGCTGGTAAATAAAAAGTCCTGAGTTATCTTACAGCTATGAATTTGAATGCACCTCACGTCGGACTTTTTATCCCTTGCTATGTAGATCAGTTTTACCCTAAAGTGGGGATTGCTACGTTGGAACTACTCGAAAAATTTGGATGTCGGGTAAGCTATCCATTGGGACAAACTTGCTGCGGTCAACCCATGGCAAATGCGGGCTATGAGCGGGATACAGAAGGTACTGCCCGGCATTTTATCTCGCTATTTAAGGATTTTGACTACATCGTTGCTCCTTCAGGGAGCTGTGTGTTGCACGTTAAAGAACATTTTCCAAAACTTCAGGATTTAGAACAGGAGCAACATGAAATACACGACAAAATCTTTGAGTTCACTGAATTTTTGACCGATATCCTTCAGATAAAAGACATTAAAGGAAAATTTCCACACAAAGTCGGCTACCATGCCTCCTGCCACGGGCAACGCGGATTGCGGCTCGCTTCCAGTTCGGAGATGAATGGTACTCCTTTCAATAAGGCCAAAAGCCTTTTGGAAAATTTGGACGGATTGCAATGGATGACGCTAAACCGTACAGACGAATGCTGCGGTTTTGGAGGAACCTTTTCTGTCACAGAAGAGGCACTTTCCCTTAGAATGGGAAAAGACCGGCTCGACGACCATGAGCAGCATCAGGTCGAAATCCTCACGGGAGGGGACATGTCCTGCATCATGCATCTCCAAGGAATTGCCAGCAGAGAGGGAAGAAAAGTGAAGTTTATGCATCTGGCCGAAATCCTTAACCAAGCCATCCAATGAGTCACCCACAAGCAGCCTCCGAGTTTTTAAAAGACCAAGCTAAAGCGAAATGGCACGATGAGACCCTCTGGTTTGTACGGGACAAGCGTGACCGTATCAGCAAGACCATTCCTGAATGGGAAGACCTGCGCAACCTCGCTTCGCAAATCAAGGAAAATGTACTTTCCAAGCTGGATAGCTACTTAGAGGAATTTGAACGAAACGCAATTCAAAATGGCATTACGGTCCATTGGGCTAAAGACGCTGAAGAACACAATCAGATTGTGCTGTCAATTTTGCAAAAGCAAAAATGTACGGCGATCGTCAAGAGCAAATCCATCCTGACCGAAGAATGTCACCTCAATCCATATTTAGAAAAAAACGGAATTGAAGTGGTGGATACCGATTTGGGAGAGCGGATTGTCCAATTTTTGAATCAACCTCCAAGTCACATTGTCCTGCCTGCGATTCACTTGAAAAAAGGGGAAATCTCCGACCTTTTCCATGAAAAACTTCATACGGAAAAAGGCAATGAGGATCCAACTTACCTGACACAGGCAGCTCGAGTTCACCTTCGAGAAAAATTTCTAAAAGCAAAAGTGGCCATTACCGGAGTCAACTTTGCGGTGGCAGAGACTGGCGAGTTTGTAGTTTGTACCAACGAAGGCAATGCAGACATGGGCGTTCATTTGGCGGATGTACATATCGCCTGCATGGGAATCGAAAAAATCATCCCACGAAGAAAAGACCTTGGCGTCTTCCTCCGATTGCTGGCAAGATCTGCCACAGGCCAACCGGTCACTAATTATAATTCGCATTTCAGAAGTCCGGCTACTGGAAAGGAAATCCATGTCATTCTGGTAGATAATGGGAGAACAGCACAACTCGGAAGAGAGAAGTTCAGAAACTCACTCAAATGTATCCGATGCGGGGCCTGCATGAACACGTGCCCAATCTACCGAAGAAGCGGTGGATTCAGCTATGGCAGCACCGTTCCCGGACCGATTGGGTCGATCCTTTCCCCGGGATTGGATATGAAAAAATACAGCACACTTCCCTTTGCCTCCACGCTCTGCGGAAGCTGTTCGGATGTATGCCCGGTGAAAATCAACATCCATGAGCAACTCTATGAATGGAGGCAAGAGATTACCAAAACCCATGGTGAGCTGGGAAAAGGCCTGTCTATGAAGCTGGCGAATGGAATTTTCAAAAGCCCATTAGCCTACAAAATCTCTGGAAATCTGATGCGGACTGCCTTGAAAACTCTTCCAAAATCCCTGATCTATCATCCTATCAACAGCTGGGGAAAAGGAAGAAATCTACCGGATACACCCGAGGAATCATTTAAAGAATGGTATCAAAAGAACAGAAAATGAGCAGTAGAGAAACCATTTTACGATCCATTCAGGCCATTACTCAGGAGGAAAAACCCTTGCCTGAGTTACCCTCTTTTGGGATTACAGAAGAAATAGAGACTGCTTTCAAAAGATCTATTGAAGGAAATAAGGGGGAAATAATGTCTGAGATAGAGTTTTTAGATTGGCTGTCGGAATCCTCTTGGGCTAAAGTTTATTCTGCAGTCTCAGCGTATGCATCAACTTCTACCCTAGTTCTCCCAAAAGATCCGCATGAATTGGAGGATTTAAATTTGGCGATTTTAGAGGGACAATTTGGGGTAGCAGAAAATGGTGCCATTTGGATGGATGATCAACAGCTACCCCATAGAGCGCTCCCATTTATTACAGAACATTTGGTGATTGTTCTTCGGAAATCAAGACTTTTTCCCACGTTGCATCAAGCCTATGAAAATATCGGGGATGAACACTCAGGATTCGGACTATTTATCGCAGGGCCTTCTAAAACTGCTGATATCGAGCAATCCCTGGTCATCGGTGCCCATGGTGCGAAAAGTCTCCGAGTAGTTATGATCTAGGCAAATCAATCTCCAGAAAGAAGACATTCCAGCCATCCTCGGGATATAAATAGCCAATTTCCCAACCATTTCGAGAAGCAATTTTATGACAAAGGGAAAGTCCAATTCCAGTCCCCTTTTCCCGTAAAGTCCCTTCTGTTTTCCTCGCTTTTAGTTCAAAAAGAAATGCCCTTTCAGACTCCTTGATTGGCTTACCCGGGTTTCTAACTTCCCAACGGAGCCTGGAATTATTCTGGAATACCTTTACAACGATGGAAGAATTTTCGGCAGTAAACTTAATCGCATTGTCCAACAGGTTTTTGAGGATAATTCGAATCTCTTTAAATGCCAAATTAACTACCAGTGGATTCCCCTCAAATTCCAATACCAAGTCTTGGGATTTTTGAGCCGCCTGAAAACGCATTACCTCTACCATCTCTTCGGATAGGACCAGTGGATTTACAGCTAGCACTTCCGAATCTGACCCTTCCATTTCAGTAATCACCCATTCCAGGGTATTATCCAAGACTTTACTCAAATGAAAGCTTTGACGCTTGAGATTGGAAATGATTTGGTTTACCTCTTTTTCATTGATTATTCCTTCCTCTGCCAATTCCAAGGTAAAACTCAAACTAGTAACAGGAGTGCGAAGATCATGAGATAGTAGAGCCAACAGTTGATTTTTTTTATCATTCAAATTTTCCAATCTGGAAAGCGCATTCTCCTTTTCTTTTTGGAGCTCAAGCATGTATGAATTCTGCTTTTGATAACTTTTTATAAACAACAAAATCATTACCAGGGTGAAAAGGCTGGTCCAAGTCATCGTAATAATCTGATCTTGGAAAAAATCGTCTGTGGAATACACATCAAATGTCATTTTATACTTTTCCATCCTTCCGAGAAAAATCAGCACACCATAAACCAAAAAAACCAAGACGATCCACATTCCACTCCATCGGCCTCTCAACATAAAAACTGAAGAAACTACAAAAATAAATAGGGTATATAATGTCCTTCCTCTATGAGCTTCGCTTAAAAAAAAGTTAAGAGAGATAGCCACCAAGCCTATCGAAATCATGAGGAGTAGGATCAGTTGATGATAGCCATATTTTTTCATCACCAAATACCCGATCAAAAAAGGGAAAGCAAACAAGAACTTGACAGAGACATAGAGCAAATTATAGCCCATCAAAAAATCAATAACGCAGAGTGATGGGATCAAAATCGTCAAAATCAAGGCAAAGACTTCCGAAATCCTGTTTTGGAGTTGATTTAAGTCTCCGGATTTATCAAATACTCCAAAATCAAACATTGAATGGGGTGCGGGGTGATTAACTTCGTTAAATCTAGGAATTTGTAGATCCTAATATTTTCTTGAAGTAAAAAATGACAGATAAATGTAAATGAAAAGAAGCCGTCTACTGTGCGCTGACGTTAAAAAAAACAAAAGAATATTCCTTACTAATTCAACTCGGTAGGAAGCGCTTTTTCCAGGTAAAACACATTGAACCCATCAGCTGATCTTTCATAGCCCACATTGAATCCAATCTTTTTAGCGATCTGCTTGCATAATCCCAAGCCCAATCCAGTCCCTTTTTCCTTTTGAGTACCCATGGAGCTTTTCACATTAAAGTCAAAAAGTTGATTCTGAACTTCGGCAGAAATCTCTTTTCCGGGGTTTTTCACATTCCATCTAAATGACTTCCCGTCAAATTGAAACTCCAAATAGATGGTAGCCCCTTCGGGAGAAAACTTCACGGCATTATCCAGGTAGTTTCTAAGGATAATCTTCACTTCATCTTTTTGAATAGGCAGGACCAGGTCAGTGGTTTCAATAACTTTTTCCAGCTTTTGATGCTTCCTTCCTGCCTGAACTCCCATCAGTTCCTGTGTTTCGGAGGTCAATTCGTACACATTGATCATGACTGGTTCAGGCGAATGATCACCCATTTCAGTAACTACCCAGCCCAAGGTATTGGAAAGTACATGACTCAAATGAACACTTTGCTTTTTGAGTTTGGCGAGAATCTGGCCCAATTCTTCTTTGGAAATCAACTCCAAATCAACCAATTGAAGCGTAGAAGCAAGAGATGCAACCGGATTTTTGAGATCATGGGAAAGCAGAGCAATGAGCTGGTTTTTCTTCTCATTCAGTGATTGCAGCTCCCGGAGGTTTCTATCATTGGCTTCCTTTAGCTTAATGAGAGCTTGATTTTGTTTTTGATAATTGATGACTACAATCCGAACACCTATAAAGATGAAAATGGAAGTAATCAAAATGGTAAGCATATTGTCTAAAAATAAATCCTTAAGATCTGCATAGTTTTTCTCCACTACGATCTGCCCGACAGACTCGAGATAAAACACAACCAAATACAAGCCTATACTCAAAGTGAACCAGATCAGGTTTAGAGGCTTTTTGAAAAAAATCGCTACTGCAACTATAAATACATAAAGATTAAAAATAGTCGGCCCTTTAAATCCGTCATTATGCAAGTAATTCATAATGGTAAAGCCAAGAATCAAGGCCAGCATGATATTCATCGCCAGCAGGTACTTGTCATACTTAATGATTAAAATAAAGGAGGCGACGAAGAGCAGGATATAAGCAATTCTAATTTTCAACAACCCTGGGCTCAATCCCATCAAGTAATCCGCCACACCAAAAAAAGTCATCGAGAAAAACGTAAGTCCAACAAAAATTAAGGCAATGCGCCTTTGCAATTGCTCTAGGTTTCCTGGATCTTCTTGACTTTTGAACGGATTTTTCACTTTCCGAATGAATTACTTTATGGAGTGATTTAAATTGGCCTCGAATATACAACTTTCTAAAAGCCCCTCATTTAGTTAATTAAGAACGTTTTAGGAATTTAGAAGTCCAAGAATTTAGACTTCCATAATTCCCTTGAGCAGCAACTTCAAGAGATTAATTCAGATAAATGAAGTGATGCAGAATACGGTCAAGCCTTTGGTGTTTGAATATTGAAATCAAATTCTATTTTTTTTCAAGGTAAAAGGTATTAAATCCATCAACTGTGTATTCGTAACCTACTTCGAACCCGATTCGGGAAGCTATCCTTTTGCACAGCCCCAATCCTAGACCCGTACCTTTTTCTTTCTGAGTCCCAACCGAACTTTTCACACTAAAATCAAACAGGTGTCTCTCCTTTTCCAAAGGTATTCTTGCCCCGCTGTTTTTCACATTCCAGCGGTAGGACGTTGCTGTGACGATAAATTCAAGGTAAACCGTTGAACCAAGCGAAGAGAATTTGATTGCATTGTCCAGAAAATTCCTAAGTATGATTTTGACCTCTTTTTCTTCCAAATTCAAGATCAATTCCCTGACATGAATTAATTTTTCTATTCGTTGCTCCTTTCGCTGGGCTTGACTTTCCATCAAATCACCCACCTCGTTGGTGAGTTGGACGACATCTACTGGATGAGATTCGATTTCCTGCTCGCCCATCTCAGTCAGAACCCAACTAAGGGTATTACTGAGCACGTGTGTTAGATTCACACTTTGCTTTTTAAGTCCCACAATGATTCTTTCAAAATCTTCCTGTGAAATCATGTCAAGATCCATCATTTCCAAAGTGGTCGCCAAAGAAGATACGGGGCTTTTCAAATCATGTGATAACAGAGCAATCAGCTGATTTTTCTTCTCATTGATCTGCTTGAGTTCCTTCAGGTTTTTTTCATTTTCCTGCTGCAGCCTGATAAGATCTGAGTTTTGTTTTTGATAATTATTAATCACAAACCGTACTCCAATAAACAAAAACATGGAAGTCATAAAAATGGTCAGACTGTTGTCAAAAAAGAGTTGATCTAGGTTTTGGTAGTTTTTATCGACCGTTATGTATCCTGATATGTCCAGATAAAAAAGGGTAAAGTACAGTCCAATACTGGATAAGTGCCAAATCAAATCGTAGGGTCTCTTGAAGAATAAACCTGAAACCATAAAGAAGAGGTAAAAATTAAAGATCGTGGGCCCTTGATAGCCATCACTGAAGAAAAAATTCATCAACAGAAAAGCCAACACCAAAAACATCATCAAGTTGCTGGCTAAAAAGTAAAACTTGTACTTGAAAAACAAAATGGCAGTTCCTGAGAAGAGCGCAATAAAAATCAATCTGATTTTCAAAAACCCGAGATTTACTCCCATCAAGGCATCGACAATTCCGAAAAAAAACAATGAAAAAAAGGTTAGCCCAATAAAGATGATGGTAATATTCAGCTGAAGTTCCTCCAGATTAGCCGGTTTTTTCTTTATTTCTTCAATCAGTCGCATTCATCCTGCAAATAGGCTTTTGAAGATAGGCTATAATTAAGGATGATCGGTTAGTGAATTTTTAGAATCAATTTAACTGCTCTAAAATGTGTATAAAGTGCAGTATTTATGAAAAAATCTGCCTCATTTTGTAAAGAGGAGTAGTGAAAAATTTGGACATCAATAAATGATTACCAATTCTCAATTTTTGTTGAAAATTAATGAGTTAAAAAGTTCAAATCAGCTTGTCGAAGTCAGGTGAAAATCCCAACTCCGACAAGCAGAACACCTACTTACACCCTGGTCAGTTTGATCGGATAGGACTTACCTGCATTCCACTGACAGACATAAATATTTTTATCCTGATCAATACATACATCGTGGCAATGCTTAAAGACAGGTTCCTTTTGGACCATAAGTTGAAGTTCCCCATTCCGATATTCAGGCGCAGTTCCTCCAGGATTGGAGACCACTTTATTTGTTTTGTCCAGTATGGTGACAAATCCTGAATTATCGGTTTGCTCCAGGTATCTCAGTCTTGACCAGCAAACTCCGGCATACAACTCATCACCGTGTATTACTGGTCGGCAGACAAATGCTCCCGGAAGAAAAATCGTCTCAAGGTATTTTCCATCCATGGTAAATCTTTTGAATGAATTGTGGCCTCTTGAAGTACAAAGCAAGGTAGCTTCTTTCCCGCCGCGCTGATCAACAGCGATTCCATGAGCTGTACTAAACTGTGCATCTTCTCTGCCGGCACCTCCGAATTTGCGGATAAACTTTCCGTTTTTGTCGTACTGTAAAAAGTATTGGGAGCCATAGCCATCGGCAATGTATAGGTCACCATTTGGAGCAACAGTAGTCTCAGTAGGCACCCAACGCATTTTCTCATCGTAGATTCCTTCCTTGACAGGTGATGCAATTTCTGCAACGACTTTGCCATCCAAGGTGGTTTTGAGCACTTTTCCTCCATTATCCACCACCCATAGGTATTCAGCATCTCCCTCGTCCACGATGGACAATCCATGTGCGGCATTCAGTCCAAGCGTCCAAGTAGTTAATAGTTTTCCCGACTGATCATAGATAATCACGTTGTTTTTCACCTCATCGGTGAGCATGATCATGCGGCCTTTTCGATCCATGACCATTTCGTGACAGTTGACCACCGGCACTTTGGTCGGATCAAGATTGCCCCATGAGGTATCTACTTTGTATCGGAAATCACCATGACCAAGAATTTGATCCTGGGCTGCAAGAAGGGAAAAATCGGGTTTTAGACTCATAGCTAATCCTAGTAAGGAAGTGTTTTGGATAAATTTTCTTCGTGAATGCATGGAAATAAAAGGTATGGTTTCAATTTAGGGAAATTGACCTGAAAGCCTTTCCTGTGGCTGGAAAAATATTTAGCTTAGATGTATCCCAAAATTCCTATACCATGAAATTGAAAATCACTCTTTTCTCCCTACTAGTCATTCTCGGATGGCAAGCCCATGCGCAGGAGATCGCCCTTCAACTTTACTCCCTTCGTAATGAAATGAAGGTAGATCCTATCAAGTACCACCAGCTCATCTCCACTTGGGGAATCTCTGCTCTCGAAGGAGGTGGTGGCTATGGCATGTCAGATACAGCGTATAAAAAATTGCTTGCTGAAAATAACCTACGAGTAGTAGGTGTCGGTGCTGACTACAACAAACTCAAAACTGACCCTGCCTCGATTATTTCAGAAGCCAAGAAGTATGGAGCCAAGTTTGCCACCTGCTATTGGATACCTCATGCAGAAGGTCCAATCAGTTTGGAGGAAATGAAAGCTGCTACCGAACTGTTTAACAAAGCAGGCGAGCAATTTGCCAAAGAAGGAATTACACTGACTTATCATCCACATGGATATGAATTTGCGAACTCAGGCTCCGGCACTCCGATGGATTACATGCTGGCAAATGCCAAGCATTTCCAATTTAATATGGATGTCTTTTGGGTGAAAATGGGCGGTGGAGACCCTTTGGCCATCATGAAAAAGTATCCGGGAAAATTCCCCCAACTTCACCTAAAAGATAGAAAGAAAGGAACACCCGGCTCTCCTGACGGTAGAGGCGATGTGGAAACCAACGTTGTGCTCGGTACAGGAGACATTGATATCGCAGGATTGATCAAAGAGGCGAAAAAACAGGGAACAAAGTACTTGGTGATCGAAGATGAAAGCAGTCGCTCTGTCGCCCAAATCCCCCAAAGTGTAGCTTACATAAAAAGTATTCTCAACCAATAAGCCTATAAGCCCGTCAGATAAGACGGGCTTTTTTACTTGGCTTGTAGCGAATGGAAAAGACGGCTCGTTTGGTGTCTGAATCCTTTTGTTTCACCTAACTCCTGTCCTCATGAAAACAACCAACCTATTCATAGCTCTTTTGCTTTTGACAAGTGGATTATTTTTTTCCTGTGAAGATCAGGTCACCACTACATACACCTATCGGACCATGATGCCGGTATACCTGGAAATGAGTGATGTGAGGGCGAGGCTCATCACTACCGAGCCAGCAAAACCATTGGACAACCCCGGAAAAATCTATATCTACCACGATTACCTATTGGTCAACGAACCCAGCAAAGGGATCCATATTTTAGATAATACCAACCCGGCCAATCCGATCAACCTAAGTTTTATCCCCATCGAAGGCAATATGGATCTGGCTGTAAATGACAACATTCTTTACGCAGATAACTATGTGGATTTACTGGCCTTTGACATCAGCAAAATCTCCAACATCAAATTAGTAAATCGGGTCAAGGATGTCTTTACCCACCTATACCGCCACGACACGGGACAAATCATTACTTTCAAGGATACTGTCATCACCACCGATGGCCCTAGATGGGAAATAGATGGCGGTTGGGCCCTGCGCTCAGACATGAGTTTTACTGCCAACTTTTCCGCTGCATCTAAAAGTTATGGAACCGGTGGTTCGATGGCGAGATTTACCCTAATGGACGGTCACTTGTACGCGGTGGATGAGTCCTCTATGCGGGTATTTGATGTGCAAAATGCAGCTGAACCCAAATTCATCAAACCCATCAATCTGGGCTGGGGCATAGAAACCATCTTTCCGTTCCAAAATAAGCTCTTCATAGGATCTAATAGAGGGATGCATATTTACGATGCCTCAACTCCTCACTCCCCAACGCGGATGGCCGTTTATGAGCATGTGGTGGCTTGTGACCCGGTCGTGGTCAATGAAGAACATGCCTTTGTCACACTCCGAACCGGAAATTTTTGTATCAATGGGGTGAATGAACTTCAAATCATAGACATCAAAAATCCTTACGCCCCTAAACTGAAAAAAGCCTATCCCATGCTCAATCCGCATGGCTTGGGACTAGCAGGTGATTACTTATTTATCACCGAAGGAAGACATGGGCTGAAAAGTTTCAATGTAAAGGATGTCATGGCCATTGATAAAAACCAATTGGAATTCCTGCAAAACATGAAATCTATAGACCTGATCCCAGGTCCCAAATCTCTGATTGTCATTGGTCCGGATGGCGTATGTCAGTATGACTACAGCGCTCCTTCCAAACTCAGAAAACTCAGCTGCATCCAAGTCACCAATCCAGTCATCATCAGCTAAGGCCATGCGATCCAAAGTCTTCTGCCTGATCTTGCTGCTTTTCTTTTCTTATGTCCGATCATTGGCACAGGAAAATGCCTATTTCCATCAAACAGAAGTAGGATTTCTATGGGGAAAAGGAATCAAAAATTGGGATGGAAACTACCTTAACCGGATGGATGTAAGCATTTCCACTTTTCATGGTGTAAAAATCTCTTCCCATCATGTCTTGGGGTTTGCTGTAGGATATGATCAATATGATCAGATCAGTCTGATTCCTATTGCCTTAGGCTGGAGAGGTTTTCTGGGAAAAGAAAATAAAGCCCAACTATTCGGTGGAATGGACTTTGGAGGTGGTTCTACTTTTTTGGAGAAAAAAGAGACTAACCAATGGAGTTCGAGCTGGTATGAAGGCGGGATGATGATTCATCCTATGCTCGGAGTAAAGCTTCCCGCCAAGAAAGGAAATTGGGCGCTATCTGCCAGTTTGGGATACAAAAGACAGCAACTTTCCTATTTTCAAGGCTTTTTGGATGGCAGCGGACAATCTTCATTTGCCCCCACTACCGGTTCCAGATTACCTAGCGGCTTTACCTCACTGAACGAAACCAATTACCTTTTTCACAGTCTGGTATTCCGAATGGGAGTGATGTTTTAATTAAAAGTAGGTTTAAACCACTTCATGGCATTGTGATAGTAGATTTTGTCTATCACTTCCTTGGGTAACTTTAGGCCTTGAAAAGACCCAGTTACTTCAGATACTTCCATTATCTCATCTGATACAAAATATTTCCAATCCCTCATCCAAGTTGCTTTTGCATTGGATTTAACTCGGTCGGAATCAGGATTACCGGATATCCCCAAGTCCGTCCCATAGATTAGGCGATCTTGATATTTAATCATGAATTGGCGGATTTTTTCCCGGTCCTTTTGACTTTGAAACTGGAGATGGCCAATTCGAGCAGCCATGTCCACAGCAAAATTAGGGTAGCGATCCAGTCGCTTGGCGAGTTCGTCCACATCCCATTCCAAACTCCCCAAATGAGCCCCGACAAACCGGATATTGGGAAATTTGGCAAGTAGTCTATCCCTAGCATCAATCTGCTCCTCATAACTTGGGTATTCAGGATGAAGGTACATGTGGTATTCCGGATGCTCTTTGAAATAGGTTCGATCATTGTTTACGGTCATATCTTCAAGAGGCAACCAACAGTTTTTTGGTTCACCCAAATGCGCCATCAGTGTTTTGCCCTGAGCCTCCACAAATCTAAAAATGGGTTCCAACCTAGGGTGATCCGCCATGATAAATTCTCCCTTTTCATCCCGATAAGTCATCCCGATATTTTTCCAGATTTTGATCCCTATGGCTCCCTGCTCGAAGGTGTCTGTAATGCGTTTGATTTCCTTTTCTGCCCAGTCCGAATCCTTCCAGTCTGCAAGTGAAATAGTGGAAAGAAAATCGATAGAGGTTGGATTTTGACCTTTCTGAAGTAAAGAAAGTCGGATTTGCTCTTGAAGCGGAGGATAACTTGGGACATCCACATTGACGGTAAGCAAGCGAAAATTAGTTTCTTTTCCTGCCTCCATCAGAGCGGTATTTTCCGAATTGTGATGGGTATGGGTATCGATCTTTTTGACTTTTTGAAAGTCATCTATTCCATAATACTGCTCTTCAGAATCAATTAAAAGCACAAAGATCAAAGGTGCAAGAAATGGGAGATAGAAGGAAATCATAGTGGATCAGGTGGGGTGTCCACTAAAGTTAAAAAAATGAAGAGGTTATTCTTTAAATAATTTAATCAGATAAATCTCTTGATTGTCCAGACAATCAGCGCAAACAGGAATACCAAGATCGAAATCTTATTAATGCCGTGCATCATGCGAAGGTTGAAATTGGTAGGCTTAGTTGGATCCGGCTTACGGAAAATATTCAGGAAATAATTCCCCACCTCACCCAATTTGAAGAATTCTTTGACTTGGTTTTTCTCTGACATGTTACTCGAGTTTTATGCTTTAACCTACTTAAAAGGAAATTGATTTCCTTTTTGAAAATTGAGATTTTGAAACACTATTGAAATAAAAACCGCTTCCCGATCTGAAATACCCACAGCAAGATGATATTTCAACTGTATTTCAACTGTATTTCAACTGTATTTCAACTGTATACCTTTTTTAAATAGTCTCTGGCTCGTTCCACATCCCGTCTTCGCGGATGATGTTGATCAGTTCGTCCACCGCCTTTTCAGAAGGCACCGATTTCTTGACTACTTCCTTTCCTTTGTAGAGGGTGATTTTACCTTTTCCGGAACCCACATAGCCATAATCCGCATCCGCCATTTCGCCCGGACCATTGACGATGCAACCCATGATGCCGATTTTCACTCCTTTCAGGTGGTCGGTCCGCTTACGGATCATCGCGGTGGTTTCCTGCAAATCAAAGAGTGTACGTCCACAGGAAGGACAAGAAATGTATTCTGTCTTGGACATACGGGTACGAGCTGCCTGAAGCACACCAAAACTGACCGAATTGTGCAACTTGATCTGTTCCAACACTTCTTGACGTGTATGATCTCCTTCTTTTTCCAAAGAAATCATAATCCCATCGCCTAAGCCATCCACCAATAATCCGCCCACGTCGGTAGCCGAATAGAGCATGGTCATATCAGCTGTCTGGTCCGAATAGCTCACTTTCACGACTACAGGCAGATCACATTTAGCCTCCAACAGACTAACAAACGCCCTACGCAAGGCAGGCATGCTGTGAGAGTTGGAAGTTTTCAGGATCAGAATGGTATCTTTTCTTCCTGCGACTGCTGGAATGACTTGAACGATTTCTGTGTCTTCTATTTCTAAAAAATTGAGTTCGGAATGAAACCTTGAAGCTTCCCGGTATTGATTGATGTTGAAAAGCGGAAACTTATTTATTTGGTCAGGAGCTTTCTCCCAAACAGAAACATCCTGAATCTCCTTCATGCCATTCGGTAGCATGAAAGGGATGGGGTTGGAACCTGAATACACAAAGTCAGAACCTAGGTCATTCATTTTCCATTTGTCCAATTCAGGCAGGTAAAAATGCCCAACTGCTTTCATTTCCCGATCGGTGATTTTCTCGACTTTAGAAATATCAGCAATCACTCTAGGTACATTGTGCCCTCCGAAATTGTAAATCTCGGAGACTTGTCGCTTAGTATATTCAAAAGGGGTAATCGGGTAGTGATTGATTTCGGGAATCGAAGCATGCTCTGCACGGGTTGCATAGCGATCGATCAAGGCCTTGGCCACCGGTGCTTCAAACTCCGGATCTTCGGTCAAGGAAACCCGAACCGTATCTCCCAAACCATCTTCCAACAAGGTGCCTATTCCTACGGCAGACTTGATTCTCCCGTCTTCCGCTTCTCCTGCCTCAGTCACTCCTAGGTGAAGTGGATAAGGCTTGAATCCTCCTTCGTTTAGCTTTTGAACCAACAGTCGATAGGCTTGCACCATGACTTGGGTATTGGAAGACTTCATGGAGATGACTACATCAAAAAACTTCTCGTCCTCGCAAATTCTCAAAAACTCAAGTGCCGACTCTACCATTCCTAGCGGGGTATCCCCGTACCGGCTCATAATTCGGTCAGAAAGTGAGCCATGGTTGGTACCGATACGCATCGCTGTACCATTCTCCTTGCAGATTTTCAACAGTGGTAAAAACCGATCCCTGATTCGGTCTAGCTCCTCCGCATAAGAAGCATCGGTATAGTCAATAACCTCAAATTTCTTTTTATCCGCATAATTACCAGGGTTGATTCGCACCTTTTCCACGATCCTTGCAGCGAGTTCGGCAGCATTGGGTGTGAAGTGAATGTCAGCAACCAAGGGAGTATGGTAACCTCTTTTGCGAAGCTCTGCCTTGATGTTTCTGAGATTTTCTGCCTCCTTGATGGATGGCGCCGTGATTCGAATCAATTCACAACCTGAGTCAATCATCCTGATGCATTGCTCAACAGACCCAAACGTATCCATGGTGTCCACGGTCGTCATAGACTGCACCACAATGGGATTGTCCCCTCCGATGATGACATCACCGACTTTTACGGGGATGGTTTTACGACGGGAATACTGCGTCAGGCTGTCGCAATAATGGGAATCCAAGCTTTTGATCAAAGGCTCCATAGGTTAAATATCTCCAAGTTGGGGGCGGATAATTAGTTCTTCAACAACGGTTTGGGGGGAAAGGTTATAGGCAGCCCAAACACTCTCTGCCACGTCCTCAGCTCGGACAAAACGCTCCATCGGCAAGTCCACTCCAGCCCAGCTATCCGTGAGGGTAGCACCTGGCAAAATGGAGGTTACTTTTACATAATGAGGCTTTAATTCTTCACGCAGACATTTGGTCATGCCGAGCATGGCCCATTTGGATACGGCATAGCTACCACCGTTGGGATAAGCAGTCAGTCCTGCGATAGATCCCATGCTAAAGATATGTCCGGAGCGACGCTGCATCATTTCCTTGGCAAAGGCTCTGCTGAGGTAATAAGCCGAATAAAGATTGGTTTGCATCATAAACTCAAAGTTTCCTTCCGGCTCATCATGGATGGCACCCGGCAGAAAGATTCCTGTATTGTTTACCAAGACATCTGGAATTACCTGAGATTTGACTTTATCCGCAAAGCTGTTTACCTCCTCTTTTTTGGAAAGGTCTGCAGCAATGGCAAGCACCTTGATGTCAGGGTATTTTTCTTCCAGGGATTTTTTCAAAGCTACCAGATCGCCTTCCTTGCGTGCGCAGGTATAGATATCAAAACCCTCCTTCGCAAATCGGTCGATGATCGCTCGTCCAATCCCTTTCGTACCTCCTGTAACCAGGATGCTTTTCCTCATTTGTTTAGCAGTTTAATAATTAGTGTGACAACTAATCAAAGCAAACAAAGTTACATTTTTTTTTAAAACAGCGCGGAAACCTGCATCCTCCCCACGTGGACAATCCGGTCCAAACCTTGGGAGTTTCGACCTTCGTAAACCAGATTAAGCTGAAGTCCAGTACCGATCTTTTGGAGCCAATTGAGTGTCCACGTCACATTGGTTCCTGCAGTAAGGGCTTGAAGCATCTCATAACCTACCGGAGAATTGACCTGACCGTTGTATGCGATCTGTATAAGCTTGAGATTGCCTGATAAGGTGGTTTTGATGGCTTTGGCATAGCGCATGTCCATTCCTACCTGATGAATGTTGGCGAATTCGTTGAATTCAAGGTTTTGGGTATTTTCTTTTTTGGTAAACGCATAATTGCCCGTGATTCTGAAAAATGGAGAAGGCTGCCAAGCCAGTTCAGGTCCGAGCATTCGTTGCCGGATGGTATAATTTCGATTTTCAAGAAAATCAGAAGCAGAAACTCTATTGCCGGTACCGCCTAGAAGTCGTAAGGTAGTGACGGAATTAAAGTTGTAACGAGTATTGAGCTTCCAATCCTGCTGAATCTGATCCTCAAATCCACCGGAAAGCAGCTGCTTCAGCTGAGAATCAAAGAGTGAAAGATCAAAACCGTACTTGGCCGAGGCTCTGTTGAAAAAGAAAGAAGTGCGAATCACCTGTCGGAGCGAAAGGATCTGATCTCGATCCACTCCACCAATAAATGGATTGAGCCTACTGGCAAAATCATCCGATGTCACTTTTTTCTCCACACTCAGGCTGGACGTATTGGAAAACTTATGGAGAAAAGACTTGAATCCACCGACGCTTTTCCACTCCTCCGGAAAACGAGCCTGAATCCGGTAGTTGAGTAGCGTAGTATAAGCCTCCACATAGGTATCGGTCGGGACAAAAATCTTGATGAACAGTTTTTCCTCTGGATTGATTGCAAGGTAAAACTCATTGAGCTGCTGGATTCCGTCACCATTGTCATCCCGCCAAGTATGCGTTCCATCACCATTTGGGGCAGGTAAAAAGATAAACTCCCGCTGCAGCTCTCGACCATTGCCCAAAGCATAGCTGATCTCATTTCGAAGGAGATTTTTTCCCAAAGAACCCGAATAATCCACTTTGCCCAGCACGGTCAATTCTCGAGGAAGATCTCTTTGGAGATATTCCAGTTCCCGATAGGTAAAAGTGCTACTGAGGTTATGGTTGGACCATTGCTTTCGGAAGGTGAAGTTGGAAGTAAAGGCCTCCGTGTCATCTAGCAGCTTTCCACCTAATGGCAACCGATCTTGCCTCCATGCTGCGTCGGCCGAAAAGGCATAATTCAACGTATCATTACTTTTCAAAAAGACAAGATGCTCTTTGAAATTCATGGCTGTACTAAGCACCGAGTCTTGCGCTGCCAATCGGAGTGCGTTTTGGTCCAAAGAAAACTGGTAACCGGGAACAAGGATTTTGGATCGATAGCTCACATTTCCCAAATACCTAACCCAATCGGATTGGAGGGAATCTTTGTCCGAATTCAGTCTAAAAAATTCCTGTTTGACTCCGATTCTCTTTCCCAACTCGGTATTCCAAGTAGCCGCATGCTGAGATCCATTCAGTTTATCAGCACGATTTCTCAGGTGGATTTTGTAGAGAAAGTTGTTTTTGGCGTCTTTGTCCAAGGCCAACTGAGTCCAAAACAACCGCTCTGCCCCTGCCTGCTGCATGTCAAGAGGATCCAATCCCCAATCCCGGTCAAACTCGATGTATCGGAAACGGTCAATGAACGCGAAATTGGTGGAATTGTACTCAAGTTCAGTTTGCGCTTTGAGCTTATACCCTTTCAATACACCAACCTCCCGGTCAGCCGATTGCAGGCCAAGCTTCCAGGCAATTCCCTGATTATCTTCATTTTTTACTTCAGAGAAAAGATTCTTGTCTTGGGAAGAAAGGGCGAGTTCGGTGTAGACTTTTTCATAGTCTCCCAATTTAACTCTTGTACCAGCTGTGGTCATTCGTTTGGAATCGGGCGCGGGAAGCTGGGTCAAAATGGAATAATCTGCCTGAGGCTGCCCATTGATCCTTGGCACAAATTCAAAAACAGTTCCGTTGGAAAGCTGATTCACTCTTTTATAATCACCTTGTCCCATTCCCACTTGGGAAAAACCGAGTACAAAATGAGCTCGTTGAGGATCTGTAGAATAGCGATAAAAGTTAAATGGCCTTCCGAAGTCATCAACATCTTCCACTTTTTCATACATAATCCGCGTAGGATCAAAAGCGATGGAATCAATTCTAGGGATTACCGCATTTTGCGTAGCGTCACCCACAGCGGCTAAAAGTGCCTGTTCTGCAGAAGAAAACTCCGTGAAAAGTGGCCTGTTCCTATTGTCTTTTTCTTGGTAATGATTGAGGTAGAAATCCACCTTTCCATTGGTCTGTAGGTGATTAACTCCAAGAATTGACCTGGAATAATTTCGCTCTGCGAATTCAAAATCTACCCTGACTCTTGAATATTGGGTAATCAAGATCCTCGGAGTAAATGTGATTTCTGCCTGATTGTAATCGATGACATAATCTGCATTGAATCCTCTTTGTAGTAGTTTACCGTCCAAAAAAACCCGTTCGGAATTGGCCATTATGATCACAAATCGCTCTCCATTGGGCCCGCTTACTCGGTAAGGCCCAAGCACACCTTCCAATATGGGTACCTGAACAGAGGCGAATTTTCCTTTGGCCACCGAGGCAAAACCCTGTGTACTCGCCTCCCACTTATCCCCCTGCTGGTATTGAGTGGTGAGCTGGAGACCTTGGACGTTTTTGTAATACCTCAGAAATTCAGACTGACGCTGCTGCAGGACCACGTCACCCGCTGCCAATCTGAACTTATCATTGTACAATTCAATCAGCACATTGTCGAAATCCTGAATTTGCTGGGTATTGCCTTCGGGTTGAAAAGGAACATTTTGATCCGTGATACTCGCTCGGATTTTGAGATTTTCACCAATATCACCTTCGAGCTGAAGATTGAGTGCGGAGTTGACAAAGACATTTTGGGTATTACCAAATGAAACCCCACGAGTGATGCTACCGGTCTTATACAGCGAGGAACTTGGAAAAAGCTCCTCCTGAATGTTCAACTCGGGTGTTTCTTTGATTCGGTTGTCTTTGAATCTAGCTGTGGAATCATAATCCAAGTCTAGCCGACGATTTGCGACCACACGATCAAGTCTGACGTTTAGGGTTTGGTAGCAAATCAGCAAGGAATCAGGTCTTTCCTCCTGTTCAAATTTCACTTGAAGTGACCTGCTCGAAATCGAATAAGTGAAAGGATAGCTTTTGCCAAGACGGTCGGCCACACGAATACTGGCCTCGATGGCTGTAAGTGAGTCTAGTTCAAAGGGAGCTTCTGCCACTGAAGATTTCACCCACTTACATCTTTCCTGAGCCTTGACACCCATCGCCAAAGTCAATAGAGACAGCAGGAAAAAGATTGACCGGAGCATAAGTCCCTTCAAGGCATTTTCTTTCAAGGTACTAAAAAGCCCAAATTATTGAATAAGTGGAAAAGTGAGGTAAAAGGTGGTGCCTTTTCCAAGTTCGGTTTCAAACCAGATTTTTCCACCTGCAGTCTCCACACCGCTTTTAGCGATGGCTAGTCCTAAGCCAGAACCTTGGCTTTTGGTGCTGAAATTGGGAATGAAAATTTTGTCCTTGAGCTCTGGAGCAATGCCCTTTCCGTTATCATTGATTTCCAAAAACACCGCCTGGTCCGTCATCCATAGCCAAATTTTAATCTGCGGGAGTTTACCTGGCTCAACAGCCTGGATCCCGTTGATAATCAAATTGGAGATCACCCTTCCAAACAGCTTATCGTCCCCCATGATCGGAATATCTTCGGTATAGGAATCATCCTGAAACTCAAGTTTTACCCGCTTGTCATTGGTAAATAGGTCCAGCACCTTATTCAGAACCAACTTAAAGTTCATCGGCTCATTTTTTGGCAGCGGCATTTTAGCAAACGTAGAAAAGGAAGAAGCAATACCACTCAACGCATCCACTTGATGAATGAGTGTCTCCAGAGATTTTTTCAATTTATCTTGATCCTCCAGCTTTCCTTCATGACCCAGCCTCAGCAAATGCTGAAGCGTAAGTTTCATCGGTGTAAGGGGATTTTTGATTTCATGGGCTACCTGTTTTGCCATTTCTTTCCAGGCGGATTCCTTTTCAGTAGAAGCAAGGACCTTCTTACTAGCCTCCAGCTTGTAGAGCATGTTGTTGTATTCATTGACCAAAAGCCCGATTTCATCCTTTGATGCCCAATACATCGGTTCGTTATTTTCGAGATTGGTAGCCTTCAGCTTTTGGGTAAGCAGCTTGAAAGGAAGGGTAAGGTTTTTAGAAACAAAAGAAGAAACAATCAGGAAGAGAATGAATATGACCACAAAGGCATTGAAAATATTGCTCAGCACATCCGAAATCAACGAATTCAATTCTGCTTCTGACTCAAAAAAAGGAACTGCTAAAATCGCAACTACAGATTGATCCAATTGGGAAGGCACAGCAAGGTAAACACTTTGGTATCTCAACTTTCCGAGTTGCTCTTCTACCAAAACCTGAGAAAGGTTTTTCTCCTTGATTCCTGCAAGTGCTTGAGGATTGATCTGAGGAGCCAGTATTTTCTTTTCAAAAATGTTGCTTCTATTCGAAGCTTCCAACAAGCCATCTTTAGAGTATAGGTGAATGTCGCTTGCAATGGTATTGGCCAAGGAATTCACTTCTTCATTGAGCAAATCACGGTCAAGTCCATTGGCTCCCTGAGAGCTGAAAAACGACACCAGATTGCTTTGAATCAAGGAAGCTTTCTGAATGTATTGCCTATTGAGGTCATCCCGATAACTTCCCGCAAGCAATCCAATCGTGATGATGGAAATGATAATGATGGGAAAGAAAAAGGCAAAATTGAGGTACAGTTGAAGCTTAGTCGAGTAGTTAAATTCGAATTTTTCATAGCCTTTGAACAGGGTATTGATCAGAATAGCCATGAAGGTCAGAAATACAAAAGCTACAAAAAACAGAGAGATGTTTCCGAAAAACTGGGAAACTGAGAGCGTAGGAGAAGAGATAATAATGACCTCGCTTCCATTGCGAATGCCAAAATGGTGAAATCCCAAGCTGACAATTCCGGAAGTAAAGAGTTGTTCACGCTCGAGCTGATTTTGAAATTCTTCTTGGAAATAGTTGAAAGTACCCGAACTACGAACCAAATCACCTTCTCTAAACAATGCATAATCAAAGGTGATGGGATCAAGCTTTTCAGCGTACTTCTTATCCAGCAATAATTTGGGATACACACTGCCGGGCTGGATTCTCAACTGAATGAGCTCGAGGTAGATAGTCCCCAATAAATTACTGTCCCGAACCACAGGAATAAATGCCACAAACTTATTACTGAGACTAGACTCTTTTCCACGGATAAAGTACAAGTCTCTAACACCGGTAGCGTAATCGCTTTTTACAAAGGATTGCCGCAAAGCCCGAAGATCAGATCCTTCAGAGGGACCAAGGATTTGGGCTCCATTTGATGAAAAAATCCGGATCACTACTTCAAACTGGTCAAAGTAGTTATCCAAATAGATTTTTCTGATTTTAGTTTCGATAGGTTCCTTTGAAAGTAAAGGATCTACCAGACGATTTTGGATAAAAAGATCCGTTTTAAGCCTTGAAAAAATATCATCCAAGAAGAATTCTGTCATGACATCATTTTCAATGAGGTTCTGGTTGGCGTAATTCACTTTTGACTGAATGAGTCGCTCACGCTCAGTCTGAAAAGTGCTAATACCTGAAATGATCGCAGTAATCAAACAGGCATAGAAAAAAGTCAAGAAAGTATCCAATCCAAGGCGGAAGACATTCTGAAACAATTCAAACCTGATGATGGAAAAAAGGAAAGCAAAATGAATGGATGCTGCGAGTCCTACCCAGAAACCAACCAAAAACAACCCGAAAACAACTGGAACAGCTAGTACCACCAACTGTCGATAGAGAATACTTTTTTCTCTTTTGACATGGAGCAAGAGGCTAAACAGTGTCAAACTCAAAAGCACGTAAGCTGCGCCCCACAAAAACAAAATCAAAAAACTAAAGCCTTTGAACCAATCGAATGATGGGATGGATCGGATATCCAAAATCCATTGGGAATTAAAAATCAGATCTCGTGGCAGAAACCATATCAATCCGAAAAACAAGGTTGAAACCAAGTAAACCAAAATACTAGCCTGAGGAATCCGGAGCTTTTCAGCCCAAGCCTTTGCCTTCTCCATGGAGGGCTTTGAGGCGAGTTGGTATATGACCAAACCCAAGATAAAGACAGCACAAACTGTATTTAATACTAAATCTCCCAAACTGGGATTCATCCATGAACTGGCATAATGCGTGGGATCAAATAAGGAAAACTCGAAAAAATCTCCCGGAAAGCCCAGGAGCAGCATTCCAACGCGGATAAAAACAAGGATTACCATTCCGTAACCGATGGTTTGCCATGGGTAACCTTTATTCCATTTCTTCCTCAGGAAATCAAAGCTAAACAGGAAGTACAGCAAAAAGACCGAACAGATAAAAATCAACAGCGGAGTATTGGAAACCCTGCCCACTGATTCAAATCCCAATTGGAAATTGATACCAAATAGAGCTTGACCTGATTTGGTTTTGATTTGGTAATTTCCTTCGTCGGGATTGGAGAAAATCTGGAAACGGTCATTCCCGAAAATCTCCGGATTTGGGCCGGTTTTGATGTAATCATTCTCAATCACACCAGGCCAAATCAGCCGGTAAGCATGCACAAGGAGATATTCGGATGAGTTGCGTTTGATTTTCCGATTTTTGATCAGTAGGGTACCAAATGGATCTTCGATCAATTGAAACTCCTTGTTCAAGTCAAGATTGGAAAAATCAAAACTCAGGGTGTAATCTGACCAATAGAGTAAGTTTTTTTGATCATCCAGAATAAAAAGTGGGTAAGAATAGACCTTACTGCTGATCCGTGAAAAACTAAGGGAGTCTTCGGGACGGATATCCATCAAAACCTGAATGTAATCCTCATCAAATCTCTTGTCGATTTCTTGAACCCGAGTCTCAATGGCTTCGAGGTATTCCTCTTCCTGACTTTTCTGAAAAACGAAAAAATTTAATATCAGAGCAATAAAGAGAATAATGACACTGGAGAGAATCACCAGCGTGCGTAGAGGAAGCTTCATAGTGCCTAAAAATAAAAAAGCAAAGTCTGGTATCAAACTTTGCTCTGGAATCAATTATCTCACAGACAATTTAGCTTTCTTTTTCTTGGCAGTTCGATACCAGAAAAACCCAATCACCGCCGCCATCAAATACGGCATAACAAAGAGATATAAAATCCCATTGTTAAGTCCTGCACCGATGGTAGTTTCTCCATTGCTCACGTTATTTTCTACAGAAGCTCTGCACATCGCACATTGCGCATAAGAGGAAATCCGGATTGCGAACAAAATCAGCAGGAGAATAAATGATTTTACTTTCATGGTTTACTTTTTAAAAAGGCAAGTAGAAATCAATGTGTATAATAGGGAGATATCATCAGGTAGACTACAACGCCTGTCACGGAAACATAAAGCCAAATTGGATATGCAAACTTGACAATTTTTCGATGCTTTTCTCTTTGATCAGTATAGCCATAGTAATATGCAAAGAGGATAGGAAAAAGCGCAATTGCTGCAAAGAGTATATGGGTAATCAACAGGAAATAGTAGACATAACTGATCAGGCCTTCTCCACCAAAGGAAGTACTTTCAGCAGAAGCATGGTAGATTACATAGGAAACCAAGAAAATTGCGCCTAGTACAAAAGCCACACTCATGGTGGCACCATGAAGCTTGTATTTTTTTTGTTTCACAAAAACAATAGCAAGTATCAGTGCCAATGAAGCAGCAGTGTTAATTACGGCATTCAAGTGAGGAAGAAAAAACACCCAATCACCCAAAGAAGTGATTTTAGCTGGCATAAATAATAGAACTGCCACTGCGAGTGGAATAAGAACAGAAATGAATACGATCCAATTTTGGACCTTTTCTTCTTTTGGAAGTGCATTGGGACTAGTTGCCTTTGCCATACAATAAGACTTTTGTTTCTAACATTAGTAAATCGACATCCTCACGATTTGTTCCGGAATAATACCCTCTAATTCTACCCAATTCATCGACTAGGATAAATTTATCACTGTGGACAAAATCATCTGGAACTCCATTTCCATCCAAAGTTGGTAAAACAAAACCACATCTGGCAAGCTGATAGGTAAGATCTTTTGGGCCAGTGAGAAAATGCCATTTACCTGTAATGGCATTGTGTTCATCTGCATAGGACTTCAAAATCTCTGGAGTATCGTACTCAGGATCAATACTGATAGACATGATTTGCACATTGGGTTCATCTCTAAACATGTCATTCACTCGCTCCATTTCTCTTGACATGACAGGGCAGATGCTGGGACAGGAAGTAAAGAAAAAATCAACAATGGTTACTTTCCCTTCCATTTCTTTCCTTCCAACTGCCTTTCCTTCTTGGTTGGTAAAAGTAAAATCAGGTATAAAGTGTTGGGTGGTATCTCCGATAGGACATTCCAAAAAGGGATTGTCTACACCCTTTTCGAAAAAAACCGGGAGATCGTACTCATTTTTCCCAAATCCCCTCAGAAACATAAATATCAAGACAGGAATCAAAAGGATACAAACCAGTACCATTCCCTGCAATAATCTTAATCCTCGCATAATGCCTATTTAACAAAAAAGTAGGTTGAAGTGATTCACTCCAACCTACTTTTATTATCTGTCAATTTTAAATATTACCATCTCATCAAGAAGATATCAGAACCTTCTTTGATAAGAGCAATTACCAACCATACTAAGAAAATCAACGGAACGATGATGGAATAGAAAAGCGGCTTTACCTCATCACCAAGGTGCATAAATTCCATCATGATGTATTTAGCCTTCCAAATAGTCAGAATGATAAAGAGCGCATAAAGAATGATCCCTCTGTCCATGGTAAAAGCCATGATAAATTCTGCAACTGTGATCGCCAACAGGATACCTGCAGTTTTCCAGATTTTCTTGATTTTTTCCTCGTTTCTAGGCTCTACTTGAAGTGTAGATTTAGTGTCTTGAATTTCCATATTTCAATGAGGTTGAAGGCTTAGATCAAATAGAATAAAGTAAATACGAATACCCAAACAAGGTCAACGAAGTGCCAATAGAGTCCAATTTTCTCTACCATTTCGTAATGTCCTCTTTTGTCATAAACTCCAACAGCAGCCTGATAGAAGCATAGGAACAGCAAAAAGACACCGATAGTAACGTGAAATCCATGGAATCCGGTAATGAAGAAGAATAATTGGGCAAAGGCAGAAGGACCATATTCATTTACCATAAGATTGGCTCCAAAAACGGTTTCCGTCACATTTTGTCCCAAACCGTTAACATAGGTGAGGACAGAACCAGCATCAGTACCATGGATAAAGTGGGACCATTCCCAAGCCTGACAGCTCAAAAAGGTAATACCACCAAGCAGGGTCCAAAGCATCCATTTTACTACGTCACCTCGGTCATTTCTGTGTCCTGCTTCAACTGCAAGTACCATGGTAACGGAGCTTGCAATCAATATGAAGGTCATGATACCCACAAAAACAAGAGGAGCATGAACACCATGAAGGAACGGAACAGCCTCAAAAACCAATTCCGGAATAGGCCAGTACTCATTAGAACCCACAAAACTTTCTGCCGGACCAGCATAAGAAGGATAGCTGACACGAATTGCCAAATAGCTAATCAGAAATGCAGCAAAAGTGAAAATGTCGGAGAGCAGGAAAAACCACATCATGAGTTTTCCATAACTAGCTTTCAGGGGTTCATTACCTCCACCCCAAACGCCTCTTTTCGAGCTTACTCCAATAGCAGTAGAATGCGCAGACATAAGTAATTAATTAGTACCAGGTTTTATTTTAATGATTCAACAGCAAGAACATAAACAGATAAAGCCACAACCCACCAAGGAAATGCCAATAAGTAGTTGCCATTTCCATTGTATTTAATGCTTTGGAATGCACCTTTAGTCTGAAGGTCGAAATTAGCACAATAATCAGAAATATCACACCGCTGATCAGGTGAACAGCATGCAATCCCGTAAAAACATAAAGGAAAGAACCTGCAGGATTTCCCACGAAAAAAACATCTCGATCAACCAAAGCGACCCAACTGTACCACTGTCCTACAAGAAATGCAATTCCAAGAATCACAGTAGTCAACATTCCTACACGAAGAGCAATGAAATTGTCCTTCTTTGCAGAAAAGTAAGACCACTGTAAAGAAATGGAACTCAGGACTACAATTCCTGAAGTAATCCAAAATATTTCAGGAAGTTCATACTCAAGCCAATTGCCTTCGGCTTGCCTTACAATGTAAGCACTTGTCAAAGCGGCAAAGATCATCACCACAGTGACCATGAACAGCCAAAGAGCAAACTTCTTTGGGTGCATGCTGATAGGCTGTTCTACTATATTTATATATTTTAATTCTTTCTCCATGATTTAAGGCATTTTGTCTAATAAATAGGCAATCTGAACTATAGGCAGATAAAGAAAAGAACCAAACATGATTTTTAAAGCTGATTTTCTAGAGCAATCTCTCATCAGAGAAAAGGTCTGCGCCAGAAACAAAACTCCACAAATAGTCGCTACAATCCCGGAGTTTAGTCCGGTCAATCCAAAATAACTTGGAAGTAAGCCCAAGGGAAGGAGAAACAAAGTATAAATCATGATTTGAATAGCTGTATTGAGGTCTTGACCTCCACCACTGGGCAAAAGTTTAAAACCAGCCCGCTTATAATCCTCATCACTCACCCATGCGATCGCCCAAAAATGAGGGAATTGCCAAATGAATTGAATACCAAAAATAATTAAAGCTTCATAAGTGATTTCTCCAGTAGCAGCAGTCCAACCCAATAAAGGAGGCATGGCACCAGGAATAGCACCTACGAATACTGCTATGGGACCGACTCGTTTTAAAGGGGTATAAGCAAAAACATAAAGCACCATGCTGAGAATACCCAACCAAGTGGTAAGAGGATTGGTAAAAAACCAAAGAAGGAAAATACCCAACAGTGCCACCAATGAGGTGAACCAATAGGCTTCTTGGAGAGAAATTATTTGCAAGGGAAGAGGTCGATTTTGGGTACGTTTCATCAACTTATCCAAATCCCTCTCCATGATTTCATTTGCAGCTCCAGAAGCACCAGAAATAAGAAATCCTCCCAAAGCAAGGCCAAGAAACCCAGCCCATCCAAAACTAACACCTCTATCTCCTAAAATAAATCCAAATACCGCAGAAAAAGTGACCAAAGCCGAAAGTCTCAATTTTATGAGATCAGAATAGGCTTTGATCCTTGTAAGGATCAAGGAGGAAAGTGAATGATCAGCTACATTAACCGTAGGCATTTTCAAATGATAGTTAACTTAACTTGGTTGAGATTTTTTAATCTAAGAAGCAGTACTAATTGTATTCCAAGTATCGTGGAACCAAGTACCAAATGAACCGGCTGAAGGAAAGCAGGAATTCCAAAATAGGCCATTGCAATTCCAGAAGCAATTTCAGCCATCAACACAGTCAATAATAGAATACTCCATTGGTTTATTGAAGAATTTCTATTGGTGAATTTAAACGCCCAGAAGAAGTACAACACGTGTATCACAAGAAGTACTAATGAAAAGGAACGATGAATTATAAAGTTGATACCAGCTCTCTGTACCCATTCCTCTCTTAATAGGCCTCCTAATTCGGTAGAAATGAGATCAATTTGCTCTCTAACTTGCGTACCCAGAACGATTTGTACCACCATCAAAAACATCCCTATCAGCAAAACAACTTTGACTTTGGAGGGAATACTTTCAGGGTGATAGTTGGATTTCAAAAGATTAGAAGCTCTGTGATTCACATAAATCAGCAAAGAAACTAAAGCTAATGCGAGCAGCATATGAATTGTGATCATCCACGGTAGCAAGTTTGTAGAAACTACAATGGACCCAATCCAACCTGTGAATAACACAAGAACAAGTGCTATAAATGAATTAAGGGGGATCCATTTATCTACAAATCTCAAATTCCAAGATTTCCACAAAGTGGAAAGAATAAGGAGACCAATTACAACACCTATTAACCTGTTGATGTATTCAATCCAAGTTTTAGTAGGATTAAACTCTTCCTTTACCAGAATAGATTTATCTTCAGCTATTTGCTTGGCTGTTTCTTTAAATCCCAACTTTTCAATTGTTGCTACAAACCTTTGGTTTTTAGCGAGCCTCTTTTGGAGATAAATTTCTTGATAATTTTTTGGGAGTTGATTCACACTTGTCGGTGGAACCACACTCCCAAAACATTTAGGCCAATCAGGGCAGCCCATTCCTGAGCCTGTACTCCTGACTATCCCACCTACTAGTATTAAGAAATAGACAGCTATCACCGTAATCAGGGAAATACGGCGAAAGCTGTCTATAGATTTTTTAGTGCTTAGACTCATTTGCTACCAGAACATCAGCCTCATCCTTAATAATCTCTAGCTCAAGCTTTACCAATTCCTGTTCATGAGGAAGATTGGACTCTGGGGTCTGAGAAAGTGGGACAGTTTGAGGAATGAAATCTTCAGCAGCACCTGGTTTGGAATAATCATAAGGCCAACGATAAACGGTTGGAATTTCTCCAGGCCAGTTACCGTGACCAGGCTCAAGAGGAGTGGTCCACTCCAGCGTAGTTGATCTCCAAGGGTTTTGTGTAGCTTTTCTTCCTCTATACATGCTGTAGAAGAAGTTGAACAAGAAGATAAACTGAGCAGCAAAGGTGATAATAGCTGCAGCCGAAACAAACATGTTCAAGTCTGTGTACATGTTGGAAAACTCAAAGTTTGTCCATGAATAATATCTTCTTGGGAAACCTGCGATACCAATGTAGTGCATAGGGAAGAATACCATGTATACCCCCACAAATGTTAACCAGAAGTGTACATAGCCCAATCTTGCATCCAGCATTCTTCCAAACATCTTAGGGAACCAATGATAAACACCAGCCATAAGTCCAAAGAAAGAGGCTGATCCCATTACTAGGTGGAAGTGAGCTACTACAAAGTAGGTATCGTGCAATTGAATGTCAATTGCAGAGTTACCCAAAAATATACCTGTCAAACCACCTGAAATGAAGAAGGAAACCAGACCAATTGAGAACAACATTGCAGGAGTAAAGATCAAGTTACCTCTCCAAAGCGTAGTAAGATAGTTGAACACTTTTACTGCAGAAGGTACTGCAATAATCAAGGTTAGGAACATGAAGATTGATCCAAGGAATGGATTCATCCCTGACACAAACATGTGGTGTGCCCATACAATGAATGAAAGAATGGTGATTCCTAACATCGAAATAATCATAGCCTTATATCCAAAGATCGGCTTACGAGAATTAGTGGCAATAACTTCTGAAGTTATACCAAGCGCCGGAAGCAATACGATGTATACTTCAGGGTGACCTAGGAACCAGAATAAGTGCTGATATAGAACTGGACTTCCGCCTGTATTCGGCAGTGCCTCTCCAGCTACATAGATATCAGACAAATAGAACGATGTACCAAAGCTTCTGTCAAAAACTAGCAATAGCGCTGCTGCGAACAAAACTGGAAAAGATAATAAACCAATTACAGCGGTCAAAAAGAAAGCCCAAATTGTCAAAGGCAATCTAGAGAATGACATCCCTTTTGTTCTGAGGTTAATTACAGTGGTAATGTAATTGATACCCCCTAACAAAGAAGACGCAATAAAGAATGTCATTGATATCAACCAGAGCGTCATACCCAGACCAGAACCAGGGATAGCTTGCTCAAGCGCAGAAAGAGGAGGATATACAACCCAACCACCACCTGCAGGTCCAGTTTTGATAAACAAGGAAATAAACATGATAACCCCCGATACAAAGAAAAACCAGTATGAAAGCATGTTCATAAATCCTGAAGCCATGTCTCTAGCTCCGATTTGAAGTGGAATCAAGAAATTGGAGAAGGTACCTGAAAGGCCTGCTGTCAAAACAAAGAACACCATGATGGTACCATGCATGGTAACCAATGCAAGGTAAAACGTTGGATCGAGTTTACCAGTCTCATCAATCCACCCCCCTAAAAGAGGTCTAAGGAACTCCAAATTCATATCTGGAAAACCAAGCTGGAGTCTGAATAGGATGGAAAGAAAACCTCCGATAATCGCCCAGAAAATACCGGTAACCAAAAATTGCTTACCGATCATTTTATGGTCAGTACTGAAAATGTACTTCGTTATAAAATTATCATGATGCTCATGATCATGGTGATCGTGAACTGCGGTGTCATGATGTGCAACTGACGCTGTAGCCATAACTTATAATTTTATTTATTGTCGCTTATTTGAATTTCTGCAAGTTCTTTTACGACAGAGTTTAAACCTTCTGCTAATAAAGGATTTTGCTGAATAAAAGATTTCTGTTCCGCCAACCACTTTTGATAGGCCTCAGGCTCTACCACTTCAATCACTTTCTTCATAGAGAAGTGCCCACGCCCACAGATCTCTGTACAAGCGATTTCATATTCAAATTCAGGATCATTAAGCTCAGCTCTCATTTCCTCTGTAGTCTTGGTAGGAACAAACCAAAAACGAGTAGGCATCCCTGGTACTGCATCCATTTTCAATCTCATATGAGGAGCAAACACTGAATGCAGAACATCACGTGCTCTAATTTTGAAAAGAACTGGTTCGCCTTTAGGAATTACAACCTTGGGAGAAGGAAAATCATCTAAAGCATTTTTATCTGTAAAATCTACACCATGAGAATTTGATGCAGTGATCAATCTATAATCATAATCTCCTAACACATTGTCTTTACCAGGATATCTGACTTCCCACGCGAATTGATAACCCATAATTTCAACCACATGTGCCTTTTCAGGAGCAGGAGCTGTGATATCAGACCAAGCCATCCAACCCGAAATAACCAAGCCAGCCAGAACAACACCCGGAACAGCAGTCCAGATAATTTCAAGCTTATTGTTATCAGGATAGAAAGTAGCCTTTCGGTCTTCTTTATACTGGTATTTGTATGGGAAAATAAACAGCAGAACATGCGTAATCAAAAAGACAACACCTGTAACCGCCATAGTAATCCAGAACAATTGATCTGTAATAACTCCATGCTCTGAAGCAACTGGCAATTGATAATTATCGAATTCCTTGATGGAATACCAAAACATCAAAATACCTGATCCCAACAGGAAGACTACAAACAGAATAGCATTAACCTTATTGCTACCTGTAGCGATTTTCTTGTCTGAACCTTTAACAACCGATACCAAGGTCTGAATTCTGTAGACCATCCAAATGATGGAAAACAACAGAAGAACCCCTACTCCAATCAGAAATCCGTACATATCTTAGTTTTTTCGGATAATTAATTAAATGTGATGATTATAGCTTTCTTCAAGCATTGGGTGATTTTTAGCAATCAAGTTTTTCTTAGCCAGACCTCCTAACACCACCAACGCCACCGCTGAACCGTAAACAAGGAACATACCCACTTCCATTAAACCAATTCCACCATTATGTCCAAGAGTACCAGGCTGAACCATCAAGAAGAAATCTATCCAGTGCCCCACCAAAAGAATGGAACATACAAGTTTAAGGAAAACACCATGCCTTTTGGCATCTCTAGTCATAAGAACTAGGAAAGGAAGGAAGAAGTTTAGACCGAGATTAACAAAAAGGAAAGGACTGTAAACATCACTGGTTAATCTTTCTACGAAATACACAGTCTCCTCAGGAATGTTTGCATAATAGATAAGCAGAAATTGAGAAAACCATAGGTAAGTCCAGAAAATTGAAAAACCAAATACAAACTTTCCTAGATCGTGCACATGGTTCTCATTAACCATTTCCAAATATCCTTTACCTCTTAAGAAAAGAACAAGTAGAGTAATTGCAGAAAGGCCAGAAACAAACCAAGAGGCAAATACATACCAGCCAAACAGCGTAGAGAACCAGTGAGTATCGATTGACATAACCCAATCCCAAGCTGAAATAGAAGATGATACAGCAAAGAAAACCAAGAAATATGCAGACCAACTTCTCATTTTAAACCAATGAGACGTACCACCTAGCTGGTCTTCCTGATCAGAAATCTTTTTAAAGTTATTAAAGAAAAAGACCCAGAATAGGAAGAAGATCACCATTCTACCGACATAAAACACCGGGAAGGTCCCCTTCTCCATTGGCCAGTAGAAGAATGCTCCCTTACCATCTATGATTTTATCATACTGAGGATCATTTTTATCAAAAAGATAAGAATGAGTCCAGTGAAATAAATCATGATTAGCAACAAAGAAAGTCACGATCATTAGGACACCGGCAATTGGAAGCCAGTTTCCGAATGAAAGCATCACTCTTAAAATCGGAGCAGACCAACCTGCCTGGGCTGCAAATTGAATCGCAAAAAAGAAGACACCAACTATTGCAATGCCCGTAAAGAAGACGTTGTTAATCCAAAGATTCGCGTATAGCCTTTCATACCAGTGAAATGCATGACCACCTGCTTCACCCGCTTCTTCATGATGTCCTCCAGTCATGGCTAGGACAATACCTATTCCCAATAAAATCGCACCAATGACTAAAACAGTCATGATCGATTTCTTAATAGACGCAGAAAAATCAAATTTCTGGTCTAAGTTATAATGATGTTCGCCGTGATGAGCCATGATTAATTAGCTGGGGTTACTTGTGCTACCGCGGTAGAATCCATGACTGCAGCAGAATCTGCAGCAACTGACTGACCTTGGATAACTTGTTTAACATAGTGAACAATTTTCCATCTGCTTTCAGCAGGAATCTGAGAACCATGAGCACCCATTCTTCCTTTACCTTTCGTGATCACATGGAAAATATGGCCTTCAGGAAGATTCACATAGGCACCACCTTTTAAGTTGGCAACACCACCGATTACTTCACCTGCTTTTCCGTCACCTTCTCCACCTTTGCCGTGGCAAGCATTACAATATTGTAAATACAGTTTCTCTCCATCTTTCAAAACAGCTTCTGAAGAGACAACCGGATTCTTGATTAATGCTGCTTGATCAAGTTCAAACTGCTTTAGGCGGTGAGGCAAATATCCCTGCTTATTTCTAGGAACAGTGTTTTCAACAGGCTCTCTCATATTCATTCCATTAGGATTATGAATATTTGAATTAAAGAATTCACCTTTTCCATCTTCTCTGTTGGAAAGCCATGAGCCTTGAGCTTCATCTTTAATTTGAGTCAACGGTTCATAAGCTACAGAGTGATACATCTGAGGAGCATACTCAAGCCCCGGATTGTCTCCACTAGCCTTGCATCCAGCCAAAAAGGAAACAGCCAGAGCAGAACCTGCGAATAGTAATGCGTTAGCAATTTTCATATATCCGGTTTATCTATTCAAAACTTTTATTATTCACTTCTGTAGCACCTGAAGACTTTAAAATCTCTTTGATTTTATCAACTTCAATAGCACTGTTGTTGGCAATATCAATTGCCACCACATGCTTGTCATCCGTAATTCTTAAATCAAAAATCCTAGGCTGAGCCCATGGTTTAAGATTAGAGCTCACCATAAATACTCCTACCATTCCAAATGCAGCCAGGAGTACTGTCATTTCAAATGAAACTGGGATAAAGTCAGGGAAAGCAGCGTAATCCTTACCACCAATAATCATTGGCCAATCAAATTTCATCATGTAAAACTGCATGGTCAAAGCCAAACTAGTACCCAACATTCCGAAAAGAAATGCAGCTATTGGAAGTTTGCTTCTTTTATATCCAAGTACATGTTCCAATCCATGAACCGGATAAGGAGAATATACTTCGTGAATTTTCACTCCGCTTCCTCTTACTTTTTCGACTGCATGGAGCAATACGTCTTCATCGTCGTACACTCCCAAAATAAAATGAGTATCTCTTTCCATGATTACTTATGTGCTTTATCAGATGAAGACTTCAATACAGATTTAACTTCAGCCATGTTGATTACTGGGAAGAACTTCGCAAAAAGGAAGAACAGGGTAAAGAACAGACCAAAAGTGAATAAATAGACTCCCACATCTGCCCATGTTGGATAGAACATTGCCCAAGATGATGGAAGGAAATCTCTGTGAAGTGAGGTTACAATAATTACAAATCGCTCAAACCACATCCCAATATTTACTACAAGAGAAAGTAAGAATGTAGCCACAATGGATGTTCTGATTTTCTTAAACCAGAAAAGTTGAGGAGAAATCACATTACAAGTCATCATTGACCAATAAGCCCACCAGTAAGGTCCAGTTGCTCTGTTGATAAATGCGTACTGTTCAGCTTCTACACCAGAATACCAAGCAATAAAAAACTCAGTGATGTAAGCAATACCTACAATCGACCCTGTGATGATGATAACTATATTCATCAATTCAATGTGTCCCATTGTGATATAGTCTTCAAGCTTGAATACTTTTCTGGTGATAATCATCAAGGTCAATACCATTGCGAAACCAGAGAAGATCGCACCTGCAACGAAATAAGGAGGGAAAATGGTTGTATGCCAGCCAGGGATAACGGAGGTTGCAAAGTCAAAAGATACAATCGTGTGAACTGAAAGTACCAGTGGAGTTGCAAGACCTGCAAGAATTAGAGAAACAGATTCGTATCTCATCCAAGTTTTTGCAGCACCATCCCAACCAAAGGAAAGAGCACCGTAAATAGTCTTTCTCAAACCTGTAGCGCGGTCTCTAATCGTCGCAAAATCCGGAATCAAACCGATGTACCAGAATACAAGGGATACGGAGAAATAGGTAGAGATTGCAAATACGTCCCAAAGTAGCGGGGAATTGAAGTTAACCCAAAGCGAACCAAATGTATTCGGTAATGGAAGGGCCCAATAAGCACCCAGCCAAGGACGTCCCATGTGTATTACCGGGAACATTGCCGCACAAATAACTGCAAAGATGGTCATCGCTTCAGCAGCACGGTTAATGGATGTTCTCCATTTCTGTCTGAAAAGCAACAAAACTGCGGAAATAAGGGTGCCGGCGTGACCAATACCTACCCACCAAACGAAGTTGGTAATGTCCCAAGCCCAACCGATGGTCTTGTTTAGACCCCACATACCAATACCTTCCCAAAGGGTGGCTAGTAGGGCAATTGATCCTAGAGCCAATACACCGGCGGCAGTTAAGAAAGCTAGAAACCAAAGTTTGGTTGGCTTTCCTTCTACCTGACGAGCCACATCGTATGTCACGTCATGGTAGGTTTTACCTCCGGTAACTAACGGCTGGCGTACGGATGAAGTAACCTGCATAGTTTTATATATTATGATTACGCTTCGTTTTTCTCTTTATTTCTGATCTTGGTAAAATACCAAACGTTTGGACTAACGTTGATCTCCTCCAATACGTGATATGCTCTATCTTCCCCAACTTCTTTGATCGCAGAATCTGTTTCTTCGATTTTCAAAAGCTTGGAAACTTTGCTATTTGGATCGTTCATATCTCCAAATACCAATGCATCAGTAGGACAAGCAACAGCACAAGCCACGTTTACCTCACCATCTTCCAACTTGCGCTTTTCACGCTTAGCCGTCAATTTACCAGCTTGGATACGCTGCACGCACATAGAGCATTTCTCCATTACACCACGTACACGAACTGTCACATCTGGGTTCAATACCATTTTACCCAAATCGTCATTTTGAGCAATGTTTACACCAGCGAAATCTTTGTTGTCGTGGTATTTGAACCAGTTGAATCGGCGTACTTTATACGGACAGTTGTTAGCACAATATCTAGTACCAATACATCTGTTGTAGGTCATTTGATTTAGACCCTCTGATGAGTGAGTTGTTGCAGCAACAGGACATACCGTCTCACAAGGTGCATTGTTACACTGCTGGCACATCATAGGTTGGAAAGTAACTTCCGGATTTTCAGAAGCAACTTCCAATCCGCTCAAGTCATCAGCCGCTGCGTCAGAAGAATAGTATCGATCAATTCTGATCCATGCCATTTCTCTTCTGTTCAACACTTCCTGCTTTCCTACTACAGCGACGTTGTTTTCAACTTGACAGGCAACAGTACAAGCACCACAACCAATACATGAGTTCATGTCGATCGCAAGCCCCCAGTGATGTTGGCTGTACTTATGTCCACTCCAAAGAGAGATCTTAGATGGTTTCACAAATTCACCATCCTTATAAATTTCAGGCTTATAGCGACCTGCAGAAGCATCCGCTTTGTATTCTGCAAGGGTTGCCTCTTGGATCACGTTTTCACGTGCCATGAAGGTCTGGTGAGTTTGAGTACGGGCAATTTTGTAGGAATCAGCTGTAACAGCTACCTCTACTCCTGCGGTGATATCAAAATTCACAAAGCCTTTGGAAGCATCTAAAAGATCGTAAGCATTTACACCTACTCCATCCGCAACCCGACCGGCTTTGGTTCTACCATAACCCAATGCAAGACCAAAAGTACCATAAGCTTGGCCTGGCTGAACCAAAATTGGAACAATTAAACTCTTACCGTTAACGGAAATTTGAGCTTTCTTCGTATTCTCCTCAATCATGGTTACCCCGTTTTCGGAAGCCCATTTTTGAGAAACTGTCAAGTAATTATCCCAAGTCGCTTTGGTAATTGGATCAGGCATTTCCTGAAGCCATGGATTATTCGCAAACGTTCCGTTACCGATACCCACCTTCGAATAGATCACTAATTCTGCCCCAGCATTATCTGCTTTATATGATTTTGCCACTTCGACTGCAGCTGCAGCAGCATCTCCAATAGGAGCTAACGCAACAGGAGTAGATTCTGTAGCTACTACACCATTAAACAAAGTTCGATCCCAAAACTCTTGGAAAGAAACGCCATTACCTAGGGTTGGATAAAGAGTCGCATTCCAATTCGCTTGAAGATAATCGTAATAGTTTGAGGTAGATCCAGCCCAAGTCAGGAAAGAGTCTTGAGCCTGGCGTGTGTCGAACAAAGGAGAAATAGTAGGCTGGGCCAAAGAATAATGTCCAAGCTTAGGCTGATAGTCATTCCAAGACTCTAGGAAATGATGATCAGGAGCAACCACCTGAACCAATGATGAAGTCTCATCCAAGGTTCCGTTGGTAGCAATACTTAGCTTAGCTTTCGAAATTCCTTCAGCAATTTCAGCACCTCTTGCATGATCATAAACTGGGTTACAGTTGTAGAAAATAACAGTACCTACCTGGCCGCCTTTTAATTCACCAATGAATTGATTCATTCGGGCATCGTTTCCTTTTCTGAAGTAAACTGGAGTAGAAAAATCTACGGTAGCACCGTTATTTCCAAGAAGTTCATTAATGGCATTCACTATTACCTGAATGTTTGGATCATTAGACCCTGATACTACAAGGGAAGCTCCTTTAGCGGCCAATAGATCATTAGCGGCCTTATCTAGGTTAGCAATTTCAACCTTAGGTGCAGAAACTACTGGTGCACCTATTTTAGATGCGATAGCATTATAAAGAGCAAGTACAGCCAAACCTGACTGAGAAGCTTTAATTGGAGTTCTGTAATCTGCGTTAGCACCAGTTAGAGAAAGGTTTGATTCAAACTGATAATGACGGGACATATCAGCTTTTTCTTTGCTGATTTTTCTTGTCTTTGCATAAGCAGAAGCAAATTCAATCGGAGAAATCCAAGTCCCCAAGAAGTCTGCTCCAAATGAAACAATCGTCTTCGCTTTATCGAAATGGTAAGAAGGAATGACAGCTTGACCATAGAAAGTTTCTGCTGCCTTTGCTATTCCGTAATTGGAAATCGGATCATACATGATCACTTCAGCACCACCGAAAGCTGCTCCAAATTCTTGGATAGCTTTTTCGGTTGAAGGAGACAAAATGGTGTTTGCAACAATCTTCACAGAACCTGAAGAGGCAAGTTTGGACTGCACTTGCTCATCAACTGATTTCCAATCAGACTTAGCTCCTGCGACCATTGGACCTGTTAATCTCTGCTTATCATAAAGCGAAAGAACTGAAGCCTCTACTATAGCATTTACTTTTCCTTTATTAATTGGAGAAAGCTCATTTCCATCAATTTTAATTGGGCGGCCTTCTCTTGTTTTTACCACTACTGCAGCATAGTCACCGCCTGAGGCAAAAGTCGAAGCATAATAATTAGGTATTGATGGGTTAACATCCACAGGCTTGTTCACATAAGGAATTGCCTTTCTAACAGGAGCCTCACAAGCAGCAAGAGAAGCAGCAGCTAAGCTGAAACCCATTACTTTTAGAAAGTCCCTTCTTGAAGCACTGCCCTCTTCTGAAAGATTCGTAGGAAGCTCTGGAAACTCCCTGTCGGCATGCTTTACAAACTCTGGATCGTTGCTGAGTTGCTCAAGCCCTTTCCAGTAGGTTTTTTTATTTTCCTTCATTTTATTTCTAGGAATGAATTAGCAAAAGGATAAGGAATTAATAATGGCATTTAGCACACTCCAAGCCACCGATGTCTTTCACTTTCAAAGCATCTTTAGAGGTAGAGTGGAGTTGAACCAACTTGTCATAATAAGCATTGCCTTCAGTGGCAATTTCAGTCTGTCTGTGGCAATCAATACACCAGCCCATAGTCAATGAACTATGCTGACCAACTACTTCCATTTCTTGGATTGGACCGTGGCAAGTCTGGCATTCGATACCGCCCACTGCTACGTGCTGCGCATGGTTAAAGTAAGCCAGGTCAGGCAAGTTGTGAACTCTCACCCATTCAATTGGCTGATTGCTTTCTACTGCATTGTAAATTTTTTGAATTTCTGGAGAAACCCCTTCCTTGCCTCCCACATTCTGGATATGAGTGTGACAGTTCATACAAATATTAGCTGAAGGAATGTTGGCTGACTTCCCGATCTCAACTCCTGTGTGGCAATACTGACAAGCTATTTCATATTGACCCGCATGTAGGGCATGGGAAAATGCAATTGGCTGGGCTGGCGCATAACCCTGTTGCACACCTACTGAATATAAGCCATCAATCGCTGTTTTTGCAACCAAAGCAATTACCAATGCGGTTACGACGATGATAAATGCATCACTTTTAAAAACCTTGGTGATGTCGGTTTTTTGGGAAACAAACTCCTTGTCTTCCTCAGATAGATCCTGTTTGTTGATGTATTTGGTCAGGACAGAAATAATCAATCCTAACACAATCAAAATCAAAAGTAGAACGACAACCAATACCCCGATGATTACCGTCAGATATTCAGTTGGAATACCACCCGCGGCGGACGCGCCAGCAGCAGCATCACCTCCGGCAGCGGTTGTTGCAGCTGCTGGATCGGCTTTATCTCCGTACTCAATGTAGGCCAATAAGTTATCCAGATCGCCATCCGCCAAAAATTCATGAGAAGGCATCACTGTGTTATTGTATTCTTTGTAAAGAGCTGCAGCATAAGAATCACCTGAAGCAATTACCGCTTGAGAGTTTTTGATAAAACTCTTAGCCCAAGCAATAGACTGCCTGTCGGAAATACCTCTCAACGCAGGACCCACACTTTTCTGGTCAAGCTTATGGCATTGTTTACAGTTTGCATTGAAGACAGTTTTACCTGCCGCAATTGCTTCGTCACTGCTTGCCACAGCTGGATCGACAGCATACGCCGAAACTCCGATCAGCATGAAAAACAGCACTGCCAGTGTCTGGAAATTCATTCGAATCCCTACTAACGAGCGTTTGGATAACATATTTTAGCTAATTAAATAGTTTATACGGTTCTCATTAACCCCTGCAAAGGTACTATTGGAGGTCAATTTTTCAAACATGAATTCCAAAGAGTCAAAAACAGTGCATTCCCCTTAAAAATTGGCCTATTTTGCTGATTTACAAGCCATTGATAAATAGAATTGAGAGGGTATTTTATTTGGAATAATTATAAATAGTGAAAATTTTCTACTTGATTTCTAGAGTCCTCATTTTCAGTAATACAACTCCAAAAAGTATCTTAAATCCATTCTATTAAGTTTTTTTCTAGACTTTGGCCAGCTAAAAACGAAATCAATTTATTTGCTCAAGTAAAGATAATAACTACATTTGCACTCCGATAAAATGGTCGCGTGGCCGAGTGGCTAGGCAGAGGTCTGCAAAACCTTGTACAGCGGTTCGAATCCGCTCGCGACCTCCACAAAAAGCATCCGAAAAACCGGATGCTTTTTTCTTTTTACTGAGCCTTTACACTAATCGGAAAATAATAAGCAAAAAAAAACGCCGACTATTAGCCGGCGTTTTCTATTTATTTTAGAATTAAGTCTTGATTCTATTTTCTTGAATCTAAAGTCTTATTTCTTTCCTTCCATCTTTTCTTTAAGCTCTGCTAGAGCATCGATGTCTCCGAATGTTGACTTTTCAGCTTGAGCAGGCATTTCCACTGCATCTTCTTTTTTCTTTCCTGCTACAGCTGCTTTTTTCGCTGCTTTAGCTTCTTCTTTAAAAGTTGCCGTGTGAGAGAGTACGATTCTCTTGTCATCTTTAGAGAACTCAGTCACTTTAAAGTCCAAAGATTCACCTACTTCTACTTGAGTACCGTCTTCTTTTTCAAGGTTTTTAACTGTTGCAAAACCTTCTAGTCCATAAGGAAGCTCAAGTACCGCACCTTTGTCATTTTTAGAGTTGACAGTACACTTGTGAACAGAGCCTACAGGGAATACAGTCTCGAACGTATCCCATGGATTCTCTTCCAATTGCTTATGACCCAACGCTAGTCTTCTGTTTTCTACATCAAGTTCAAGAACAGCTACATTAAGCTCATCTCCTACTTTTACGAATTCAGAAGGATGCTTGATTTTCTTAGTCCAAGAAAGATCAGATACGTGAACCAAACCGTCGATACCTTCTTCCAATTCCAGGAAGAGACCAAAGTTGGTCAGGTTTCTTACCACTCCTTTGTGCTTAGAACCTACAGCATACTTGGTAGACATGTCGCCTTTTGTCCAAGGATCTTCTGTAAGCTGCTTGATGCCCAAAGACATTTTTCTATCATCCTTATCCAACGTCAATACTACTGCTTCGATTTCGTCTCCTACTTTCACGAAGTCAGCCGGATTTCTCAAGTGCTGAGACCAGCTCATTTCAGAAACGTGGATCAATCCTTCTACACCTGGAGCCAGTTCCAAGAATGCACCGTAGTCTGCTACGTTTACAATCTTACCTTGTACTCTAGATCCAACCTCCAGGCTAGCAGCCAATGAATCCCAAGGATGAGAAGTCAACTGCTTCATGCCCAATGAAATTCTTCTCTTATCATCATCAAAGTCAAGAACCACAACTTGAACTTTCTGATCAAGCTGCAATAGTTCTTCTGGATGATTGATACGACCCCAAGAGATGTCTGTGATGTGAAGTAGACCATCTACACCACCCAAATCGATGAATACACCGAAGTTGGTCATGTTCTTGATCACACCTTCCAATACCTGGCCTTTCTCTAGGTTGTTGAGGATTTCTGCCTTTTGTTTTTCGAGGTCTTTTTCGATCAGGACCTTGTGAGAAACTACTACGTTATCGTTAGTGTGGTTGATTTTCACCACTTTCACTTCCATCTTCTTACCTACATAGATGTCAAAATCTCTGATAGGTTTTACATCGATTTGTGAGCCTGGCAAGAAGGCTTCTACCCCGTAGATATCTACGATCAAGCCACCTTTGGTTCTTCTCTTTACAAGACCTTCGATCACGCTGTCGTTTTCCAACGCGCTCTCGATGTCCTGCCAAGCACGAACGATTTTTGCTTTCTTACGGGAAAGGATCAACTGACCCAAGGCATTTTCCTGCTCCTCGATGAAAACCTCAACTTCGTCACCAGGCTTAATTCCGGCAACGTCACGAAATTCAGAAAGAGGTACAAGACCGTCAGACTTAAATCCGATGTTGATGATTACATCCTTGTCGTTTACTCCTACTACTACACCTTTGATCACTTCTTTTTCAGTGATCTCATTTAGCGTACCGGCATACATCGCTTCCATCTGAGCTCTTTGCTCTTTGGAGTAGCCATCACCGAAACCCTTGGTGCTGAAATTGTCCCAATTAAATTCTTTTGAACTAGACATAAATAAAACTGACTCTGAAAACCAACAAACCTAGAGTCATGAGTCTGCTGTTTTTTTGGTTAGAAATCAGCGCTTTGCAATCACAAAACACCCCGCTCACCCGAACGGACTGCAAAGGTATTGATTTTCTTCAATTTGGATAAAGTGAAAAGAAAAAAACCTACAGTAAAACAGGAGATGATTTATCCTGATTTATTTTGTGGAGTATGCTCGAAAACTTTGCTAAAAAGAAAAGGCCCCGAATCGCTTCGAGGCCTGCAAGCAAAGAGTTAAAGGATAATTTTCGAACCCAAATCTAACTCAATTTCAATTATGGTCAAGCTCTTCCAGTGGATTTATACAGCCTATTCAGCTCTGATTTTTGCTGCTTTAATGATCATTTTAGGCTTGTTTATAGTAATCCCGCTTTTGATTTCGAATCATGGAGACAAGGTCTCCTTCGTCTTCATCCGTATTTGGGCTAAAACTTGGGCTTTTCTTTCTGGAATACGGTTTGAAGTCCAAGGTCAGGAATGGATCAAAAAAAACACCCCATATATTTTCATATTTAATCATAGGTCTTTCATAGATGCTCCCATTCTACCCATCGCTATTCCTCAGGAATTGAGGGCCTTGGGCAAAAAAGAGATTTCCAAAATCCCGATCTTCAGTTGGGTAGTCGGGCGACTAGCCGTGTGGGTAGATCGATCATCGATCGAATCCAGGAAAGCCAGTTTGGAAAAAATGATCAAGATTGCAAGAGGAGGATTTTCAGTAGTAGTCGCTCCAGAAGGTACCCGAAACGATACCTCTGAAACTTTACTTCCATTTCAAAAAGGCGCCTTTAGGTTATCCGTTGAGACAAAAATCCCCATTTTGCCTATGGCGATCATCGGTGCTGACCAAATCATGAGGCGAGGTTCTATCCTTTTAAGCCCAGGAAAAGTCAGAATATATTTTTCAGAACCTTTGGCTCCCCCTACCCCATCAGACACAGCAGTAGATGAATTTACTACCAAATGCAAAAACCGATTAGAGGCTATGGTTCTAGCTCACGAGTAGTGCTTGGCTCTTCTTCTGAAAAAACCTCCCGAGTTAGGTCTTCAAATATCACGTAAAGCACCAAGAAAGTCATAGGAAACGTGATCAAAAGCCCGACCCCAAATAATAGTAATCCTACAAGGTTGATGGCTATTAAAATGATCATAAGTGCGAAAAACTGCCACCAATTCCGAGTGATCAACTTTCGGCTCCACTCCATAGCAGACCAAACGTCCACTCCTCCAAAAATCCCCATCAACAGCGAAAACAGATAACCTACTGCCAGGTAAATACCGGGTATCACCAGGGCAAATAAGCCCAAAGCCACCAGCACCTGACCTAGCAAGGAAATCACCACCAAGGGCAGCCAAAATCGGAACCCACCGAAAAAGTCAGGATAGATAACTGTCTCCCCTCTGCTTATCTTATTGGCAACCAAAAAGAACCCCGAATACAAAGGCGGAGCCAATAATGCACTGTACAAAATCATGTACTTCTGAAAATAAATCACCGTCAATCCCTGAATTGAAAGGATAAACATCATGTACAACACATGAAGCAAAGCCTGGGATTTAAACAATTCCCAGGCCTTGACAAATGAACCTTTGATATCAAAATCTACCGGAACCGTCATCAAACGGTGTAGCCGCTCTGAATTCATATTTATTTGGTGAATGCTTCCAAAATATCATGCTTGGTGATGATATGGATATTATCCAAAGTATCACGAACAAGCACCGCCTTTTCCTTTTCTACCATAGAAGAAAGCACATCGAGCGTAGAGTCTAAAGCCACGAATTTCATCGAAGGCTCCATCACTTCGGATACCGCTGCATCTTTCAGCTGGGGATTGTCTATAATTTTGGAAAGCAACTTATTGTCTGTCAAACTTCCCACTACCTCATCACCATCCAATACTGGAATTTGGGAAATACTTTTTCCATTCATCACTGCAATAGCTTCCTTGACCGAATCTGACTTTTTCACAGACACTAATTGATAGCTTCCACTTCGTTGGGCAATTATATCACGGGCTGTAGAAAAGGTTTTATCCTCCAGAAAACCATGATTTCTCATCCATTCATCATTGTAGACTTTGCCGAGGTAGCGAGTGCCGTGATCCGGCAGTATAATAACCATCACATCTCCTTCTTTGAGGTGATCCTTGGCCCATTCTAATGCACCGTGAACGGCCGATCCGCAAGACCAGCCTACAAAAAGACCTTCTTCTCGAGCCAACCGACGCGTCATCACTGCCGCGTCTTTATCGGTCACCTTGATAAAGTGATCAATCAAGCTGAAATCGACGTTTTTTGGTAGGATATCCTCTCCGATTCCCTCCGTGAGGTAAGGGTAGATTTCCTTTTCATCGAAGATTCCGGTTTCCTTGTATTTCTTGAAAACTGATCCATACGTATCTATTCCGACGGTGACCAAGTCTGGATTTTGCTCTTTTAAATATTTGGCAGTTCCGCACATGGAACCTCCTGTACCTACACCAGCAGCATAATGGGTGATTCTACCCTCCGTGTCTTTCCAGATTTCTGGACCTGTGGTCTCATAATGTGCCGCAGCATTGGAAAGATTATCATACTGGTTCGGATAAAAAGAATTTGGAATATCGCGGTTCAACTTTCTGGCAACTGAATAATAGGATCTTGGATCTTCTGGAGTCACGTTGGTTGGGCAGACTACCACCTCAGCTCCTACTGCTCTGAGGATGTCAATTTTCTCTTTGGATTGCTTATCGGCCATAGTAAAAATACACTTGTAGCCTTTGGCTACTGCAGCCAATGCCAAGCCCATCCCTGTATTTCCGGAGGTACCTTCGATAATGGTTCCCCCAGGCTTCAAGATTCCTGCTTTTTCGGCATCTTCCACCATTTTGATAGCCATCCGATCTTTCATCGAATTGCCCGGATTGAAGTATTCTACTTTGACCAACACCTCTCCTTTGATTCCCTTGGAAAGTCTGTTGAGGCGGATCATCGGCGTGTTGCCAATGGTATCGATGATGGAGTTATAGATCATGGTTCAGTTATATTTGGTTTTCAAAAATACAGGAAAATTTCAGGCCTTCATGAAGACCTTTGGTGAAAGCCCGCTAATCAAACTGACAATTTTTAGGATGGGAAAAGAAATTAACGCACAATTCATCCAGTTTGAACATGGATTCAAATCTCTTTGAACTCCAATCGCTTCAAAATATCCAAGGTGACGTGAACCAAAATTGAGGCTACCAAACCCAAGCCAATTACCATGGTTAACAGCCCATAGATAAACTGGTCAGTCACTGCCAAAACGATGACTCCCAAAATAAATGAAGGAATCAATCCGAAAATAAATATTCCCCCAATCATCAGGGGCTTGATCAAAATCCGATCCCATCCTTCGTCAAGACCTACCTGAGGAATCAAATTGACCGCCAATCCTACCAGATACGCAAAAATCATCCCTAAGGGAAAAATCACGATCAGCCCTACATGGATCCCTGCCAAAAAAACCGCCGGAATTATCAGCAAAAGGGAGAAAATCACGGTCTGAAGCAAATCCAACTTGATCATATTCCAAAACTTGGATGACCAACTCGCCGGGACCAAGATAAACCAGGGCTTTTTAAGGTCACCTATACTCGCCCGACCAATACCTGCCAGAAAATAAAAGCCGATCATAAAGCACAGATAGAAATACACCACCTTGTGGGAAAACCAGTCAAAATTTGACAATCCGGCAAAAACAATCCCTAACAAAGCCATACCCAACGTGTACACCCCAATCAAGGGGTGAAAGTCCTGTCTGCTGCTATGGACATAATTACGCCAATAAAATGCTTTGGCTCCCATTCCAAATTCGGGAAGTGCCAGCTGCTTTTTGGCATTGAGACTGTACGTGTCTTCAGTTACTTCCCGCTTGCCTAAGGCTTTTTCAAGCTTTTCCTCATTGGACTTAGTGGATTCCAGCACGTCTTCATAATAGTATCCCGCATATCGGATGACCAGCTTGACTACTGAAAAATAGGACAAAGCATAAAGGAAAAGGAAACTGGAAGACAAAATCAAATTCTGATTGACAAAATACCCCATCATGCCCCGACTCCATCCGACAACAGGAAATAGATCAAACCATGGAGAAGCAATCCAGCTGAACATGCCTTGCCAAAACTCCTCCGCCATCAAACCCGGAATCAAAATCATGGCTACCAACAGCACTCCCAGTCCGATTACTCCTCCTCGGATGTATTGGATGATTCCAAACTTCGTATGCAGGGTGTAGATCAAAAACCTAAGTGGAAAGATCATAAAGAAGAACAGCGCAAACCCCAAAACAAGAAACACTATACCTAATGCTCCCAGCTCAAAGTCCCTCGCCATTTGCCCACCGCTGTAGGCCAGAAAAAACAAAGAACCACCCAATGCGGGCAAGATCGATCGGGCCATGTAATAAATCAACAAATTTTCGGGCTTCACAGGGGCAGTAAACAACAAATTCACATCCGCCATTTTAAAGAAGGTGACGTTGTTTTTCGTGGCTCGATAGAGTTGGAAAATCAAAAATGCCAAAGCAAGCAAAGTCGCCCCCCCGATCACATTCTGCAAAGCAAAATCCACCTCACCAGCTGCATCCATATTGAGTTCGTCAGTGGAGACCTTGCTGCCGGAAAATCTACGGGTGTACATAAACAAGAAATACCCGATCATCACTGCGTATGGAATCAGTCTAGCAGGATTTCTGAAAATCAACAGGATGTTATTCTTGAGGATGAGCAGATCTTTCCTCAGAAGTAGGCGAACTTCATTCATCTTTGGTCAATTCTAAGAATAAGTCCTCCAAACTCAATCCGTCCCCACTTGCTGCTTGGATTTTGAGATTTTCTACGGTATCGTTACCGATGATTTTACCGTCTTTCATGATCATAATCCGGTCGGCAATCGACTCCACGCTATCGATCAAATGAGTAGATACCAAAATGGTTTTTCCTTGCTCTTTGAGCTTTTTGAAAAGCAGCTTGGTGTTTTTGATGGCCTTGGGGTCCAGGCCAATCATGGGTTCATCGAAAAACAATAGCTGTGGATCTGGCAAAAGTGCACAGCAGATCGACACCTTTTGCCTCATTCCTTTGGAAAGATCACGCCCAAGCTTCTTTTCCTTATCATCCAATTCATACAGTTCCAAAAGCTCTTTTGCACGAGGTTTCCAATCTTTAACCCCATAAGCCTGAGCGATGAATTGCATGTGCTCCCAAATGGTAAGTAAATCATACACATAGGGGGTCTCCGGGATGTAGCTGAAAAATTTCTTTGCCTCCACACTTAGGTGATCATACCCCCCGATGGTAATTTCTCCAGCGGTTTTGCGAAGCAGTCCGACAATACACTTCATCGTGGTACTTTTGCCGGCCCCGTTTGGACCGAGTAGCCCTACTACTTCTCCTCCATCCAGGTGAAAAGTGATATCATCTATAGCAGCCTGCTTGCCATAGGTTTTTGAGAGATTGGTAACAGTGAGCATAAAACAGATTTGTTGCGATGATGGTCAATTGAAAGAAATAAAACAAACCTAAACCTAACAGCGAAGAGATTCATCCACGGAAGAAGAGAAACCTTGGCTGACTAATTTTGAATTGCCTTGGTCAAAGTAGCTAAACTTGTCTGATAGACTTCTGGTTTCAGGCTTTTTGGAATCTTTTTTGCGAAGCGGCATAGATAAACTTAACATGCTTATGAAAAAGCTTTTCGGATTAATGATTGCCTTCTTGATTGTGCAATCAGCTTTTGCCCAGCGGGCAGGTGGATTTCGGTTTGGGATGGATTTGGGTGCAGCTGTGCCCCAAAACGGAGGGATCGGCGCCCTCTTGAACCTCGAACCTCAGATTCTTCTCAAAGACAACCTAGCCTTTGGGGTAAGGTTTGGTGTAGCCGGCTTGGCCAAAGACGTGACTTACTACAACATCTCGGAGGACTACGAAGGTGAGGTATCAGGAAACGCTTCCATCACGGGTACTTTAAATTACTATTTCAATAAGGGCAATAGCCGTGTCGCTCCCTACCTCGGAGCGGGTTTTGGTTATTATGCTTTGAGCTCAGTCCGGATCGACAGCAATGACATCGACCAAGAAGAAGTGGGAAATCTCGAGGCAAGTTTTGCCTGGGCACCGATGGTGAGAGCAGGTGTTGAATTAGGAAAATTCAGACTAGGCGCCGAATACAACTTAGTACCACCCAGCAACCTGCAGAATCTCAGCGGCCAAGTGATTGGAGAAGCGATCAACCAATACTTTGGCTTTACCCTTGGCCTCACCATCGGTGGCGGCAAATGGGGAAAATAACCATAAAATCGAGAGTTGACACGATTCAGCTACCCAAATCAAATAGAAACTAAAAAGGGCGAGATTTCAGTCTCGCCCTTTTTTAGTTATTAAAAATCTCCATTCTCAGAATCTTATCTCTTTTGTCTATTGTCTAACGTCTTGTGTCTAAAGTCAAATATCTTGTTACTTGATACTTTAAAAACTACCCTTTCACACCAGCGAGCAAATAAAGCACGGCCATTCGCACAGCTACCCCATTTTCTACCTGATCCAGGATGATTGATTGCTCGGAATCTGCTGCATCAGAACTCAATTCAACTCCTCTGTTGATCGGCCCGGGGTGCATGACTACAATTTTCTTATCCAAGGAATCCAACATTCTTTTGTTGATCCCATAGTAAAGTGAATATTCTCTCAAACTTGGGAAGTATTTGATCTGCTGACGCTCCAGCTGGATTCGCAGCACATTGGCTACATCGCACCATTGGAGTGCTTTCATCACATCCAGTTCTACTTTGACCCCAAGGCTGGAAATGTATTTAGGCAAAAGAGTCACAGGTCCGCACACCATCACCTCCGCACCCAATTTTTGCAGACAGAAGATATTGGAAAGAGCTACTCTTGAATGCAGGATATCTCCGATGATGGCAATTTTCTTTCCTGCCAGGTCGCCAAGTTTCTCTTGCATGGAAAAAGCATCCAAGAGCGCCTGAGTGGGATGCTCATGAGTTCCATCTCCTGCATTAACGATATTGGCTTTAACATTTCTAGATAGGAAATGTGGAGCACCGGGACTGGCATGTCGCATCACGACCATGTCCACTTTCATCGCCAGAATGTTGTTGACGGTATCGACTAGGGTCTCCCCTTTTTTGACTGAGCTGTTGGAAGATGAAAAATTCACCACATCGGCACTGAGTCGCTTTTGGGCCAACTCAAAGGAAAGCCGGGTGCGGGTTGAATTTTCGAAGAAAACATTAGCAATGGTAATGTCGCGAAGAGAAGGAACTTTCTTGATCGGTCTGTTGATGACTTCCTTGAAATTGGCTGCTGTCTCTAGAATGAGGCGAATGTCAGCCTCTGTGATTTCTTTGATACCAAGCAGGTGTTTGGTGCTGAGTTGCGACATGATTAACTTTTTGCTTTCTCTGTGATCCAAATTCCATCTTCAGGATTACCCTGTTCTCTCCATTCCACCACCACGTATTGAGAATCTAAGGTATTGACATTGACACCGACATAATCCGGCATGATGGGAAAATCTCTCGTAAGTCTTCGATCCACCAAAACCATCAATTCTACTTTTTGTGGCCGGCCAAATGCAATCATTGCATCCATAGCCGCTCGTACAGAGCGTCCTTTGTAAAGCACGTCGTCAATGAGAATTACTTTTTTGCCTTCGACCAAAAAATCAATCTTGGTTTCATTGGCTTTGAGTGGAAAGTCTCTCCTACGGAAATCGTCCCGGTGAAAGGTGGCATCCAAATAACCCGAAGGAACCTCAATTCCTGAAACTTCCTTGAGCAGAACCACAATCTTATCCAATAAAATGGTGCCCCGAGGCTGAAGCCCTAAAAGTACGGTGTTTTCGAAATCGTCATGATTTTCGATGAGTTGGTAGCAGAATCGCTTTAGGGTGATTTCGATCTGCTGCTGATCGAGGACAAGCCGTTTTTGCATGGGGAGAATTTGCGGGTAAATATAGAAAATTAAACCAAGTCCCGAACCTCTGCCAGCTGGTACAAATCCCAATTACCGAAAATCATACAGGTGAAATACGGGCACTATCCTTTCCTTAACTTCTTCTTCCTTTTTGTCTCCTTCTTTCTCCTTTGCTGCCTCTGGAGTGTACAAATCCCCGTCTACCAAAATTTTACTCATAAAAACCACATCCTTTACCTCTGCTTGACCTTGCCCATTCTGGTACTTCACCGATTGCTTTCCCGTGAGCAAAAAATATCGGTCATACCAATGAACGAGCCGAAGAGATTCAGGATCCGTACTTTGGATTTTTGCAGTTTCATCAGGCAAAGAAATAGGAAAACCAAGGTTCTCAGCTACTTTTTCTCCATTTCTAAAAAAGCTCAGCAAGATCTCCTCATTTGAAGCATATAAGTGAAATAGATCATCCCCGACGATAGATATCTCTCCAAATGGCTCAGGGTAAGCCGTAATCAAGTCTCCATAGGTAGCAGAATTATCCCAAATGACCTGTCCTGTTTTTGCCACTTTCATAAAATGGGAAGACTGATAGCGATATTCAGTGTAGACCGAATAAAGCGGAGTAGAAAGGTTTGGACCAAGCAAAGGATCCATGTAATAAGGAGCATATCCCATCCGACTGACTCGGTCATAGCGGTAAGGAGAATTTTGAAAAGGTGGTGCCACCCTGCCATTTCCTCTAGAGGTAGTTATATTAACCTGATCAAAATAGATGTAAAACGAATCGTCGGTTTCCCTCACGTCACGGATAGAGAAGGTATTTCGAATGATTGGGGTTTTACCCCGCTCGATATCCTTGAGTACTAATTGATCTTGTTTGACTTTTCGCTTTTCAGGAAGGTAATTGTAAAAATTCGGGAAGTCCTCCAAGGTGTAGAATTTGGTCTCGTACTCTCCAAATTCATTGATTTCCAGTATATACATGCCCTGACAGGAATTACGGACAGCTGTCCCAAAACCCCCAATCATTACCTGTTGGTAATTCTTATCTGCCAAGAGAAACCCGTCAAGAATCTCCTCACCTTGGTCTCCAAAGTTATCGATTTTCACCTCCCTGACCAGATTGCCCAACATATCAAAGGTCAATACAGAAGTCTCCCGATTTTTATATTGCCCCCTTCTGCTTACTACTACTTCCAGGGCATCCAGTTCTTTCAATTTTCTGATTTGGAGTACTTGGGTATTGTTACCGTAAATCCCCTGCACAGTATGGAGAGACTTATCCTCAAGATTTAAAATCTGCAAGGCAGGTCTACCTTCGGCATTTCCCATAAAAATCGCTTTTCGATCTACTACCAAAAACTCCACTAATTCCAAAGGAAGCAGATTTAAGGCAGCGTATTCCAAGCCTTGATTGGTTTGTAGATCGATTTCCAAAATATACTTTTCAGCCCCCGTATTAAATCCTCTGGAAAACAATACGTAAAGCATCCACCCGTCGGTATCATAGCCGATCATGTCAAATCCATTTCGGATTTCCAGTTCGATCATTCCTGTAGAACCTAAATTCATGTCAGATCGGAAATACTGAAAGACACGGCTGGCTGTGAGATTTCGGGCTTGATAAGTACGGAAAGAAACCAAGCCATCCGGAATCCGCATGATTTCAAAAATTGGATCAAAAGGGGCTGAAACTTGCTCATAGCGCTCCATGAATTTCAATTGACCAAATACCGGCGAGACTACGAAAAAGAGTAAGATGAAAAACAAGCGGATTTTCATGTGTTTTTTTGGCTTTAAGGGTTCACAGGGAATCTTCTTAGGATTAAAAAATATCCTAATTTTTAAGGCTGAAGCGCAAGCCCGATTTCATGATCCCATTTTTAGTACTAATTCAAACTCTGTTGGAGTCACTGCCATCACAGACAACCTGGATTGTCTGAGCATAAGCATCTCGGAAAGTCGATCTTCAGCCTTGATTTGCTGTAACGTGACTGGGTTGCCAAGAGTAGTTTTTGCCCGAAGAATTACTGCTTCCCAGGCCGGATCTTTGGGATCAGGAAAAGCTTCTTCAGACACTTCAGCTACTCCTACGATGGCTTTGTCTTTTCCCGAATGATAAAACAACACCCCATCCCCTTTCTGCATGGCTTTCAGGAAATTACGAGCTTGGTAATTGCGTACGCCGTCCCACACATCTTCCCCCTTTTTGACCAGATCCTCCCAAGAATAAGAGGTGGGTTCTGTTTTGACCATCCAGTAGTTCATGCTTTGGTTATTGAATTTTGGTTATTCGTTATTCGGTATTGAAAATAGAGATATGCTCATTGATCATTGGTAATTGCTTATTGATCATTGAACATTGACCATTGTCTTTTTCAAGTTACCCCATCAGTCTTAATTTTGAAAACTATATTTGGAGACAATTGTCTCATCCCTGTAACGAAAATTTTGAAACCTTGGACCATAAAACGATTCTGAAACAACTGAAGCTTTGCATTCAGCTCATGGAGCTTCACGAGGAAAATCCATTCAAAATCCGTAGCTACCAAGGTGCGCTCAACTCCCTGGAGCGTGGCGATCAGGATCTTACCGAACTCAGCGACAAAGCCTTGGGCGAAATCCCTGGAGTTGGAAAGAGTATCGTAGAAGCCATCCAAAGCATTAAATCCACCGGGACTTTTCCTACCCTTGACGAACTGATAGCCAAGACTCCTGCGGGCATTTTGGAAATCCTTCAGATCAAAGGACTAGGTCCCAAAAAGGTAAAAACACTTTGGGACGAACTCGGCATCACTTCGACCCATGAACTGATGGAGGCCTGCCAAAGTGGAAAAGTCGCCCAAATCAAAGGGTTCGGTGATAAAACACAGGAATCCATCATGCAAAATCTGATCTTCAAAGCTTCCAATGCCGGTAAATGGCTTTTTGCGGACATTGAAGACGCAGTCATACGCTTGGAATCCACTCTTCAACAGCTGCTTAGCCATGCCCAAGTTGCCACAGTTGGCGATTTTGCGCGAAAAATGGAGATTATCTCTGAAGTTGAATTTTTGATCGGTTCGGATGTCCTACCTGACCTAAAACCTCACCTGAGCACTTTCGAACCTATTGAATGGAATTGGACGCTTTCGGGGCCTATGACTTGGCGAGGAAAATTAAGAGAGCCCGAACTTCAAGTCAAAATCCATTTCTCATCAGGTTCTGATTTCATTTGGAAAAAATTAAGCCTAGAAGCCTCCAAAGCACACCTACTTTCGTTGGCTGACGATAAAGAGACCATTGCTGAAAAAATTCAAAAGAAAGACTTTACCTCTGAAGAGGAGTTTTTTGAGAAAAATCAACTCCAGTTTATCCCTGTGGAGATGAGAGAAGGAGGAGATGAGACCCTATTAGCGAGGGAAAATAAAATTCCTACATTACTCCAAGAGGCAGATCTCAAAGGAATCCTGCACAATCACTCTACCTACAGCGACGGCAAGCACAGCCTTCGCCAAATGGCCGAACACTGCAAGGCTTTGGGCTATGAATACCTTGGCATCTCTGACCATAGCCGCACCGCCAGCTACGCGGGAGGACTGGAAATCGAAAAAGTCATCAAGCAACATCAGGAAATCGATCAGCTCAATCAGGAGTTGGCCCCTTTTCGAATCTTTAAAGGAATCGAATCGGATATTCTAGGAGATGGAAGCTTGGATTATCCAGCCGAGGTGCTGGGTAGTTTCGATTTTATTGTTTCCTCGGTGCATTCCATTCTCAACATGGATCAAAAGCGCGCCACCGAGCGCTTGATCCGAGCAATTTCTAATCCTTACACCACCATTCTTGGACATCCCACAGGCAGACTTCTGCTTCGCAGAGAAGGCTATCCCATCGATCACAAAGCGGTCATCGATGCCTGTGCGGCTCACGGTGTAGTCATTGAGATCAACGCTAACCCTTGGAGACTTGATCTTGATTGGCGATGGGTGCGGTATGCCATGGAACAAGGAGTCAAACTCTCCATCAACCCCGATGCACACGAAATGGAAGGCTACGCAGATATGAAGTATGGCGTGCTGGTAGGAAGAAAAGGTGGCCTTACCAAAGAAATGACCCTCAATGCCCTCCGTGGAGATGAAATTGCTTCGTACTTTGCATCCCGTAAATCAAGAATCTAATAACAGCCCCAATCCCTTGTTCTCTAATTCTCCCAATCTCTTATTTACCTACTCATGAAATGGTCTGACCTCCCCGAACCTATCCTCCTTCAGCGCTCTTTTCTCTTTGGCATCACAGGCATCGTACTCGGGGCGCTATCTTTACTCAATGCTCAGCTACAAGTGCTTCAGGCACCCATGGGACCAATCAACGGAGTGAGTCTATTGCTTCAGTTTTTCGGATTGGGAATGGCTGTAATGGTCTTGAAAAAACGAAAACTGGCACAGGAGCACAAGGAAAAATCACAGATTATGATTCTGATTATGGTGGTTGCCTTGTTGTTTTTTATTTTTTCGCTTTGAGTTCAAGTCTTCAATAAAATTTAACAAACTGATTTTCAGGTAATTTATTTTTAAACCTAAAAAAAATTAACTTTTTTTAATTCTGCCTGCAACCCTTTTTCTCAGGCTTGCATCTACCCATTTGAAAGCCAACCGGAATGTTTAACAGATCCAATTTTTCTACTGAAGAGGGACTTATCAAAGGATGCCTAAATGGGGACAGATCAGCCCAGCGTCACTTGTACGATACCTACTCAGGGAAATTTTTGACGATCTGTCTACGGTACCTCAAAGACCGAGAACATGCCGAGGACGTGATGATCGAGAGCTTCATGAAAATCTTTGACAAGCTTCCCCAATACCAATCCAAGGGGAGTTTTGAAGGATGGATGAAGCGGATCGTAGTCACTCAGGCACTGATGACACTCAGGAGCAACAGGCACCTGATGATGGAGATCAACCAAGTGGATGAAGCAGGTTTATCTCACGCACAGTATGAACTGACGCATATGGAAGCGGCCGAATTGATGGAATTAGTTCAAAACCTGCCGGTAGGTTACCGAACCGTATTTAACCTGTATGCCATCGAAGGTTACTCGCATCAGGAAATCGGGGAGCTTTTGGGAATATCCGAAGGCACTTCCAAATCACAGCTTAACCGTGCCCGTGCGGCACTAAAAGATAAAATTGCCAGTCTGCAACCCAAAATCAAGACGAATCATGGCTAAGACAAACGAAGAATTTGACCGGATTTTCCGGGAAAAACTCGAAAAACATCAAGAAAAACCAAGTGCACTCGCTTGGGAAAGATTGAATAGTCAGCTTCCTGTCTCCAAAGCTTCCCATCGGGGTATTTGGTGGGCAGTGGCTGCTTCGGTCGCCGTAATACTGGTATCTGGTTGGATATTTTGGAAAAATTCCGGAGAGGTCGCACAAGACCAGCTTTTAGCTGAAGAAGCAAATGCTACCGAAGCTTTGACCTCCACTGAGGAAAATCCGGCTGCTTCTTCTGAATCCACAGACATCGTCTCTCAACCCGAAATTATAAAAGACAAAGAATCCCAAAACCAATCCATTATAACTCGTTCAGCTTCGAATCAAAATCAAGTCAACTCCGCTCAAAAAATTGAAAAAGACAAGGTAAATCCAACTTCAGAAATCAAAAAATCACAGGCATTAATTGCAATGGATGAGCAAAGTACTAGAGAATTGCAAGTGACTGTTCCGCCTGTGAGCATAGAAATCAATGAAGCGACTCTTCCGGTGACTCAGCCAGCCACTATGCAGCAGACGGTGGCTGAGGCAACCAACACCGCTACAGAAGATGGTCCTCTTTACCGGATCAACATCTACTCTGATGGTCTCAAAAAAGGCCCTGAGCCTGAAAAAAACCTGATCACTGAAATGGGTAAGACGGTGGGTAAAGTAGAAGGTCTTCTCGGAAAAGTAGATGAAGGATTTGCCGACCTACAAGACAAGAAAAATAACCTGTTTACCACCTTGACCTCCAGAAAATAAGATAGAAAACTAAACCAACTACCACCTTTCAAATTATCAATTCCTATGAAAAAGTACCTGCTTTTGTTTTGCCTCATGGCTGTAGTCCAAGTAGCTTTTGCCGGCAATAGTTCTACAGATTTCTCCCAAATGACTGAAAAAGCCATCCCTAAAGACAGCGTGGTGGTGGAATTTGGCAAGTCAGGAAAAGTAGTCATCATCGTCGACTCCAAGGACGACTTTGACAAACTCAAACTAATGAACATCAATCAGATCATCGCTGAGCTTGATTTGGTTGAAAATAAAGAAACCGGTGAGCTCACTATAGTAGAGCTGAGAAAGAAAGACGGATCAGTCAAAGAAATTGTCAAAGTCAGAGAAGAAGGCCCCGAAACTGAAGTTCGCGTAGGCGGAATGCGGGTTTATGTCGATGAATCCGGTGAAAACACTAAGGTCAAAATCGAAACCGACGGCGGTAAATCCAAACACGAAAAGTCTTTCCGTACCTACTCCAATATCGACCTTGGAATCAATAACCTGGTCGAAAACGGCGGATTCCCAACTTCAGATATGCCCTATGCGGTCAAAGGCTGGGGTAGCTGGAACTTTGGGATTAATTGGATGGCCTCCCAGCGAATCAGCAATGGTTTTAATTGGGATTTTGGATTGGGCTTCCAATGGTACAATTTCAAATTTGAAAACCGAAACATTCAAGCAGTGCAAGGAAATGAGGGCATTGCATTCTTGGAACGGAATGACGTAGACGGAATGAAAAGCAAAATCTCCGCCTCTTACCTTACTGCCATGACCCTTTTCAAACTGGACTTTGGCAAGATGGATGGTGAAGGCAAAAGAGGATTGCAAGTAGCCGCAGGTCCCTATGTCGGCTATCGCCTTGGCGGAAGATCCAAATTTGTGTATGAGGATCTGGGAGGATCCGGACGTCGCAAAGACACCGAGAATACCGGACTCTATCTCCAAAACCTCCGCTATGGTATCCGCGGTGAAGTGGGCGTGGGAAGAGTGAAATTCTATACTACCTATGACCTCAACGAGCTTTTCCAAGAAGGAAAAGGACCTTCAGTGACTCCCATAGCATTCGGCGTGATATTCTAAAAAGTGGGGAGTGAACCTCCCCATTTTCCAATTCTTTAAACCAACTATTTTATGAAAAAAGCTTACTCTTTAGTGCTTGCCCTGGCAATTAGCCTTCCCTTTTATGGTTTCTCGCAGGATAACCGAACCGTAGTAAAATCCAAAACCCTTCATTTTTTTGGAGAAGATTGGACGTATCAAAAGTACAGCGACGGGACCAAGTCCTTCGAAGCAGAAGTAGATGAGAAAAATTGGAACAAGGACACAACCTGGATTAAAAAAAACAGCAAGTATTCAGGTGATATCGTAACAGACCTTGGTATCAACCTCTGGAATCCAAGTGATCAGACTCCTACCGTGAAGCCGTGGGGATCATGGAACGTAGAGGTAAAATATCTCAGTCAATACAAAGCCACCAAAAACTTCCACCTCAATACTTCTTTAGGCGTCAACTGGTTCAATTACAAATTTGAAGATCGTGACCAGATCGCCATCCGCACACCCAACGGCATCGCATGGGAAGAATTTACTGGAGGTGACGGCACCAAATCAAAAATCTCAGCCTCTTATGCCAACATGACCTTTGTACCTACCCTAGTGAGCAACAATGGCAAGCTAAGCTTTGGTCTCGGCGCTTATGGAGGTTTGCGATTGGGTGGCAGAGGCAAATTTGTCTATGAGGATGCTAATGGCAACTCTAAAAAGCAATTCGAAAAAGCCAACATGTTTGCGGAAAACTTCCGCTATGGACTCCGAACCGAAATTGGCGTCGGGGATGTCAACCTTTTCCTTAGCTATGACCTAAATGATTTCTTTATCCCGGGCAAAGGACCTGAGGTACAAGCCATCAGTTTTGGCATTTCGTTCAGATAATTCAATCCCAAAACCATGAAAAAGAACTTAACCCTACTCTTGAGCTTTAGCCTGTTTGTACTTTCTGCAACAGCCGCACTTGCTCAAAATGTCCTGGTGGACACCAAAAAATCATACCCAAACATCAAAACGATCGAAGTCAATGGAGGATGGCTGGACGTTAGCTATCAGGGAGGTTCATCCTCCTCAGTAGACGTGACTGCTTACCTAGCCTCCAATGACAATGATCAGGATATCGTATTCGTAACAGTAGGAGATGTTTTGAAAATCAGTCTCGAGCGGAAAGTAAGCAACTATTCCTGGAATAGCCGAAACAAAGGCTACATCACGATCACCGGACCGGAAAACATGAATGTAAAATTCAAAAACAGCTCAGGTACGCTCAAGGTGGACAAAGTAAAAGCTTCTGAAACTTCTTTGCAGGTGACCTCCGGTAAAATCACTGCAACCAATATCAGTGGGGACCTTTACCTCGGCGCAACATCCGGAAACTTAGAGGTAAATGGGGTGAATGGAAATGTGCAAGCCAGACTCACTTCGGGAAATGCATCGATCAATCAGGTCAATGGCAATGTGGATTATGAATCTACCAGTGGTTCTTTGGAAGCAAACGGAGTAAAAGGCACGCTGGCAGCCTCACTGACCTCAGGAAACGCCAAACTGAACAATATCGGCTCCTTGGGCAAATTGCAATTTACCTCAGGAAATATCCGCGCTACCTTGGCAGGACTTGGCCCACAAACCCAGTTTAGCGGCACTTCCGGCAATTTCAACATCCAGACAGGCAGTGATTTAAAAAGCTTCAATTATTCACTCAAGGCTTCTTCCGGGAATCTAAAAGTAGGAACCATCTCCACTGGAAAGTCACTTGAAATCTCCAATGGTGCAACTACCACCATTCGTGGCAACATTAGTTCAGGAAACATTACCATTGAAAATTGAGAGATTAGAGATTAAGAGATTAGAGATTAAGAAATATAGAGAGCAGGTTTACCAAACTCTATATCTCTTATTCTCCCATTCTTTTATTCTCTTATTCTTCTACCATCAACTAGGCCGGGCAATTTCTCTCAGAAGTTCCCGGTCTTCTTTTTTCAATTTCATCAGTCTGGCCATTCGGTCGGGACTGGGTTTGGCCAAAGAAAAAAACACCAATGCCAAAGCGAAAACAACAATGAAAAACGGATTGCCACTAAAGAGGAGTCCAATCGTACTGGAAATGGACACTAGAAAAAGAAATAAAAACCGCTGTGTGGTAGCCTTTGCATAGATTTTCACTTTTTCCAATAATTCGACTTGTTTAATGGCCTTTTTCATGTTGAGATGAAAAGCCCAATATTGTCCAACCAATAAAGTCACCGAGAAGGTCATCAAAAATCCGTTTGGGAAACCCGACAGCTGAGGGAGATCTTTAGAGATGCTGCCTGAATTATGATACAGGTACACTATACCAAATGCCGGTAGGGCAATCAACAAGATGATCAATGTCAGACGCTCAGTCCGTTGATAGATATTCCTCAGTTCCTGTGTTTCCAATGGAGTTGAATTATTCGATGGTGATTTTGATATCGTCTGTCAAGGGTCTGGACACACAGCACAACACATAGCCAGCTGCCAATTCCTTTTCACTCAATCCTGCATCCTCATCCATCTTCACCTGTCCATTGAGTACCCGTCCTCTACAAGCGGTGCAAAGCCCACTTTGACAGCTGTAAGGCATATTCAATCCTGCTGCTAAGCCTGATTCTAATACCGTTTTACCTGGATTGACTGTTACCACATGCTCTTCTCCTTCCAATACTATGGTGACATCTCGGGTCAAAATCCCGTTGTTTATTCCTTTCATGGCATCTTCTTGTGCCTGATGAGCGGCTGCAGAGAAGAAGCTTTCTCGGTGAATTCGGTCTGTTTCCACCCCCAATTCATCCAACACCTGCTGGGCAGTATCCATGATCCCATCTGGACCACACATAAAATAGATCTCTTCGTAGCGCGGCTCATATTCAGCTTTCGCAAAAAGCTCCTTTAAAACCTCTCCCGAAAGTCTACCCTTCAGTCCAGTCCAGCTTTCAGAAGGCTGGCTCAGGTTATGAATAATTTCAAGACGATCTGGATTGGCTAGTTGGAGTAGTTCCAGTTGTTTTTTGAAGATGATTTGTTCTTCATTCCTACTCGCATAAATCAACGTCACTATAGACTGGGGTTCATTGACCAATACCGACTTCAAAATCCCCATAATCGGCGTAATCCCGCTTCCACCTGCAATGAGAAAGAAATGGCGGCGGTTTTTGGAGTGAAAGTCTGTGGTAAAATTGCCCATGGGCTTCACCACATTCAGCGTCTTACCTGGAAATACTTTTTCATTTAAGAAATTGGAAAAAAGCCCATTGGGTACGCGCTTCACAGAAATTCCAGGGAAAGGATCTACAAACGGTGAGGTGCAAAGTGAATACGATCTTCGTTGCTCCCTGCCTTCAAATTCCATCACCAAGGTCAAAAACTGGCCCGGCTTATAATCCAAATAGGGCTCTGGCTGCTCAAAATAGATGGTAACTGTGTCTGAAGTTTCCTTAACTACTTCTCTGACTTTAAGCGGCAAAAATGGATTTACTTTGACCTCTTTTTCCTTTTTCTTGAAGAAATTGAACATCTGATCTTTTGGTGAATTGGCTGCAAAATTAATCTCCCAAGCGGGATATTGCCCATATGCCTGAGAAATTTCAGTGAATAACCCCAAAAGAGAAAAGTAAGTTTGTACTCTAGGGAGAAATATTAAACCAAAAGCCCGTTTTTGGCCCCAAGCCCTTACCTTTGCGACTTCCGATTTACGGACTGAATCTATCTTTTGCGAAGCAAATCAAACTGATATGGAATTAAATGCCCTGACTGCCGTCTCCTCTGTGGATGGACGCTATGCCGGCAAAACCGCCCCTCTTCGTGCATTTTTCTCTGAATTTGCCCTGATCAAATATCGGGTGCATGTCGAAGTGGAATATTTTATCGCCCTTTGTCAACTCCCTCTTCCTCAACTGGCCGAATTTGATCATGCACTTTTCCCGCAGTTACGGGATTGGGTAAAGCATTTTTCCATGGAAGATGCCACTTGGATCAAAACTACTGAGCGGACCACCAACCACGACGTGAAGGCTGTGGAATATTTCCTGAAGGAAAAATTCGATGAACTCGGTTTGGAACCCTACAAGGAGTTTATCCACTTTGGACTAACTTCTCAAGACATCAACAATACCGCAACGCCTCTGATGCTCAAGCGGGGAATTCAGGAAGTGATCTTGCCGGCTTTGGAAGAAGTGATCGAAAAGCTTGCCGACTTGGCCGATCAATGGTCTGAAATCCCCATGCTGGCCAAAACCCACGGGCAGCCCGCCTCTCCCACCCGACTGGGAAAGGAGATCAATGTCTTTGTGGTGAGATTAAAAAAGCAACTGGAGCTGCTTGAGCAGGTACCTTACTCTGCCAAATTTGGTGGCGCCACAGGCAATATGAATGCACATGTGGTGGCCTATCCTGACTTTGAGTGGAATGAATTTGCCTTCACTTTTGTAGAAAATTACCTCGGGCTGGAGCGCTCGTTCCCCACTACCCAAATCGAGCATTACGATAACCTGGCTGCCGTCTTTGATGGACTGAAGCGTATCAATACCATTTTGCTCGATCTGTCCAAAGACGTGTGGCAGTATGTAGCGATGAACTATTTCAAGCAAAAAATCAAAGCCGGAGAAGTGGGTTCTTCTGCGATGCCTCACAAGGTAAACCCGATTGATTTTGAAAATGCGGAAGGGAACTTGGGCATCGCCAACGCCCTTTTAGAGCATTTGGCAGCCAAACTCCCGATTTCCAGATTGCAGCGTGATTTGACGGACAGCACCGTGTTGCGTGTCATTGGAGTTCCGTTGGCACACATGCTGATTTCCTTGGAGTCCTTGCAAAAAGGCTTGGGGAAATTGGAACTGAATCAGGCAGCAATCGATGCGGATTTGGAAGAAAACTGGGCCGTAGTTGCCGAGGCGATTCAAACCATCCTGCGCAGAGAAGGATTCCCCAAACCTTACGAAGCTTTACGTGATCTGACCCGTACCAACAGCAAAATCACGGAAGAATCCATCGCGGAATTTGTAGAAAACCTACCGATTTCCACCGAGCTGAAAAGCGAACTTCGTGCGATTACACCGTTTAATTACACGGGTATTTAAGGTTGAAGTGAGGCAATCTCAGTGCGAAGGATGCTAACTGAGACAGATGAAAAGCCGTGAGTTTCTGCTCACGACTTTTTAGTTTTTGGGCAAAAAAATCTCCGCCATCATACACCTCACGGAGCCCCCTCCGAGCTTTTCGATGGTGGGAATGGCCGGACTGATGATCGTCGTGTACTTTTCGATTTGCTGGATTTGGCCCACATTGAGGGAATCCAATGCCGCCTGAGACATCACGGTAAACTTCTCACCTCCGTCATTGCTTACTTCCAGCATGTTTCCGGCAAACTGAAATTTCTGCCTTGCTGTAACCGGAATGACTTTTTTACCTGATTTGGTCAGGGAATCGATCACTTTTTGTTTTTCTTCTGTCTTGATGATACTTTCCAGACACACTACAGCAATGTCCGTCCCCACATGCATCATGACATTGGTATGGTAGATCGGGGAAAGCTTTCCCACTATCTCCTGCTTGGCCTCAAAGCTCACCACCTGATAGCCCAATAGCTTCCCCACATACTCCAAGGGAACAGGATGCGTGCGCTCCGAAAAAGCCGCATAAATCACCTTTGCCTGTCGGTCCAGCACCATACTCCCTGTTCCTTCTAGATACTGACCATGATCTTCGAAAAAGCCTAAATCGATAATCTCGGATATCCCAAAACCCAATTGAAGCAACTGCTCCAAGATCTCCTTTCTCCTTTCCAGGCGACGGTTGGGGGACAGCATGGGATACAAAATCAACTTCCCATCCTCATGCGTGCTCAGCCAATTATTGGGGAAAATAGCATCGGTTTTCAATGGACTTTCACTGTCCTCCATCACTAAAACCTCAACGCCCTGATCTCTCAGCAGAGCTACCATCCCATCAAACTCAGCCAAAGCCAGACGCTGAATTTCATCATTGGGGCGAGCATCCTGCTTTTGGTAAAAATTACTTTCCGCCGTTTCGGGATTGAACCCAAAATGGGTAGGTCGAACCATCAAAATGACCGAGCTCGTTTGTTTCATCGTTTCTTCGGATATCGATAAACGGTCGGGTTGACATTAAACCGCTTTTCGCTGATGGTGAAAAATGAATTACCGCTAGGATTGAAGCCAATAGCTTCCCCTTGGGGTTCGGGTACGTAAGGCAGTCGTTTCGGCACCCTTTGAAGGGCCTGAGGAATACTCTCCCCTGTCTTGCGCTCCCAATAGTAAATGGTAAAGTAATTTTTGATCAAGATTTTGCTTCCATCTCTTGCAATATCCCCGGCGACTGAACTGGTGAAATCCAGGTTATGAAGTTTTTCCAGCGTGGATTTCCCTTTGGAAAATGCCGATTGGGGAACTCGATAAAGGGAGTTTTTATCATCACGTTTGGACACGATAAACAAATCACCCGAAATAGGATCCACCATGAGGGTTTCCGCATCTCTGGCACCTCCGGGATAAGTAAGCCTCAAGACTTCTGGTTTAACAGTGGTTTTGGCCGTAAGGGTATTGGGTTCGGGGAAACGGATAATACAGATTTCACCATGAATTGCAGCATTGTCTCCTATTTCGGCTACAAAAACATAGGGCTTTCCCCCAGGACCTGGCCCCACGGCAATATCTTCCCAATCGCGGTTTTTAACTCCTTCCAACTTGATGACCCCCAATTCTTTTCCCATAGAATCCAATAAATACACCGCCGGATCACCTCCACTATCGGTGTGGACATAGATCAAATTGGGGTGCTTATGTGAAAAAGCCAATCCGCTGATTTCTTCCAAAACGGGATTTTTGATCACCCCGAGCGAACTGCCGGCGAGATACACAGAGTCTACTTTTTGCTCTTTTTGGGCAAAAGACGAATTGACGAAAAAGCTAAAAAACAGGGTAAAAACTGATAGGAGTTGGATGTGCTTCATGTCCAAAAATACGAATAGGTTCGCGAAATGCTGCTTTCGGAAAAGCAGCACAACGATAGTTTTCAATAGTAAGAAATTAATAGAATTAAGGCGTTTTATATAACTACTGAGGAATTCAACGAAATGGAAAGCACTTAATTCCCTCAATTCTCTTAACGGTTAAAAAAAGAAATGCTGCCTTCGGAAAAGCAGCATTTCTAATCAACTCAAATTTTAAACGGCAACTCGTAAATCCGATTACCGGTGAGTTTGTACACGGCATTGGCCAAGGCCGGAATATACGGCGGAACGGGAGGTTCACCCACACCGGTCGGCTTTTCGGTACTTGGCACGATATGTACTTCGATCTTTTTCGGAGCCTGAGGCATTCGGATGATTTGATAGGAATCAAAGTTATGTTGCTGGACCTGCCCCTTATCAAAAGTAATCGCTGAAGTCATCGCCAAACTGGTGGCGAATTGAGCTCCTCCTTCAAACTGGGATTTGATTCGATCCGTATTGACTCCTACTCCACAATCCACCGCATAGTGAACCTCCGGTATGCTGAGATTTCCATTGGCATCTTTTTCCACCATCACCACACAGGCAACATAGGTTAGAAAGCTTTTATGCGCTGCAAATCCCATGGCTTTGCCTGCTGCCAAGTTTTGGGACCAGTTTGATTTTTCAGACACGGCTTGGATCACCTTTTTCATCCGACCCGTATTCCAAGGAAAGTCTTCGATCTTCTCCCCATAGTTCTCATACTTCCCGCCCGTTTCTTCTGCAAAATTCAAATCTCGATCTTCTCCCAAAAGCTCAATCGCCTGCTGAATCGGGTCCACTCCTCTTGCTTCGGCGATTTCGTCCATCATGCATTGAGCAGCAAAGGCATGGTTGATATTGCTTACGGAACGAAGCCAACCGATTCGGGTATGGGCCTTGGACTCGTGGGTTTCGATCCGAATGTTGGGCACATCAAATGGGAAATCGGTACAACCCAAGCCCAATTCTCCATCAGAAGGATGTAATTCATCCGGATTGCCTGTGGCACCGATAGCGGGAAAGACTGAATGTTGGTTCCAACCTGTGAGTTTCCCCGCTCCATCCAAAGTCGCTACGATCCGCTGTGCACTGTGGGAATGGTAAAAATCGTGGTGTAGATCATCTTCTCGGGTCCACTGCACGCGAACAGGAGTTTTGGCTGCTTTGGAAAGTAGCGCGGCTTCCACCACTCCATCAGGCTTGGACTTTCGTCCAAATCCACCTCCCAAAAGCGTCACATTCATCTTCACCTTGTCAATCTCAATTCCAAGAGCTCCGGCTACAGCGCCTCTAGCCCACTGCGGATGCTGAGTTGGCGCCCAGATTTCTACACTTCCGTCCCCTTTGTAATCCGCGATCACCGCAATCGGCTCCATGGTGGCATGAGCAAAAAAAGGGATCTTGAATGTCTTGTCCAAGGACTTTGCAGCACCGGATTTGGCGGCATTGAAATTCCCGCGCTCCCTACGAACCTTGCCATTTTGCAAAGTAGACTTCGCCATAGCTTCGAGCTGAGCAGTCGAGTTGTATTCCTGATTTGGACCCAAGTCCCATTCGATTTCCAAAGCTTCTCGACCTTTTTTGGCGGCCCACGTATTGGAGGCTAGGACTGCCAATCCTTCCAGTGGTTTATCCAAGCCAGCTGGAATGCCCGTTCCTTCGATCTTGACGACTTGCGTTACTCCTGGAACAGCCAGTGCTTTGGCGTCATTGTAAGAAATGATTTTAGCTCCAACTACCGGACTGCGAGAGATCATAGCGATCTGCATATTGGGCAAATTCACATCTGCTCCAAAGACAGCCTTCCCGGTAGCGATATCCTTGGCGTCGTAGATTGCTACATCGGTTCCTACCAGTTTGTATTCGCTAAGCTCTTTGGTTTTGATGGTAGCTGGGTCAGGAAGAGGCATTACCAACAAGTCCTGAACGAGATCTCCAAACTTGACTTTTTTACGGCTTTCCTTCAGATGGACCTCAGAGTTTTCGGTGTAGCACTCAGCAGGATCTACGCCCCACTTGGCCGCAGCCGCTTGGATCAGCATGTGACGAGCTGTGGCCCCTGCTTTTCGCATCGGTTCAAAAAACATACGAACGGAGAAGGACCCATCCGTATTCTGATTTCCATATTTATCCTCGTCACCTTCGCCTTGGACGATTTTAATTTTGCTCCAATCAGCTCCGATTTCGTCTGCCATAATCATCGGCAGAGAAGTCCGAATGCCTGTTCCCATTTCCGAGCGGTGAGCAATCAAGGTCACCTGATTATCCGAACCGAAAGAGATGTACACGTTAGGAGCAAAAGTCACTACATCGCCTTTTGGACCGGAGCATTGGAAATTGATTCCCAGCAAAAACCCACCGGTAGCGAGGGAACCGATTTTAAGAAAATCCCTTCTGGAGGCCACAAAAATCTTGGACCGATCTTCTGACACCTTGTTTTTTTCCTTAAAAACTGGAATAAAATTTTTCATAGCTTTTCAGTTTTGGAATTAGCGGGATGCTGCAGTTTGGATAGCTGCCTTGATTCGATTATACGTTCCACATCGGCAGAGATTGCCCTGCATGGCCGCTTCGATCTCAGCCTCTATTGGATTTGGATTTTGTTTCAGTAAGGCTGCCGCAGTCATGATCTGACCTCCCTGGCAGTAGCCGCACTGAGGAACTACATGCTCCACCCATGCTTCTTGAAGCGGATGATCCCCTTTTTCGGAAAGGCCCTCGATGGTTGTGATTTTTCCGTTTTTCACCTCCGAAATCGGCAAGCTGCAAGATCTTACCGCAACCTCATCCAAGTGGACCGTGCAAGCCCCACAGAGCGCTTGACCACATCCAAACTTGGTTCCTTTCATATCCAAAAGATCTCTTAAGACCCAAAGAAGTGGCATATCAGGTGTTGCTGTGACCTCCTGCTTTTTGCCATTGATGGTGAGAGTGTAGTTTTCCATAAAATGGGTATGGGATGATAGATTGATGAATATAAAAGAATAAAAAAGGAGATAGAACCCTTTTTACAGGAAATGAATAAACCGCGAGATTAAGCAATGCATCATCCTTGAAATGGAGGAGGAGCAATTATTCAATTTTGGATTAAAATGGGAAGCTTCCGATTAGCCAAACTCCGGGAAAATCAAATCAAAAAACAAAAGAAATTTCCCAAGCTTACCATTGAACTTTGGCCCAGTCTAGGGGTGGTTGCTTTATACTTATATAGGTTTGACCATCTTGATTCACCACAGGCCGCTACTCATTTCCCAAAAACCTAATTTTGAAAATCAATCAGTATATAGGCTTTTCAAGGATAGCTAAAAAAAAATCAGAAGCTATTCCAGCCTCTGCTCTGTATGCATCCGAACAAGTCTTTATTTTTTAATCTGAAAAAGGCCCATTTTCAAACCCAAATTGAACGTCAGGCTATTTTCAGCATTCGGTACACCAGGGATATTTTCAATTTTTTCACCCATAATTCGGTAACCGACACCTGCGTGTAGTCTTGCAAAACGATGAAGATTGACTTCTATTTGTGCACCGGATTCCACAAAAAGAGTTTTGGCCTCTTCATAGTCAAAATCTCTACCTTCCTCATCGATCTCCAGTTCCATCATTCCTACAGATAGAGGAAAAGTCAAATGGACCAATTTTGAGGCATGCAAGGTGTACTCTAAAAATCCACCAGCTTGATAAGCGTCTAAGTGTGCACGTGCAGGAAGTGTATTGGCAAATGAAACCGGACGAACTTGATTGATCATTTCCCCATAAAATCCTCCAAGAGTAAGTTTGTCATGCAGTATTACTCCTGCACGAAACTGGGCGAATCCCGCCCCTTCACCAGCGATTTGGGTCAATTGAAATCCTGGAGAGACCATGATCCGGATGTTGGAAAGGGAAAACTCGTTTCCAAAGAGTGTTTCTGGTTCATCTTGTGCCATAAGAGTTCCGATACTCAAACATGTGGTAAGTAAAAGAGCTAGTACTTTTTTCATAATAGAAATTGATTTGGTTTGATTTCAATTCCATTACGATCCCATTTAACAATAGCGTTGCCTTCAGAAAAAAATAAAATTCAAGGGCTTTTTCCATTTAGGAAAAGAGTAAAAATGAACTAGAAATAAACATGGCTTATGCTTTTATAAAAACGTTTTCAATAATCATGAAAAGCTGCCAACCCTAAAGTGAGATAACATGCCACTCATTTTAGAGTTCGATAGAAAAAAAATAAAAAAGCGCTCCATGTATAGTATTCATGGAACGCTTTTTTATTTAGTTAAATACTGATTATCTATCTGCCTCTGTCAAAATAGACGTTTTCTTTTTGAGAATTTTCAAGATTAAATAGAGTACACCCGTGATCCCAGTCATAACCAGTAAAAAGGGATTAAATTGATCTCCATTCTTAATAAGTTCACCTGAAACATCGAAGGCACAAAAAATAGTAAACAAAGCAAAAAGTCCATTTTTCTCTTTCCTAAGCACTTTTTTCCAACTGAAGGAATATTCCGGCTTTTTAAAACCAGAGAATTTGGGAACGAAGGCAGGTACTTTTTCAGACCAAGAGAGGTAGGTTTGGCCGAATTTTTTTCTCAAAAATTGCTCCTCTGCAAACATGATCCGCTCGTAATACACCCAATACATAAACGTAAATCCGATCATAAACCAAACATGACCGGTATAAACCGCAGGCCCAAGCCACATTAAAAAGTTACCTAAATAAAGCGGATGCCTCACCAATGAATAGATACCTGTTTGGTTTAACGAATCAGCCACTTGCCCCTCTTTGGTATTGCGCCCTGATGTATTTCTAGGAGTATGGCCTACGGTATAAACTCTGATAAACAAACCCACTAATCCAACTGCCAGTCCAGCAGCCAAGAAATAATTTTCCAACTCAGGACTATATAAGGTGAATTCTTCAGGATGCAATTCTCTCCTTAAATACAACATCCATCCGATCACCAAAATGATCAAAGGAAGAAAACTCCGGTATCTAAACAACCAGTTTCCTTGTGATTCAAACTCTTCTTGTAAGGCCATTTTATATTTTTTTGATGCTATTCAAACTTCAATAGTAGAGATTTTTGAGAACATTATCAGTACAATTGGAACTAAGATCCTTTATAAATCAGGATAAACATCCGCAAGCCCACCTTACATAAATCATAACCTAGGCAAAAAACTGAGCACAGGAATTAAGCTTCTCTCGGACAAATAAAAATCCCGAGGTGAGGAGTTTTTCCAGATTAGCTAAATCCCAAAAAACAACCTTACCTCAGGATCAAAAGCCGTGATTTTCAACCTACGGAGTTATCCAAAAGTATCGCATCCAGATCCTCACCTGGCAGCGAAATGATGCGCTCAGACACAGCATCCCACTCGATTTTTCGACCGGTTTTGTAAGATAATCCGGCCATATGAGCGGTGATTGCCTCATCGAAACCTTCATCTATTCCGCAGCTAGGATTGCCTCCGTTACGGATGCAGCTCAGCCATTCGCGAATATGCAAGAAGGTGGAGTCTACTCGCTTTCCATCTCGGTAGGTCCAGAGTAAGCCTTTGTTGGCGAAGTACTTGGCAGTAGCAGAGGTGACCGCATCCACTCCTTCGGCAGTGGGATCATATTGATAGATCGGAACCTGTGGATCGATTCGGCCTTCCTTGATCAAATCCTTGTATTTGGTGGATCGAGGATCGGCATAGATGGTCAGGATATTTCCCAACTCCATGCTCGCATCGTGTCCCATCAGGACAGTGCCCCGATCAAACTGATTCCCCAGTGTGGCCGAATAGACTAAGGACATTCCTTTTTCTTTGCCCTCCTCCTGGCTCGAACCGGTGCTAAAGTCTGGAAAATCCATATTGACCTGCATCACATCGGGGACATTTCGTCCGTCCCGATGTGTGTAAATTCCTCCGGAAGCAGTGACATACTTCGGAATTCCCATTTTCAGCACACAGTTGATCCGATCGTAATCGTGGGTCAGGAGGTCACCGGAAAGTCCGGAACCGTAAGCCCACCATTTTCTCCATCGGAAGAAATGTTCGGTATTGAAAGGTACCTCAGGCGCATTTCCCAGGAAGGCATTCCAATCGATGGTTTCGGGAGAGGCTTCCGGATGAATTTCATATTGCCAAGCTCCATTGTCATCGTTTCGATTGGTATTGGTGACGACCAGAGAGATGTGACCGAGGGTATTTTTTGCAATGGCATCTTGGGCAGTCAGGAAGCTGAGGGTCTGTCTGTGCTGATGGCCTACAGCCAATATGGCTCCCGGATTTTTTCTAACCGCCTCTCTGAGTTGGTAAGTCTCGGATACGGTATGCGTCATGGGCTTTTCCACATAGGCATGAACCCCCGCCTCAATTGCAGCCTGAGCCATCGGAGCATGCCAATGATCAGGTGTGGCAATGATGATCGCATCGACTTCACCACTGTGAATCAAGTCCAGGTAATTTTCATAGCGCTTACAGGGATTCGATTCCGTATTGAAGGAGCGAAGTGCCTTTTCTGCCCTCACATCGAAAATATCGCAGATGGCAGTCAACTTGACATTCAGATTTTCCTGTGCCAAAAAATCCTCCAACCGCTTGTCGTTGGGATCTTCCTGGGCCGATTTGGCCATGGATTCCATCCACTCTTGAGTCGCAAAACCCAAAGCCCTCATCAATTGCTCTCCCCGAATCCCAAAACCGATCAGTCCAATTCGGAGCGGGTCTCCGCTCATCGGTCCCGAAGCGGGAGGAGCACTGGCCTTGATGTTCAGTTTCTCCAGCCAAAAATCTTTTTCCAGCTTGGATTTTCTGGTCGTATCAATACCAGCTGCCCAAACTGCGCCCAAAATCGGAACACCAGCCAAGCTTTTAAGCAAATCTCTCCTAGAAAATGCCTCAAATAGTTTTTTGTCAGTTGCCATGATGAAGTGGGATTAGTGGGTTTGGGAGGAAAGGGATCTTTTGACAAAAAATCGCTCTAAGCCAAAGGATACGGAAGTAGGGAAAAGGAAAATCACCAGGAGAGCGGCTGCCTCGATCAGATTCTTATTGACGATCCAATAGCTTCCCTCTGCAGGTCCCATGGGATAGCCGGGGAAGGGAGGATGCGCAAAGTAGTACAGGAGCAAAAGCCCAACTCCGATCAGACTGGCCACCTGAGTTTTGAAACCTAGAATCAAGGCAACGCCAACGATCAGCAGGGCAGCGATATTCAACGTGTCGATCGTTGAAATCATGGATTCGCCAGCCAACCAATGGAAAAAAGATTCCATGTAAGTAGCACTGAGCAGGTAGCCTTTGCCCGTCCAGCCGGGACTATAGAGCTTGATGACACCTTCGTAAAGAAAATGCCATCCAATCAACAATCGGAGCAAAACCAGCACTCCGGTCTGCGCTGAGGAAAGGGGGGAAGATTGAGTCATATCGTGGGCTGTTTTGGTTTAACGTCCACGATATTAGGCACCAAGCCTGTAGTATTACCTGATGTTTATCAGGTAAAAAGGTGATTTAGAACGAGGTAATCCGATTGGATTAGAAGTGAATAGTTATCTGAAATTTCCTTTCAACGGATTTGATTTTGCCAAATTGAATTCATTTTTAATGAATATCCGCAATCTTACCACTTGGTAGGTCATCGGCTCTAAAGATCGCGGACATTCGTCGACTGACCACAGACGACAGTCCACAGCACCTCTAAACGAACTTCAAACCTTATCTTATTTGGTTACTGGTAGAAAAGTGGATAATCATATCATTTTTTATTCATAGGTCAACTCGGTGGACACATGTCCAGATCCCAACGCAAAAAATCGAACCCACTTGCCTGTGATCGACTCTGGAAAAGCATGATCAAAAGCCTTCCCCGGCAATACTTCTATGGTCTGGTAACCAAACCAATCACCTGAGCCAGTAGGATCGATTTCCACACGGATGGCCAACTTTTCTGTTCCATGATTAACCAAAGTCAATCTGCGTTGATCATATCCTCCAAAGAGATACGGGTCAGAAATATCCCCTTCTGCAACTTGGGATTGGGTCCAAGGACCTCCCTTTCCTTTGGGTTTCCCAAGTTTCCAAAGGTCATCCACCATACCTGCCCATAGGGAGATCTTTCCATCCTCACTTTTTAAAATATGCGCATGATCCCCCGAATAGCTCGGATCAGCTCCTGAAATCAACAGCATCCCCCGATAGGAAGCCACATCCTGCATCAGCAGGGAATGCGTAGAGATAGGTTTTATTTTGGCATAGCCACCGGCATTTTCAGCAGGCAATTCAAAGAACGTCCCCCCCAAATGCAGTAAATCCCGCTCCGTGACCACTTCTCGAACGAGACGGATTTGTTGCTTTTCCATCAAGTCTGTGTAAATCGACTCTCCCAATGGCAGCCTCCACGTGCCACCGTTGGCATCTGTCACCAAGTAGGAATTGCCTTCTACCCGAATCAAGGGCTTGGGAATAGAAAGCGTCTGTGACATCCACTGACGAAGAGAATCGTTGGCGACGGACTTGATCTGCAGCAGGCTGTCCATTTCGTAATAGTTGCCACTTTCGGAGAGTATTCCGAGTCGACGATGCTTGCCTAGTGCATACATCACACTGCCTTCTGGTCTGTCTTCGGTTGCAGACCTGAATCCATCAAAAAGACTCGGATTTTCTTGGTTCTTGTTTTTCGGATCAGAGTAGGATAGTGAAAAAGACAGAACCGCATTAGTAGTCGTTTTGACACGAATCCATTCTCCGCGTTCAGTAGGAGAAAAAACAAGTGAACTCCCGGATGCAGGAGCTAATTCTACAGTCTTTAGGACTTTCCACTTGCCGTCTCCTTGCTCATCGACTTCGATGATTAGTGAAACGGGCTGATTGCTATGATTTTTGATCCAAGCGGTGCGGTTTTTCCAGCCTGCAAAAAGAAATGGTTCGGAAGGAATAGCAGCACTTACCGAGTCTCGCAGGTAAATCGACCCTGTCGCATCGATCGGTCCGATACGGTCGGGCATGCTCAGGTCGGTAAACCAAAGGTTAGACTGCGACTGACCTGCACCGGGAATACCCGCCTTGTCGGGTCGATTGCTCAAAAACTCGCTTTTGGTGGCATCATCCGTTCCAAAAACCAATTGATCGCCCCATCGCTCAAAGTCTCCGATGATTTTGAGGTAAGAGGATCTTGGTCTCAGGCCTGCTGATGTTTGGGGTGAAAAACCCTCCGGAAACCGCCAAAACATCCCATGGAGGGTCATCAGGTAGTCTTTTTCGCGAATCGAGCCCACGTTCCGAATTCTGGGCCATTCCGTATTCCAACCGTGAGCTCCATCGTAGGAGTTGGACGCCTTGGGCACTCGATAAAATGACCAAGTCCCATTTGCTCTCACCCCAACCATGGCCGAGCGATTGTCCCAACCCGTTGCCCAGATGGGATCGGAATCCGGGTTTTGATTTCCGTAGATTCCTCCTGGACCTGTCACCTCCACAAATTGCATCCTGCGGATCAGCTTCCATTCCTTTCCATTCCATTCGGAAAGAGACCCGGCCTCAATTGTAGGGTCCACCAGCGCTTTGGCACCTGACTCCCCATTATTGGAGTAGACGTAGACGCCCTGTCCGGAATAAAATCCCTTGCCATGTACCCCCGGTAAAAGAGTACTTTCATGGGTACCTCCGCCAGCTTCTTTACGGATTTGATTTCCGTCCTTGAACAGCATCGTGACTTCCAGTGTATGTACATCCACCTCGTAGAAACCCTCTTCCATGGCGGCATACAGGATTTTATTGGCTGGGTCGGTCAGGCTTCTTGCCATGCCCGTTAATCTTCCCGGCATCTGGAGCGGATTGATGGTTCGGACATTCCCTTTGGAGTCGATCACGTGATTGCCGATGAAGAGTTGATTGGATTCGCGGTGAATCATGCGGTTGGCATGCGTGCCACCGACAGATTCGGGACGGACGGTCCGACTCAGGTCAGGATTGATCTCGTAGAGTCGATCGGAAGAGCCAAATGGCAGATGCGGACCGTAGCTGATGGTCCAAAGCTTTCCCGCCCAAAAAACCACTGCCCCTGTCCCGCATTCTCCCTCTTGATTAAACTGCGCCAAATGAGGATAAACTCCACTTACCTGAGGAAATTGAGCAAAGGAATTTGGAAGGTAGAAAATAGTCGAAAGGACTAGGAAAAGGAATTTTCTCATTGGGAAACGAGGGGAAGGTGACAAAGGGAAAACTGACGAAAAGACTGGAAGCTAATCCAATCGATGGCTAGTAAGATAAAAGGATGGTTGAAAATGACTGTACTGCGGGAGTGTTCACTAAACTGTGTCAGTTTGGTTAAATCGATCTTCAAAGTAAGCGATTAGGTCTTTTCTAATTGATGGCCATGCGAAGATGGTTCCGTTCCATTTTGTCTGAGCGTTCATGGTTGCTA
>NZ_JBHSKS010000011.1:0-148292 GCF_042657405.1 Algoriphagus aquatilis
CCGCTTTTTTTGAAGTTTTCATGAAACAAAAAAACCTTATTGAAACCGCTTTCAATAAGGTCTTAATATTTAATTCAATATCAGATAGTTAGAGGGTGTTTCACCAACTATTTTTGACCATTAGATCTTTATTTGTCACACCTTAAATTTCTCTTTTAGATAAGCTATCGCCATCCCGTAAGCTTCCTTACTGGCAGCTTCGTCATACTTTGGATTGCTTGGATTGGAAAATCCATGAACTGCCGGGAAGATTTTGTAAGTCAGTTTTTTGCCTGCTGTTTCCATGTTGGTAGCAAACTCCTTAATGACTGCTTCCGAGATGTACTGCTCAGTGGCAAAGAGACCCAATACATCCGAATTCAGAGTTTTGAGTTTTTCTACATCCCGGACGGGCATGCCATAATAGATCACCGAGCCGAGATTTTGCTGCCCATTCAGTAAGGCGGATTTCAATGACCATGATCCACCAAAGCACCAGCCTACATTGGCAATTTTTGCTTTGGCTCCGGCTAGCTGACGGGCACCTGCCACGATATTTTCCAAACGCGCTTCTTTTACACCCTGCATAAATTGGCCTGCTTCCTGTGGATTGGAAGTGACCTTTCCGTCATACATATCCAAGGCGATTACATTTACTTTTCCTCCCAAGTCCTCATAGAAAACATCAGCTTGATGCTTGATGTGGTCATTGAGTCCCCACCACTCTTGGTAGACAAACAGCCATTGGTCGGTAGGAGCAGTGGCGTTGATTACGTAACCTGAGCCGTTTTGGCCATCAGGGGTAGGAAAGGTGGTCATTGCTCCTTTTCCCTCAAAATCAAAAGCGACTGGAGAAGGGTGAAACGCAGCAAATCCCGGCGCGTTTACAAACTGGGCCATGTCGTCATTGTAAGAATGACATACTGTGATACCCGAAAATGGGTCGTTGTTTTCTGGTAGATCGGCAGCCTTAGGCCAAAAAAACCAGCTAATCAGAAAAAGAATGAGGGATAGAATTGATTTGATCATGAGTAAATGGGTTAATTGGATGGAGAATGAAAAATTAACCATCGAATTCATAAATAGGTTTGATGATTGACCAAAAGAATATGAATAGGGAGAATTACCACCACTATGTAGAAGCTGAACTTAGCCTGTGGCTGATGGAGGTAAAAAAGCCCCCTAGCTTCTTTGGTAAGATTTCGAGTGGCATTCAGGGAAAGGTAAACTCTTGGATTCCGGAGAAAGTGCACAAGGCGATTTCTGTGGCCATTGAAAACATGGTTAAGACCGTATTGGCTGGTTCAGATCTGGTGAAGCCCACTCCGAAGGCTTCGCTGACATTCATGGAGCGTGAACTCCTAGTGCGGAAAAGAATCAAATGGTTTCGAAACACAGCAAGTGCTGAAGGAGCAATTACAGGCGCAGGAGGGATATTGCTGGGCTTGGCTGATTTTCCGGCCTTTCTCACGATCAAAATGAAATTGCTTTTTGATATCGCTTCGATTTATGGCCTTGATGCCAAATCGTATCAAGAGCGTCTCTTTTTACTTTATGTTTTTCAGTTAAGTTTTTCCAGTCAAAGCCGAAGAAATGACCTGATAGGATTGATCGAAAATTGGGATATGCATGTGTCAGACTTGCCAAAAGAGCTGACGGATTTTGATTGGAAGACTTTCCAGTTGGATTACCGGGATTACATTGATTTGGCCAAACTATTCCAATTGGTACCACTCATTGGTGCGCCTGTTGGGGCAATCGCAAACTATAAGCTCACCGATCATCTTGGTCGGTACGCGATGAATTGCTATAGATTGAGAATGAAGGCTAAAGTTGATGTGGGATAAAAACAACAAAACCTCCCTTTTGAGGAGGTTTTGTTGATCCACTAGGGCTCGAACCTAGACTCTTCTGAACCAAAATCAGACGTGTTGCCAGTTACACCATGGATCAGTATTGAAAGAAAACACGTTCGTTTTCTTTAAAGTGTCACAAAGGTAGATTTATGAGTTATTTTTTCCAAGTGGCCTTGTAAAGATTTTTTGCCCAAAAGGCTAATATCCTTGAATTCAGACAGAAAAAAATCATGATCAGACTGGGTTGTTTTTCTGGTTTTTGAAGAATCAATACTGTTTTATGTGAGGATAAGATAGTTTGGAAATCGATTGAAATTTGTATTTTATCTAATTGAAAGCCTAATTATTTGCATTTTTTCAAATATTTATATTCTTTTGATAATAAATTGAAAACTAAATCAACAAAATAATACACAAATGGACGCAGTAAAAATTGAGAAAGTGGTGGCTGAAGTCATCGGTAAGTTGGAGAAAATCAAAGAAACTGAATTGGCTTCAGAATTAAGTTGGTGCTGGGTAAGTTTCCAAAATGATGGAAATCCGGTAGGTGTAATCGAAAAAGGAACTCTTGCCTTGGCGGCATTTAAAGAAGCTAGAGAGAAAAACAGCAAAGCAGTCGCTAAAAAGCTGGTTGACGATTTGGAAAAAGCCTTGGCTTAAAACTAAAAAAGGCTCGCAGAGATGCGAGCCTTTATTTTTTTGGATGTGGAGGGATTATTCTCCTACCACCACAAATTTCACTTTAGTTTTTACTTCCCTGTGAAGGTCAACGTCAGCGGTAAACTCACCGGCACCTTCTACAGGAACTGTAATTGCGATTTTCTTTCTATCGATTTCAAAGCCTTGGGTTGCCAAAGCATCTGAGATCTGAAGTGTCGTCACTTTACCAAAGATTTTCCCTGAATCACCGATTTTTGCTTTGATTTCAAGAGTTACCTCTGCAAGTTTTGCTGCAATGTTTTCGGCTTCAGTTTTGATCTTTTCAGCTTTGTGAGCCGCCTGCTTGATGTTTTCAGCAAGGATCTTCTTGTTTGAGTCAGTAGCAAGTACAGCAAAACCTTGAGGGATCAAGTAGTTTCTGCCATAGCCTGGCTTTACCTCTACCAAGTCATTTTTATATCCAAGACCTTTGATGTCTGTTTTTAGAATGATTTCCATTTGTAATGATCTTTTTTGATTGAACGATACAAGACCGAATTATTTCAAACCATCGGTTACGAATGGCAACAAAGCCAAATGTCTTGCTTTCTTGATAGCCTGAGCTACTTTTCTCTGATACTTCGCAGAGTTACCGGTAAGTCTTCTAGGAAGGATTTTACCTTGCTCGTTTACGAATTTCAAAAGGAAGTTTGGATCCTTGTAGTCGATGTACTTGATTCCATGCTTCTTGAAGCGGCAATACTTCTTTCTGATTTCGCCTCTGTTGATAGGTTCGTTTACTAGTGTCATTAGGCTTGCTCCTCCTTAGCTTCAGCTTTTTTGTTAAATTCTCCTTTTCTTCTTCTTTCGGCATACACGATAGCGTGCTTGTCCAATACAGTAGTAAGGAATCTCATCACTTTTTCATCACGTCTGAACTCCAGTTCAAACTTTCTGATGACGGTTGGATCAGCCTTGAACTCTACCAATACATAGAAACCAGTTGTCTTTTTTTCGATAGGATAAGCCATCTTCTTAAGACCCCAGTTTTCCACATTGATCACATCTGCCCCCTCTTCTTTTAACAAGTTCACAAACTTGTCGACAGTATCCTTCATCTGAACATCAGATAAAACGGGAGTTAAAATGAATACCGTCTCGTAACTTCTTTGGAACATTTCTTAATGTGTTTTAGGAAATTTGAATAAACAGACCGCAAAAGTAGGGGAATCACCACTGTATTCCAAATCCTTGCTGAAAATCAATTAGGAATAAATGAAAAAGGCCTCCAAATAGGAGGCCTCTGGTCATGTAATCAAATAGGATTGGTTATTTTACAGTGAAGGTTTTTGAACCCACTTGGTAGTTGTCTACGAAAAGCTTGATCTCGTGATTTCCTTTTGCATATTCGGAGCCTTTTTCATAATAAAACACCAGGCTCTGACCGGAATTATCAAAAATGATATCCTGCTTCACCGTGTAGAATTGTTCTTGTCCATTGATCATGAAAGTGCCTGAGCCTTTGGCTACATCAAATATTGGCTGGCTATTTGGACCTAATACCTGTACGTAGACATTTCTAGGCCCTTTTTCAGCAACTTTATTGTCGGAGATTTTGAAGCTCACTTTTAATCTTTCGATTTGACGGTTTCTAAAATCTTTGGTAGTCTCTACACGCTCTTTGCCTCTTGAGTTTACTGCTGCAATTACAATATTTTCGGCCTTTAGCATAGAGGCTACATCTACTTTGGCCTGCAGGTTTTGCTTTTGAATGTTAAGCTGTGCCACTTCCTCCTCAATTTGAGCCTGGGTGGTCTTGAGATCTTGGTTTTCTGAGAATAGTTGCTGGTTTGCAGCTCTCAACTCAAGGATTTCCTGATCTTTTTGTGCAATAAGGCCATTGAGGTTGTTGATTTTAGAATTCAAAGCTGATATTTCAGCATTGCTACGCTGTTTTGAAGAGTTTCTTTCTGAGATCAGTTGGTCTCTCACTGCTTCTAGTGCTTTAACATCCCCACCGAGCTTTTCAATTTCTTGAATGCGTAAGTCTAGTTGATAGGTGACTGAGTCAAGTCTTCGATTCAATTCATTGTTTTCGGTGGATAAAAGGAGGATCTCCTCAGTCTTTTTGGTTCTATCCACGTAGTCAGTGTACAGCTTAATACCGCTGATGATGACGAGCAAAACCAAAACAATGATGATGATATTCTTGCTTTGATCTTTTTTTTGATTGGATTCGTTTTCGAAATTAGAATTCATAATTGTGAGTAAAAGGGCTTATGAGATGTTGATTTTAGACGAAGAATTTTGGAATTCCAGATATGAAAATGGCTATACCGGATGGGACCTTGGCTCTCCTTCTCCACCACTTTATCAATATCTTTGCCAAATTGAATCAAAGGAAATTGAGGTATTGATTCCGGGTGCAGGTAATGGCTACGAAGTAGTTGCAGCCTTAGAGTTGGGTATCAAAAATGTACATCTCCTAGATATTGCTTTAACTCCTATTGTTCAGTTTTTGAAAAGCAATCCCTTATTTCCCAAATCACAAGTTCATCATCAAGATTTTTTTGATCATGAAGGGAAGTACGATCTAATTCTTGAGCAAACTTTCTTTTGTGCGTTGGATCCAAGTCTAAGGTCATCCTATGCTAAAAAAATGCATCATTTGCTCAAGCCTGCCGGCAAGTTGGTGGGAGTACTTTTTGATCGTGAGTTTGCAGGTGGACCACCCTTAGGGGGAACGGCCAAGGAATATCAGGCCTATTTTTTACCATATTTTAAGATTGAGAAATTTGAGCCTTGCTATAATTCAGTCGGACCTCGCAAGGGATCCGAACTATTTATGATAATGAAAAGGCTAGATGTCTAGAATCAAATGAGTTTTTGGTCCTGAATAATCAAAAAACAGGACTCCACATTCAAAAAAATCAAATGTCAGTTTCACGGTTGGATCTTCTTTAATTGCTTTCCAAGCCCTTTCCATTTCCTTGGACCAATGAATGTCTCCGATAATCATAATGCTCTTTGGATGGATTTTTTCCAGGCAAGTGTTAAATGAGGTCATTGTCCCGTGGTAAGTATGGTTGGCATCAATCAAGGCAAAATCAAGTTTGGGAATTTTTCTGATGATCGGAGGTAATTTTTTTGAGATTTCTCCTAATACAAATTCAGTTTTTTCAGGGCGGGGATTAGCTTGTGCAATTTGCCAAAGTGCTTCTGAACCCTCTATGGTCAATAGATTTCTCTCTGTGACCTTACTCAGATATCTAGTGGTGATTCCTACACAAGTGCCAAGCTCCAGGACGTATTCAGCGGGTGTTAGTTGGCAGAAGTATTGGTAAAGCGTAGCAAACTTGGCAGAACTCGTGGAGTATCGAGTGACTTTGCTGACGGTTCGGAATTGATCATTTACTTTCTTTGATCCTGCGCCAAAGTCTTGGATGGCAAAGCTTCTTTTTTCGCGCAGAAGCTGTTTTCTGAAATCTTCGATGTCTGAGTTGAATTCAGTAGTGGACTTAAGGTAGCGGGTAAGCTTAGAATAAACGGAAAAGACGAAGGTGGATTGCTGACTGTAAAGATCCTCTTTGCGAAGCCAATAGTTTAAAAAAGGAAGTAAAGGTTCTACTATTTTGATCAATATTAATTATCAAAAATAGTGGCAATCAATTGGAATTCGGGAATGGACACCTCCAAAAGCTGACCATCAAAAAGCTTTTCCATGGTAAAAGTACCCTTCATTTTACCCATTCCTGAGATTAGATTACATCCTGATACATAAGTATGCACTTCACCTGGTTCCAGAATGGGTTGTTGGCCTACCACACCGAGACCTTCTACCATCTTATGGTTATCTGCGGCATCAAAAATCTCCCATTTCCTTTTCAGCAACTGGAAGGTATGCTGACTCTTATTGATGATTGTTACTTTATAGGTAAAGACATAATGGTGCTGATGCGGGTTTGAAAATTCCGCTTGGTACTTTGCCTCGACGTCAACTTGAATGCCTTTTGTAACCGAAGTGACCATATTGTCTTTTAATTTGGGTTGAAATTACAATTTCTAATCCTTAATTCAACAACTAATCCATGGATGTCAAAATTGAAGATAGTTGGAAAAACTCATTAACAAATGTTTTCCAAGCTCATTTTTTTAAGGAACTGGCTGAATTTGTCAAATCTGAATACCAGAATCATCAGATTTTTCCTCCTGGGAAAGAAATTTTCAATGCTTTTTGGCATTGTCCTTTGCCTAAAGTAAAGGTTGTGATTCTAGGACAGGATCCTTATCACGGGGAGGGGCAGGCTCATGGACTTTCATTCTCAGTGAAACCCGGCATTCCTTTTCCTCCGAGTTTATTGAATATTTTGAAAGAGCTCAAAAATGATTTGGGAAAGGATATGCCACCAAATGGGGATTTGACTCGTTGGGCTGATCAAGGTGTGTTTTTACTTAATGCCACGCTTACGGTGAGAGCCAATCAGGCTGGTTCACATCAACATAGAGGTTGGGAGATTTTCACTGATGAGGTGATTAAAGTAATCAACAAGGAGCGTGATCATGTGGTCTTTTTACTTTGGGGTGCCTATGCTCAAAAAAAAGCGGAGCTTATTGATAGCTCAAGACATTTGATTCTTAAAGCTCCTCATCCAAGTCCCTTGTCAGCCCACCGTGGGTTTCTGGGATGTGGTCACTTTTCAAAAGCAAATGACTACTTATCGAAAACCAATCAAGACCCTATTGCTTGGTGAAGTTCGTATTCCAAATTGATTCCAATACAAAAAGAGGCTGCCTTAGTTAGACAGCCTCTTTTGCTTATTCAATTCCTTTCAGGAATCTACTCCAGCGTATTTTGCTAAACATAGATTCAAATTTGTCGAGGGATAACCATAAAAACCAAGCTTTGCCCACCACATGATCCTCAGGTACAAATCCCCAGTACCTTGAATCCAAGGAATCATGACGGTTGTCACCCATCATGAAGTAATAGTTTTGTTTGAAGGTGTAGCTATCGGTTTTTACACCGTCTATGAATAGAACGCCATCTTTTACTTCGACTTTCTGATGTCCTTCATACTTTTCGATTGTAAACGAATATTTTATGACATTATCCGGTGTCATTTCGACCTTCATATCTTTTCCAGGGATTAGAAGAGGACCAAAATTGTCGCGGTTCCAGCCATAATTGGACCCATTCGGAAAAATATTTGATTCACCTTCTCCTTTTGGCATGATCGCCTTTGTTACAGATGTAATTACCGGGGAGGATTTTAACCTTTCCACGGTTTGGTCAGTAGTCCAAATCATATATCTATTGCCTTCTGGAGCAGTGTAGAAGCTTTCTCTATTGATTCCATAATCCCCCAAAAACTCTACCGTCAAAGGTCTGTTTGTTTTGATTTCATAAGAATATTGCATCTCTTCTGGCTTCAAAGCGGGTTCATTATTGACAAATAATTCTCCTTCTTTGATTTCGATCACATCTCCAGGTACCCCAACTGCCCTTTTGATGTAGTTGGTCTTCAGATCATTGGGGTATTGAAACTCAACAGGGTAATTGAAAACTACCACATCATTTCGCTTCACTTCAGTAAATCCCGGAAGTCGGTAATAAGGTAATTGAATTGCATCGGAGTAGGAGGAGATTTCAGTTCCCCAGATTTTTTGATGGGTCAAAGGAAACTGAAGAGGAGTCTTGGGTATCCTCGTTCCATAGTGCATTTTGCTTACAAATAGAAAATCTCCCACTAAGAGGGATTTTTCCATAGATGCCGTAGGGATGGTGAATGGTTCTAGAAGAAGCCATCGAATCAATGAGGCAGCTACTACTGCAAAAATTAAGGCGTCTGCCCATTCTCTGGCGGCAGATTTTTTAGGTTTGGATTGGCTCATTAGTTCTAATTTGACTTAAAATAAAAGAAAATCGTCCATAGAAAGCACTCCTTTTTTTCCAGGGATCCACTCGGCTACCAAGACGGCTCCGAGAGCAAATCCTTGTCTACTGTGCGCAGTGTGGGTGATTTCTATATCATCGATAGGAGAGGAATATTTTACGATATGGGTACCTGGTGCAGGATCAATTCGCTTCGCAGTGATAGCGAGGGATTGGGAATTTTCTTCTCCTTCACCCACGAGATGCCATTCCTTCAGCGATTTGTAATTTTTTAGAATTCCTTGTGCTAACGTGATTGCTGTTCCGGAGGGGGCATCTTTTTTCTCTGTATGATGAATTTCTTCCAAAGAAACCTGATAACCTTTGGTTTCATTCATCAGTTTGGCAAGTAGTTCATTGACTTTGAAAAAGATGTTTACCCCGATGCTGAAGTTAGAAGCATAGAAGAAAGCGCCATTTTTCTCAAGAGTAAGTCGGTTGATTTCCGGTTTTTTGGAAATCCAGCCCGTGGTGCCAGATACAATCGGTATTCCCCGTTCCAAAGCCCATTTGATATTTTCGATGGCAGCCTCAGGCTGGCTAAATTCGATAGCCACATCAATTTTGCTCGGGTCGAGAGTTAGGAGTTTTTCTCTATTGTCTATGTTTATTTTGGCAGCGATGGTATGGCCTCGGGATTCAGCTAATTCGCTGATAATTTTTCCCATTTTGCCATATCCGAGGATTAGTATATTCATTATTTAAACTGAAGTTTTAATGTGATTCCGTAGGGTGAGGTAGATGCTGAAATACCGGAAGCACCAGGTTCTATTTTTAGGGCAAGATCATCAGAAATATCAAAACCTGAAAGATGGGCATCCACATTGGCATCTACCAGATTTAAGGCATAGATTCCAACCAGGAGAAGGATAGTCATGTCTCTATTTTGTCTCCAATAATCCACATTTCTTACTAAGGAGTTTCGATTGAGAGAGGGGAATTGGTTGGACTCACCTGCATCAAAGGCAAATAGTGCCTCTCGGAAAGTCTCGTATCGTTTGTTATTGAAATTGATGAAATAGATATCCGTCATGAATCCTGCATAGAGGATGGGTACTTTCCAGATTTTGCCGTTGTATACCTGCCCTGCTCCGGGTAAAATAGCTGAGAGAATGGTGGCTTTTCTAGGGTTTTTCGGAATTAGGGAATAGTCTGGTTTTTCTTTTTTGGCTTTTTCTGCAGTTGTATTGGTGATTTTTGTGGTTTGGCTATACCCAGACACAGAAAATACAAATACAAAAAGCAAAAGCCCCATGAAGAGCCATGGGGTCTTTACAAACTTACTTCTATCTGTAGAAATGCCTGTCAATCTTAAATGATCTCTAAAATTTCAAGAATTCTGTTAAGGTCGGAGGCAGATTGGAAAGGGATTTTTATTTCTCCCCTGTTTTTTTGATCTGCCTTAAGAGCCACCTTGGTTCCAAAATGAGAAGCCAAACGCTGCTGAATTTTATTCATCTCGTATTTCTTCACGGGATCGAGTCCAGGCTTTTCGCTTTCTTTTCCGGATTTCCCTTCATTCAAAGCTTTTACCAGTGCCTCTACTTTCCTAACGCTTAACTCTTCTTCTAGTGCTTTTTTGAAAATTGCCAATTGCTTGTCTACATCTTCAATGTTGATCAGGGCTCGGGCATGTCCCATGGAGAGCTGCTGATCTCGGATAGCTGCCTGAATGGTAGGAGGGAGTTTTAGCAATCTGAGGTAGTTGTTGACAGTTGTTCTGTTTTTTCCTACTCGATCTCCGAGTTCTTCCTGTTTGAGATTGCATTCCGCCAATAAGCGCTGATAGGATTGGGCGATTTCGAGAGCATTGAGGTTTTCTCGCTGGATATTTTCAATCAAAGCCATTTCCAGCATTTGCTGATCGTTGGCAGTGCGGACATAGGCCGGTACAGCTGTGAGCCCTGCTAGTTTGGAAGCTTGAAATCTTCGCTCGCCTGAAATCAACTGAAATTCATTTGGGGCTAGTTTTCGCACAGTGATGGGCTGTATGATTCCCTGAACTTTGATCGATTCGGCTAATTCCTGAAGTGCGTCTTTGTCAAAGTGGACTCGAGGCTGATAGGGATTGACTTGAATTTCTTCCAAGGGGATTTCAAAAATCCCTGTTTTAGCTACTTCAGGCAGGATATCCTGAGATTTGTGTTTTGCCGGGCTGTCTTCTAAAAGTGCCCCCAACCCTCTTCCTAATGCGTTTTTTCGAATCGGTTTTTGATCTGACATAATCAATTCACTTTTTGAAGACCATTTTTCTGGGCAATTTCACCTGCCAAGTTGAGGTATGCAATTGAGCCTTTGCCTTCCGCGTCGAATGCAATCGCAGGTAATCCATAGCTAGGGGATTCTGAAAGCTTTACATTTCTTGGGATAATGGTATCAAACACCATGTTTTTGAAGTGAAGTCGGACTTCCTCGACCACCTGGTTGGATAGTCTGAGTCTAACATCATACATAGTGAGTAATATACCTTCAATCTCCAAATCAGGATTAAGTCTGGTTTGGATGATTTTGATGGTGTTAAGCAGCTTCCCGAGCCCTTCCAATGCGAAATATTCACACTGTACCGGGATGATGACTGAATTTGCAGCAGTCAGCGCATTGATGGTGATCAAACCCAAAGATGGCGAACAGTCAATGATGATAAAGTCATACTCGTCCTTAAGATCCGCAATGACACTCTTCATTTTCTCCTCTCTGTTCTCCATGTTGATCATTTCGACTTCAGCGCCGACCAGATCAATGTGTGATGGTACCAAATAGAGGTTCTCTATTTCTGTTTTTGATACGATGCTTTTCACGTCAATACCCTCTACCATGCATTCATAAATGCTGGTTTCGATGGTTTTGGGATCGTGTCCAAGTCCTGAGGTTGTATTAGCCTGAGGATCGGCGTCGATCACCAGTGTTTTGTGCTCCAAGACTGCCAGACTTGCGGCTAGGTTCATTGCTGTGGTCGTTTTACCCACACCTCCCTTTTGATTGGCAATGGCAATTATTTTTCCCATGGATTGAATAAGGGTATTTTGAGCCCAATATTAAGCAAATTCGGAGCGAATCCTTGGATTGAATTTGCTTTTTTTGGCTTCAGTAGCTTGTGAAAAAAAGTTAACGGCTTGATTTTTTGGCTTGTAATGGAAAACTCGTTTCACTTTTGTCAATGGATGTCATAAAAAAACTGGAATCCGTCAGGACTCCAGTTTTCGGTTATTTTTTCTTGTTAGCGTCTGCTGCTTTCATCGCATCTTCCAATCGCTGTTGGAATTTTGACTTCTTCTTGTTCACATTCTTCAGCTTATTTTCCTCTACTTTTTGTCTTATGGTGGCATCATCCACAAAAAGCTTGATCAACGCCTGTTGACCAAAAGTGACCATGTTGGACACAAAGTAATAGAAGCTCAGACCTGCAGGATAGGAATTAAGTACAAACATGAACATCACCGGCATGATGTAGCCGAGATTTTTCATGGGTCCTGTGGCAGTAGTCAGCTGATTGTTGAAATGGGTATAGACAATCTGAGAAACAGTCATCAACAGGGTGAACAAGCTGACATGTGCTCCATAAAAAGGAATGGTGAATGGAAGCTTGATGAATTCATCATAGGTGGAGAGATCCTTAGCCCAAAGGAATGATTCCTGACGGAGTTCAATTGCATTTGGGAAAAAGAAGAACATCGCAAATAGGAATGGCATCTGAAGCAAAAGCGGCAAACAACCCGATATCGGACTGACTCCAAGTTGGGAGAAGAGTTTCATCTGCTCCTGCTGCATTTTGGTCGGATCATCGCCATACTTTTCCTTCAATTCGTCGATTTCAGGCTTGATGACCCGCATTTTTGCCATGCCTATGTAAGACTTATAGGTCAAGGGCATCAAGGCCAATTTGATAAGCAAAACGATGATGATAATGATGATGCCGTAGCTATTGAAGTATTTTTCCAAAAACTCAAAGAGGTGCACTACGATGTACTTATTGACCCAACTGACAAAGAAATACCCCATATCCACATTTTCCTCAAATCCTTCGGTGACTGCTTTGAGAGTTTTGTATTGGTCAGGTCCGAAGTAGTAGGAGAAACCTGCTTTTCCATTTTCCATTGGAATGGACAAGGAAGCTGTCATATCGCGCACAAAAGCGGAATCCGCCGGAGTGCTTTGGGTCAATTTTACGTTTTGGAATACCGAATCCGCAATAATTCCGGCTGTGAAAAACCGCTGACTGAATCCTATCCATTTTACAGGTTCTTCAACTGATGCTTCTTCAGGATCATCGCTCAATCCCAAATTTTCATAAGAGCCGTTGGAGAGATAGTAGTTTACCTGAGTTTTTCTTCTGGACTCTGCAAGATCCTTCTCTTGAGATCTGATTTTATCGGCCCACTGGAGCTGTAGGTTTTTACCGGTAAATACACCTTGGTAATTTTTCACCTCCCATGATTTTTCCACTACATAGCTACCTTCTGCCAAAGTTAGCGTCTGAACGATTTGGCCTGATTCTGTTCCGGCGCTTAGTGTTAAAACCTGAGTTTTTACTCCTTCAATTTCTTCGGATGATAGCGAGGGAGTAAAGTAAAAATCGTTCAGATCAAAAGTTCCAAAACGCGTTTCAGCTGTAAAGGACATAGTCGAATTGCCTTCCTCGAAGATTTTCAGAGGTTCATTTTTCCAGCTGGAATAATTTTTAAGGAGGACTTCCTTGATTTGCCCACCTTTGGTAGAAACAGTGATTTTTACCAAGTCATTTTCCAGGACTTCATCTTTTTCTTCTCCTAGCGTAAGTGGTGCAAGGACTCCATATTTAGCGGCTCTTTGTACATCTACCAGGCTGTCAGGAAGCACGGTTTCATTGGCTGCCGGAGGGGTAGAAGCGGGGCTTGATTCTACTTGTGTGGTTTTGGTTTCCTCAGTGGGCGGGATCTCTGGTCCACTCGCAAAAAATATCGAGTAAATCAGAATGACCGCTGCAAAAAGAATCAAACCTGTTGCTTGATTTCTATCCATACTTTTTCACTTCAAGGTTGATGGGATATCAACCGATTACACTTTTTTATTGTCTATGGCCGCTTGGATGAATTTGACAAACAAGGGCTGTGGGTTTAATACGGTACTTTTATATTCCGGATGAAATTGAACTCCAACAAACCAAGGATGATTTTTATGTTCTACAATTTCTACCAATCCGGTTTCAGGGTTTTTGCCTGAGGCGATCAGGCCTTTTGATTCCAATTGATCCATGTAATCATTATTGAATTCATAGCGGTGTCTGTGACGTTCCTGTATTTTAGTCTTGCCATAAGCTACTGCAGCCTTACTTCCCTTTTTTAGGTCGCAAGCATACGAACCAAGGCGCATAGTTCCGCCCATTTGATCTATTTTCTTTTGCTCTTCCATCAGGGCGATGACAGGAAATGCCGTATTTGGATCCATTTCAGTGGAGTTGGCTCCCTGAAGTCCCAAAACATTTCTTGCGAATTCGATCACTGCCACTTGCATCCCAAGACAGATTCCAAAAAATGGGACTTTGTTTTCTCGGGCATACTTAACAGTCTGAATTTTTCCCTCAAAACCTCTTTCGCCAAATCCTGGAGCGACCAAAATGCCGTCCAAATCCCCAAGCTTGGTTTGGTAATTATCGGAGTTGATTTCTTCGGAAGAGATGAGAGTGAGATTGACCTTGCATTCTACCGCTGCCCCCGCATGGGTAAATGATTCGATGATGGATTTATAGGAATCAGGAAGAGAGACATATTTCCCAATCAAGCCGATGTGAACTTCTTGTGTTGGGTTTTTCAACCTTCCCAAGAAGTCCTTCCAGTTTTCAAGGTCCAGAGGAGATTTGGAAGTTAATTTCAATTTGGAAAGAACCCGTTCGTCCAGTTTTTCTTTCTTCATCAAAAGCGGTACATCGTAGATGGATTCGGCGTCCATCGCTTCGATGACACTGTTTAGCTGTACGTTGCAGAAAAGTGCCAATTTTTTCTTTACCTCTGCAGGAAGCGGATGCTCTGTTCGGCACACGAGGATGTCTGGCTGGATACCTGCTTCCAGTAATTGCTTTACCGAATGCTGTGTAGGTTTGGTCTTAAGTTCTTTGGCAGCCTTTAGGTAAGGGATCAAGGTGAGATGAATTACCAAGAAATTGCCTGGCCCCAAATCCCATCTAGCCTGTCTCACCGCTTCAATGAAGGGAAGAGATTCAATATCACCTACGCAACCACCGATTTCCGTAATCACCACATCGTATTTTCCATCTTGACCGAGCTTGTAAAAATTGCTTTTGATTTCGTCTGTGATGTGTGGAATCACCTGCACCGTTTTTCCCAAAAACTCTCCCTTTCGTTCCTTAGTGATTACATTGTTGTAAATCCTCCCGGTGGTAATGTTGTTACTTTGAGAAGTAGCTACATTCAGAAAACGCTCATAATGACCCAAATCAAGGTCAGTTTCTGCACCATCTTCCGTGACATAGCACTCCCCATGTTCATATGGATTTAGTGTTCCTGGATCGATGTTGAGATAGGGGTCGAATTTTTGGATGGTTACACTTAAACCTCTGGCTTGGAGGAGTTTACCTAGGGAAGCAGCGATGATTCCTTTGCCCAATGAGGAAGTGACGCCTCCTGTAATGAAAATGTACTTAGTGGATGAAGCCATAAGAATGGTGTGCCGGGGATGATTTAGAGTAGGATTCTTATGGGGTTCAAAATTAGGGAAAATTCCCGATTAGCCTTCGGTTTACTTCGGTGAATTTTGGGATCGGTGGGATCAGTCTGTATTTTTTTTGAAAAGAAAGGCTTAAAACAACTTGTGACATTTTGTGTCAAATGATTTTTATTCTTATCTACTGGACATAGTTTAGCATCATGATTTACAGAAAGAATTTCTCACCGAAAAAGGAGGCTTATACCAAAGGCTAAAAGGTGAATAAATCAACTTGTGCTGATTATACAATCTATCGTTAACCCATATAAGGTCATGAAATCAATTAAGCAAAGAGTCGTTTTGACAGATTATTTAAGTGATGCCAATCCTCAGTCTTTACAATATAGCCAATGGTATGAACTTGATCCTTTGGTTTTATTTTCAAAATTGGATTGGACAAAATATGAAGAGGATGTTCAGGTCAATAATCAGATTTATTCTGAAGTATTTGATGAAATAGTGGTAAGTAAGAAATCTCTTCTTTGCTATTGGCCTTTTGATGATTTTATTGCTAGTGACTGGTTTGAATTACAAAAACTATTTGGCAAGAGAAAATTTGAGTTAGAATTTCATAAAAAAGAAAATGAATATTTTGAATCGAGCGAGATAAGCAAAACAATCTTAAAGAAATGGAAAGGATTTGTTGTTTTTTTGTTGGAAGCTCTTTTGGAGGATATTGCCATGAATGATCATATTGACCAAATAGCAACACTTACCAATGATGCAGGATCAATCGTACTATTTCGATTGGAGCATGAACATGGTTTAAGCTATTCGTTTGCCTCAACCCAAGTGTTTTTTGAACAGGTTCCTGTTCTTCTTCCAGATTTAGAACAATCTACCCATTCACTTCCGTTGTTTGATTCATTTGTGGATTTGCTTGAAAATTTAATGGGGGAGTTGGATTTGGAAGCTTACAAAACACAGTTTAGTGACAAACAACTTGAGAAAACTTATTACAATTGGATTTCTAAAGAATTTAAAATAAAAAATCTCATTCAAAATTGGTTAACTACCTATTCTCTCAATTGATTGAAATTATATAAGAATAGGTACTCATTGAACTTATTTGGTTTATAATTTTAATAGCGAATATGCTTAGTCAGTCATCTTGCCATCCCAAGTCAGATTATTTTATGTGAAATATCATTTCTTCCGATCAAATAATTTTTAACACAATTTTTTAGGATCGATTTTCGATTATGCAAATACTATTTTTATATTGCAATGATTTTTATTGTCAAATAAATTGTAAAAAAATGAGAGAACTAATTAAAGAATCCATTGTAGATCTAAAGAGAGCCGATGGATTTATTTATGTGACAGCTGAAGGAAAGAAAATCGATCTTCATGAAGCTGCAGCAAGAGGTATTGCAGTGACTCCGGTTAATCCAAAAGATGAAGTAATCAAAAAATTGGAAGCTGCAGGTTTATTTCTTACAGATAGTAAATTTTTGAGTGATCTTAATGATTTGATCTCTGCATTGAGCGGTAGTGCAGCAGCAAAATCAGGAGGAAAGAGAAGATCTTTCTCTGATTCAGAAAAAAATAAGATTGTCGAAGAGTGGAAAAAAGTAGAGGCGGCTGGCAAGAAAACCAAAGCAGCTTTTGCAAGAGAGATCGGCGTAGGTTATCAAACATTTATTAACTGGTTGAGAGGCTAATTTTCTCAATTCAAAGTAATCAAAAAGGCAGCTTAACGCTGCCTTTTTGATTATATCTAAATTTCAATTTTGAAATTCATCGATTACTTTATCCCTACACCGGATGTTCGCTTTTGTTGAGGTAGGATGATTCATTCAAAGTTTACCTGTGTTGGCCAGATAATATTTTTAATTTTGTAGCAAATATTTACACGCTTTGGACCCTATTTTATTAGTAAAGTCTTTTCGAGAAAGCGGAAAGATTGTAATCAAAGAAGGAAATGGCATTAATCTGACCATTTCTAAACCCGAATTATGGAAAGAGGAAATGGGTTCCGATTGGACTTATTTACTTTTTGACCTTTTCCAAATTAGATCGATTTGCGAGCCCTTCTCAGAGGTTTCACTCGATATAGTTGAGTTTGCTTCCAAGCCCACGGTATATCAAAGCCCTTCCAATAAACTGCTGACTAAGGGTCCTGTCACTAAGGGTATTGTCCGATTTTCTGTGATCCGTGATCCTGAATGGAATAAGCTCCTTTTTCAAATCGCTCAGCCTGTTATTTTGGGAATAGGGAAAGATACCACAGCCGATTTCATAACTGAAAAATATTTCCCACTCTTGGCACCTTCCACCAAAGAATTATTCCTTGGACCTGAAGGGGAAGTGAAAATCATTAAAGGATGAATCTAAAACATCGTCTGGATGAGCATGAGGTATTCCTACGCGTAGCCCAAGTTTCAGAACGATTGGGTTTGGAGACGTATGTGGTAGGTGGATATGTACGTGATTTAATTCTTGGAAGACCCAGCAAGGACATTGATTTTACCTGCGTAGGAAGCGGGATTGAGCTTGCACAACAAGTGGCAAGTACTTACGAGGAACATGTGCCGCTTTCGGTATTTAAAAATTTCGGAACTGCCATGCTCAAACTCCAGGATTGGGAGTTGGAGTTTGTAGGTGCAAGGAAAGAATCTTACAGATTGGAATCCCGAAAACCCATCGTGGAAGACGGTACCCTACTGGAAGATCTCGAACGCAGAGATTTCACGATCAATGCCATGGCCATTTCATTGAATCCATCCAACTATGGAGAACTGATCGATCCTTTTGATGGATTGGGAGATATGAAAAGGAAGCTTATCAAAACTCCACTTGAGCCAGGAATTACCTTCTCAGATGATCCATTGAGGATGTTGAGAGCGGTTCGCTTTGCAGCTCAGCTAAATTTTGACATTGAAGCTGACACCTTTTTTGCATTGTCAGAAAATGCATCCAGACTTCAAATCATCTCAGGAGAGCGGATTATTGACGAACTAAATAAGGTCATCCTTACCTCCAAACCCTCTTATGGGTTCAAATTGCTTTTTGCGTCCAGGTTGCTTCACGAGTTTTTTCCTGAATTGGTTGAGCTACAGGGAGTAGATTCAGTCGATGATAAATCTCATAAGGATAATTTCTACCATACGCTTCAGGTGTTGGATAATGTCTGCCAATTTTCAGCTGACCTGTGGCTGAGATGGGCTGCAATCCTGCATGATATTGCCAAACCCGCTACCAAGCGATTCAATCCTAAAGTAGGTTGGACATTTCATGGTCATGAAGACAAAGGTGCCCGCATGACTCCAGGAATATTCAGAAGGCTGAAGCTCCCGATGGATGATCGGATGAAGTATGTTCAAAAATTGGTGAAACTTCATCTTCGACCAATCGCTTTGGTGAAAGATGAAGTGACGGATTCGGCTTTAAGGAGGCTTTTATTTGACGCAGGTGATGATATCGACGACCTGATGAAGCTTTGTAGGGCAGATATCACTTCCAAAAACAATAAGAAAGTCCAGAAGTATCTTGATAATTTTGACAAGGTCGAAAAGAAACTATTGGAAGTGGAAGAAAAAGATCAAGTCCGAAACTTTCAGCCTCCCATAAGTGGTGAAGAAATCATGGAAACTTTTGGAATTTCACCCTCAAAAATTATCGGTGATATTAAAGAAGAAATCAAAGAAGCTATATTGGAAGGCCGAATCCAAAACAACCCGGAGGAGGCAAGAAACCTTATGATGAAAATTGCCCTGGAAAAAGGGCTTTCACCCCAAAGCAAATCTTAATCAGTATCAAATTATGTCAAAGCGAGTAGTACTAGTATTCTTAATGTTCATTTGTTCAGGTGTTGCTTTTAGCCAAACTGCCTCAGATTCTATTCCTAAACTGGACCCAAAAGTTAAAAACGCGCTCAATGTCGCCGACCAACTGGCATACCAGGCAGCATTGAAGTACAATGATTTGGAGGTAGCGAAAAATAAATTATTTGATCTCATCGTGCGCAATCCGGAAGACATCCGCTACATGGAGGCACTTGGGAGTTTGTATTTTGAATCAGGGATTAATGCCTCTGCTGCATTAGTGGCGATGGATATCCTCAAAATCAATGACAAGAATACAGGCGCCATGGAAATTGCCGCTTATGCTTTAGAGCAGCTAGGCGCTTTTGACCGTGCCTTGCCTTATTATGAAAGTTTACACTTGCTCACAGGTGATAATTTCAGCCTTTACAAATCTGCCTACCTTCAATATTCCATGAAGCGCTATGCAGAAGCGATGAATTCGGTAAACATGTTGGTAAAAAATGCGAAGCCAGATGAGAAAATCGGCTTTGCCGTGTCTGAGACAGAGACTCAGCAGGTGAATATGAAAGCTGCAGCGCTCAATTTGAAAGGTCTTATTTACCTAGATCAAAGTTCTAAAACAGAAGCCAAAGCCTCATTCAACGAAGCTATTTCACTGGAGCCCAATTTCAATCAGGCAAAAGAAAACCTTCAAAAAACAAACTGATCCTAGTAAAGGAATAGCAGCCGGACCACTTCCGGCTGTTTTTTTGGATGATATAATTAATATTTTAGGTATTCATCAGAATAAGATTAAAGAATTCACAACATAAAAGACTTTTTCAAAAAGAGGGGATTTCGTTACCTTGACCAAGCAGTAAAAATTATTCGGTATCCCCTTATCTCTCGCATGACTGATTTTAAATGGATTCTATTCCTATTTGCCTTCCTTATCACAGGCTCGTCTTATGGACAGAATCAAACCTACAAAGAACCCAAGTTTCATCAGGAATGGTCTAAGCCTAGTATTTATCCGGATCGAATCGTTTTAAATTTCGGACAGAACCCATCCTCAGAGGTCAATGTCACCTGGAGGACAAATTCTAAAGTAAAAAAAGCCTATGCTGAAATTGCTGTAGCCACCGCTGCTCCGGGATTCTGGAAAAATGGAAAAACGATTGTAGCCAAAACTGAACTTTTGGATGCAACTGCTATCGAAGATGCATCTGTAGTAGCGCACTATCACTCAGTGGAATTCAAAGAGTTATTGCCAAATACCATGTATGGGTATCGGGTAGGAGACGGAGAGCAATGGAGCGAGTGGTTTCAATTCCAGACTGCCTCAGAAAAGGCGGAAGATAAATTTTCCTTTCTCTACGTGGGAGATGCCCAGAATTATGTTTTGGAACTTTGGTCCAGATTGATCAGAGAAGGTTTTAGAAAGGCGCCCGAAGCGAGGTTTATTATTCATGCCGGAGACCTGATCAATCGGGCACATCGGGAACAGGAATGGCACGAATGGTTTACAGCAGGCGGTTTCATTCACAGTATGATCCCAGCCATGCCTACTCCCGGAAATCATGAGTACCGGGCTAAAGATCAAAAAGAAACTCTGGCTAAAGAACGAAGTCTGTCTGTCCAGTGGAGACCCCAGTTTACACTACCTCAAAATGGCCCTGAGGGATTAGAAGAGACTGTATACTACATGGATTATCAGGATGTCAGAGTGATTTCTCTGGATTCTAATCGAGATCAAGAAAGACAAGCAGCCTGGTTGGAAAGTGTATTGGCTTCTAATCCGAAAAAATGGACCATTTTGACTTACCACCACCCACTTTTCTCTGCTTCTAATGGTAGGGATAACTCAGAATTAAGGGCTCTTTGGAAACCCATTTTCGATAAATACAAGGTTGACTTGGCGTTACAAGGTCATGACCATGCGTATGCTAGAGGGAGAGTGGCGCCCGAAGGAAATGTCATGGATGGAGTAAATATTCAGGATCTTACTGGAACGGTCTATGTGGTCAGTGTCAGCGGTGGCAAAATGTACAACATGGGTGAGGATTGGACAGGTAAAGGGGCAATCAAAGATCGGGCTGCCGAAAATACCCAGCTTTTTCAAGTAATCACTGTGGAAGGAAATCGTCTAAAATTTGAATCCTTTACTGCCATTGGAGAGCTATATGATGCTTTTGGATTAGTAAAAGGAGAGAACGATCTCAATCAGTTTATCGAGCTCCGAGTCAATGCAGTTCCTGAAAAAAACAACTCAAACACGATTCCTTTTAAGGATTAAGGTTTATATAAAATAGAAAATAAGTTTTTTTGGAGGCCATCTTTTTCTTTTTCCGGCAAATAGGTATCAAAAAAATAGGTTCAGCATTTCTGCTGAACCTATTTTACTTACGGTCTTATTAACCTTAATCGAGTTTTACAGGCTCAATCATCACGCCAGCTCTTACTTTTGAGTCCAATGTACTTCCTACATCCACTCGCTCAAGCTGCTGATATCTAGCTCCGGAAGGTACTCCAGTGATCTGTTCAATTGCTTTTCGAAGCAGTAGCTCATTCACGTCTCCAAGTGGTTTTAGTCGCTCTGAAGACTCTTTTGCTTCAATGTTTGGCAGGAATCCATTGGTGTATTCCGATTGGTCTAAGCTATTGAAGCTTCTGGATACTATGGGTAGCATTCCATATTTATTGGCAGGGTTATCGTCATCTTCGAAAGGTACTGAGCCGACGTTTTTCCCTGTGGTTTTATCGCCTATGATAAAGACATCCATGTAAGGCTTGAGGCCATTGATGATTAATTCAGAAGCGGACGCTGTCCGAGTGGAAGTAAGTATATAGACTCTATTCCCTTTTAAAATTCTACCCAAATTCTCAGCCTTTTCTCTAAATGGAGTTTGAACATTTTTTAGGTTGTCAAACTGCATAAGGAAGCTGTTGTATTTGGTCTTCGAAAATATATCGGTGGTTTTTACCGAAGGGGCAATCAAGCTCGCGAGGTTTACTGCCGAAGATACAAATCCACCTCCGTTGTATCTGAAATCTAAGATCAAGTGTTGGATCCCCTTGGTTTTGAACTCGGCAAAAATCCCATCCATTTCTTGGTCATAGGCAGTGCTGTTATTGCCGGGTCCCGGAGCAAAGAAATGATAGATGACGTATCCTATTTTCTCACCATTTACAGTATATACCGAATCGAGGAAGTTTGGATTTTCGGACAATTCTACCGGTGTGAGAGAAATTTCAGGCTGCGCTACAAATCCGCCAGATGATTCATTAAACCTAAGCGTATTCAAGGTGTGCGGCTTGTCGATCAATCCCAGTACAGTTCGGTAATTTTCCAAAGTCATTTGGGTACCGTTGATCCGAGTGATGTAATCACCTCGCTTCATTCCTGCGGTAGCTGCAGGACTGTTTTTTTTGATGTAGGTGACTTCAGCGACGACATTATTATTAGATGAACTCTCCCGATAGAGGGTAAATTCATATCCAGCCTCAAGACTGATTCCGTTGAGGGATTTGATCAACTGCTGGTAATCAGGATAGATGACCGAAAATCGATCAGTAGGTCTATTTAGAAGAGATTCAAAATAATCCTTAGGCTCTGAAGTGTTTGCGATCGGTGTTTTCATTTCAGAAAGCCATAAGTACACTTCTTTCATGACATCATTGATCCATTTATTGATGGCAATATTTGGATTTGGCTCTTCTTTTACCGGTGGTTCAGTGTCCTCTTTTTCCTGACATCCCACGACTCCACCTGCTAGTAAAAAGAGGAGCATTAATCTGAACAGTGATTTAGTGATCATAAATAAAATGGTTGATATGTGCTAAACGGTCTGTGTAGAATACTTGTTTTTTTGACCCTCCAAAAATTCCGGATTCAATATGACGAACCAAAGGAAACATCGTGCAGTTGACTGTCCAGCAATTTTCCTTTTTCACATTTCAATACGCGATAAGGGAATTTACGAAGGAGCTCATGATTGTGTGTAGCCATCAAAATCGCTGTTCCTTGTTTGTTGATTTCTTGGAATAGTTTAAAAATACCATCTGCCACATCAGGGTCGAGATTTCCGGTAGGTTCATCTGCCAAAAGAATTGACGGATTATTTAGTAAAGCCCGGGCAATCACAATGCGCTGTTGTTCTCCACCCGAGAGTTGATGTGGCATTTTATTAAGGGCTTCCACTAGACCCACTTGAATAAGCACATCGCTGATGCGCTCTTTGATTTTGAGGGAATCTGTCCAGCCAGTAGCCTTGAGCACAAATGTGAGATTTTCACTGACAGATCGGTCGGTAAACAGTTGAAAATCCTGAAAAATGATTCCGATTTTCCTTCGTAGATAAGGGACTTCTTTGTTTTTGATTTTAGAAAGGTTGTATCCCACTACTTCTGCATGTCCGGATTTTAAAGGCAGATCAGCATAAAGTGTCTTGAGAAGTGAGCTTTTACCACTGCCGGTTCGGCCGATCAGAAATACAAACTCATGCTGTTCTACAGCAAAATTGACATCTGTGAGAACGGGATTTTCTCCCTGAAAAATGGTCGCCTGTGTCATAGACAACACGGGATGGGTACTGAAATCCATTGGTTTAGAGATCTAGTTTTTGAAGTTTTCCAAAAGGAAGGCTTTTGATGAGTTCCTCCAGCTTTTCTTCTTTGCCTTCCAATCCAAATTTTTCTACACTTTTCAGTGGACGGTCTGCCCTGAAGTAAGCCACGAGTACAAAATTTTCGTCCCGAATCTGAATGTAATCGGGGATTTTTGCTTTTCCTTTTACCTTGATGATGTACATAAGTTGGAATTGAAAAAGAGGCTGAATCTTTCCAGAACCAGCCTCTTGTGAGGTTTATTTGCCTGCTGCTTTAGCGTGGTCGGCAAGAAACTGTGCCAAACCTGAGTCGGTAAGCGGATGCTTCAGCAGTCCTGTGATGACTTTCAATGGACAAGTGGCTACGTCAGCCCCAAGCTCAGCACACTTGATCAGGTGCATGGTGTGTCGTACCGATGCAGCTAGAACCTCCGTGGTGTAGCCATAGTTTTGATAAATATGAACTATTTGAGCAATCAGGTCCAATCCGTCAAAGGAGATGTCGTCCAATCTTCCGATGAATGGAGATACGTAGGAGGCTCCGGCTTTTGCTGCCAAAAGCGCCTGACCTGAAGAGAAAATCAGAGTACAATTCGTCCGGATTCCTTCACTGTGGAAATATTTTATTGCTTTGACACCATCTCGGATCATCGGGATTTTTACCACGATTTTATCGTCGATTTTTGCAAGTTCTTTACCCTCTCGGATCATTCCTTCGTAGTCAGTGGCAATGACCTCGGCACTCACTTTATCATCTACGATATCGCAGATGGCTTTGTAATGAGCCTTGACATTGGCGTCACCGGTGATGCCCTCTTTGGCCATTAGGGAAGGATTGGTAGTCACACCATCCAATACGCCTAAATCATAAGCTTCGCGGATTTCATCCAAATTGGCGGTGTCAATAAAGAATTTCATATTAAAATAGGTTTTGGTTAAGAATCTCAATTTAAGCTCGCCCAGAAAAGGTGAATTCTAGGTAGCTGAACAAAGTTAGAAGATTAATCAGGAATAGGTAGCCGCCAAGGATTAGGATTTTGGAAAATGCGGACAAAAAAAGAGGCGACATCGCACCGCTACAACCGCCTACCCTTGCTTCCTTCCGGACCTGGGGGATTCAGCAGGAGCTGGTCGTGTCGCCGGTACAAAGGTAAGTCAAAATTCAGGCAAAGCAATGGGACTTTTTAATTTTGGTTTTATCGGTCAGGAAATCAAGTGTTAAATGTTTTAACTTCGGCATCTTCAAATCCTACAAGGAATAGATCACCCATGAAAAAATCCTTATATCTGCTGCTGGCAGCCACATCTTTATTGGCCTGCACCTCACAAAATAGCCATTACCAATTTCAAGTGGCTGACCTAGAACCCAACCTGATCACCTTGTCTTCGGATGAGTTTATGGGTCGAATGCCATTCACCGAGGGAGAAAAAATCACCACTTCTTTTTTGGAGCAAGAGTTTAAAAAGATGGGTTTGGAGCCAGGAAACGGTGATTCCTATTTTCAAGATGTACCCATGGTGTCCATCACCAGCAGCCCATCGGAAAAGATGGAATTTAAAGGTGCTAAGGGGAATCTCACTGCAGAAGGATTGAAAGATTTTGTGATCTGGACCCAGCGGACAGACAGCTTGGTGGCTGTCGAAAATGCGGAAGTAGTATTTGCCGGTTTTGGGATTGTGGCTCCTGAATACGGTTGGAATGATTACAAAAACCTGGATGTCAAAGGGAAAATCGTCGTGGTTATGGTCAATGATCCTGGATTTGGGACGGAGGATGCTTCACTTTTCAAAGGAAATACCATGACTTACTATGGTCGTTGGACCTATAAATATGAGGAAGCCGCAAGACAGGGTGCTTTGGGCTGCCTCATTGTTCACAATACCATTCCTGCTGGCTATGGTTTTAATGTGATTCAAAACAGCTGGAATGCATCCAAACTCTACTTGGATGATCGGGGAAAGGAGAAGTACAAATTGGGCTTCGAAGGCTGGATTACCTTACCTACTGCCAATAAACTTTTCGAACTCACCGGTATGAATGAGTCAGAATTATTGGCCAAAGCCAGAAAGGCTGATTTTGAACCTATTCCCATGGGAATCACGGCAAGTGCATCTATCCAAGTAAAAGCCGAATACAATGTCTCCCAAAATGTCGTAGCAAAAGTGACCGGAAAGTCTAAACCTGAGGAAGTAATCATTTACTCTGCCCATTGGGATCACTTGGGTATCGGCAAACCTGATGAAACAGGGGACACAATCTATAATGGCGCACTGGACAATGCTTCGGGAACTGCAGCGCTTTTAGCCCTAGCCAAAGCTTTCAAAACAGACGCTCAAACGGAGCGAACCGTGGTTTTTCTTGCAGTAACTGCAGAAGAGCAAGGGCTTTGGGGATCAGCGTATTATGCTCAAAACCCGATTTACCCCAAGGAAAAAACGGTAGCCAACATCAATATGGATGGCATCAACCCTTACGGGAAAATGAAAGATGTATCCATCATCGGGGTGGGTCAGTCCGAAATGGAAGATTTACTTAATGTAGAGTTGGAAAAATTGGGACGCTACAGTGCGCCCGAGCCTAATCCTGTCGCGGGCTATTATTTCCGCTCTGACCATTTCAACTTTGCCAAAATCGGGATTCCGGCATTGTATTTCGGTACCGGAATCGACCATGTAGAAAAGGGTAAAGAATACGGCAAACAGCTACAGGATGAATATACCGCGCAGTATTACCACAAGGCTTCTGACCAATACGATCCTTCTCGTTGGAATCTTGACGGAGCTGTTGACGATGTGCAGCTCCTCTATAATGTGGGAAAAAGCCTCTCAAACTCTGATAAATGGCCGGGCTGGAAAGAAGGCTCAGAGTTTAAAGCAGTGAGAGACGGGTACATGAAGAAGTGATCAATGACCAATTACCAATCCTCAAGTCTCTAAACAATTGATCATTGAAAATTGAATTTGCCCATTGATCATTTACCCCACCTTTATTCCCCACTTCCCCAACAATCCTGGAAGTCCCTCCAGATCAAATCTCGCGCCTTTGACTTTATTGATTTCAGGATCTAGGCGGTAATGAACTGCATCTCGGAAGTCGGCTTTTTCCAGATTAGTTCGGTCAAAAACGGCCCCGCTGAGATCTGAACCCTGAAAACTCACCTCTTGCAGTTCGGCTTGAGTGAAGTCGACTTCGAGTAGCCGGCTGTGGGTGAATTGGGATTTTTTCAGCTTCAGGTTGAAAAAATTGGAATAGTCCAGCTGACAGTGGTCAAACGTAAACTCCATCAAAAAGGCATTGGCGGTGTTAAAATGAACTCCAAGCACTTTGCAGCGCTCAAATCGGATATTCTGGAAACCAACTTTGAAAACCCTTGCATTGCTCAGGTCACAGTCACGGAAGGAACAATTTTCGAAGTTTGACCCATGAAAGTTCAGGTTAGAAAAATTGCAACCGATAAACGTGCATGATTCGTATTCTCCCGGCTCAAAATCGGAGGCGAGAAAGTTTTGGAAGGTTTGGTCGGAGTGGTTGGTCATAGTTAAATTATCAATAATCAATGATCAATGATCAATTCCATTAATTGAAAATTGAATTTGGTCATTGGTCATTGAAAATTTCACAACCCCGCCAAATCCCACTTCCGGATCGTCTCTTTGATCAATCCAGCGACTTTCGCATTGACTTTTTGAAAGTACTCTTTGGCTTGTTTTTCATCAAAGTTGGGATATCCTTGTCCTTCTTGGTAGAGTCCAATGGAAGAAGGAAAAGGTACTGCCGACCAAGTTCCTGTTTTGGGATAGGCAGTCGCTTGATCTGGGTTATAGCGGTCCTTGTGAACCAAGGTGGGGTCGATGGCCTGGATATAGGCCGTTTCATTTAATCCTGCATGTCCTCCGTCTTCCTTGAATACTTCCAGCGTCACATCGGAAGCATAAGACCACCAGTTGATGACCAAGGTCCGAACTCCAAGTTCATTGGCTATATCAGCTGCGACTTTTTGGAGTACTGCTGTCTGTCCACCACCGTGACCGTTGAGGATGATGATGTTTTTGAATTTGTTTTTTGCCAGGCCTTTCAAAATATCTCTGATAAAAGGGGCATAGGCTTCTTCCGAGATTTGAAATGCGCCGGGATAGGCAGCCATGCTCCCTGTGATTCCATAGTTTAGGGTAGGAGCGATCAGGGCATTGAGCTCATTGGCGATGGCTTTTGCCATGGCGAAAGGTGCCGTATTGTCTGCCCCATTGTTTACTACACCGTGGGGTTCTAGCGTACCGGTAGGAAGAATAACCGTGTTGATTTTCATGGGAACAAACTCGGCAAACTCCATCCAATTGATCCGATCCATCTCGCAGGTGGATGGGGATTGGGCAAAAAGGTTACTGGATAAAATGAAAAAGCCGAGTAGCGCAATAAATGATTTCATAGCAGGTGGTTTTGGATCCAAGTTAAAATAATCCTTTTTCAACAGGGCAGATTTTTTCGGGAAAACGAATTCAGCCAAGGCTATCCTTTCCAGCCTGATGAAAATATTTCCTTTTTTTTCAATTGCTCAAAATCCAATCCGATTGCCCACCTCGTAATTCCTCCCAAATCAAGCCAAGTGTTGATTTTTCCATGGAATCTAAACTGAGTATTAACCTAAACACAAGCCAAAAATGAATAATGAACTTTTCAAACCTCAGGGTTTGATTCAAAAGGCCGGCAGGAGGAAGTTTCTCAAAATGGGATCGCTCACTGTGGCAGGAGCCGGCCTACTGCTGATGGGGTGTAACGACGAGGACAATATGATGCCCTCTATGCCGGGAATGGTCAATTTGGGTTCAGGAGATGTCGGAATTCTGAATTATGCCTATGCCTTGGAGCAGCTGGAAGCAGCATTTTATGCGGAGGTAATGAAGGGAGGATATTTTGCCAATGCCAATGCGGAGGAAAAAACCATCATGGGTGATCTCGAAAAGCACGAGCGGGCGCACCGGGAGTTTTTCAAAGCGGCCCTAGGTACCAATGCTATCGGAAATTTGGAGGTAGATTTTAGCAGCATTGATTTCAACAACAGAACTTCGGTTTTGGCTGCTGCAAAGACCTTTGAAGACTTGGGGGTGGCAGCTTACAATGGTGCAGGTCAGTTTCTCACCAATGCAGACCTTTTGCTTATCGCAGGAAAAATCGTCTCCGTGGAGGCTCGTCATGCGGCGGCCATCCGTGACCTGATCAATCCCAACTCGGTGGATTTTGCCGGTGACGATCTGATCGATGCCAATGGGTTGGAGCGAACGCTCAATTTTCAGCAGGTGCTAACCGCTGCCAGTGCTTTTGTCAAAACTGAAATAGACTTCAGTCAACTTCCTCGCTAACCTTTTATCCTAAAATCAAGAACTCATGAATTTGATCAAGTTATTGGACAGACTCTGTCCTGATACCAAAGACGCAGATGCTAAAGACCGATTTTATTCCCGTAGGGATGCTTTCCGTCAGTTTGGGGATTTTGGGAAAAAAGTCGCCCTGGCGGCTGTCCCCCTTTCCGTTCTCAATTCCATTCCCCATATCGCCAAAGCCGATACAGCTTCCCTGATCAATGTCCTCAACTATGCGCTTACTTTGGAGCATTTGGAATACCGCTATTATCAGTTGGGACTGGATGCCGGCGTGGTGACGATGGCAGAGCGGCCAATTATTCAGAAAATACGAGACCACGAATTGGCTCACGTGCGATTTCTTACCGAAGTGATTGGCTCAGTGCTCAACGGGACACCCGTAGCTGAACCGGAATTTGATTTTACTGCAGGTGGCAACTTTAGGCCATTTCAGGATTATCCTACATTTCTCGCTTTGGCGCAAGCATTTGAGGATACGGGAGTGAGGGCTTACAAAGGACAGGCCGCCAATGTGATGGAAAGTGACGTGGTGTTGACGGCCGCTTTGTCCATTCATTCGGTGGAGGCTAGACATGCCTCCATGATCCGAAGACTCCGGTCCAAAAAAGGTCAGGATACCGTCAAAGGCTGGATTACAGGCAATTCGATCGGAACCCTTCCGGCTGCTGCAGCGGGGATTTATGCAGGTGAAGAAAACCTCACCCATGCAGGCGTAAATGTGTCTACGTTGACAGGAATCGATGCGGCTGGTGTATCAGAAGCATGGGACGAACCGCTCACCATGCAGGCAACACTTGGAATTGCAGGATTATTTTTGAAGAGCTCCAACTGACAGCTGGGTAGCAGTGGAGCTAGGCCATCCTCGAGAGGGGGTGGCTTTTTTTCTAGATGTTAGACACAAGACGAGAGACACAAGATATTAGACACAAGACAATAGACATAAGACAATACACATGTGATTTTTAGCCATGAAAAGAATATCGGTAGAGAGATTGGGGGAAATAGATTGAAGATAAAGAGATATAAAATTTAGGGATAGGATCAATGAGAATGGAAAATGGTCTTGGACTTTGTATTCAAGTGGGGGGAGCTTTTCCAGACTCAGATTGTGTTTTGAAAAATGGAAAGCCAGAAAGTGTTGGGTGAAATCATAAATCGGTACCGAACTAGGAGCAAATAAGGTTGGATTAAAAGAGAGACTTAGGGGTCCACTAGATGTCGTATCTCGTGATTCGTACATCTAAAATCCTAAATCATAGCACCACTTTATATAGCGTACATTGCCTCAACTGTGGATAGTCTTTGAGTTCGGAGTAATCAAACTCATAGCAGAAGTTCATACCGATTTTTTTCATTACCTGAACTGAGGCAAGGTTGGTTCCCGTAGCGTAAGAATACACCTCTTTGATTTTCAATTGTTGGGCAAAATCAAGGCAGGCTTTTGCGCCCTCAGAGGTCAAGCCTTGGTTCCACCATTTTTTTCCGATTCTCCAGCCGATATCCACGCAGGGAGTAAAGTCAGATTCGAAGGTCTTCCAGCCCAGCCCGATGGTGCCGATCAGTTCCTTGGTTTCCAATAGGTCCACAGCAAAATAGCAATGCCCTCGCTCCTCATACAAGCGCTGCATTCGATCCATCATGGCTTGTGTTTCTTCGCGGGTATAGGGTTTTTGGAAAAAATGCATCACCTCAGGATCCGCGTTGATTGCGGCAAAATCATCCAAATCAAAATTTTGCCAGGTTCGAAATCCCAATCTCTCAGTTGTAAACAAGTAGGAAGAACCCATACTAGGAGGCTTTTTCAAAAGTCAAATAAAGGGTGGTTCCTTTTTGATGCTCGCTTTCGATCACCAAAGTACCGCCGTTTGTCTCCATAAATTGCTTGACTAAAAATAAACCCAAGCCCGTTCCCTTCTCCTTGTTTGTGCCTTCTGTGGAGCTAACAATTGACTTCTTTTGTCTGATTTCATGAAGTTTCTCAGGTGTCATCCCGATGCCTTGGTCTTTGATGGTTAGATTGACTTGATTTCCCAGAACTGCAAGGTTTACGGTAATCTCACTGCCCACATGGGAGAATTTAATGGCGTTTTGGAGGCAATTTTGGAAAACGATCTGGAGTTGAGAAGGATCAGCAATGATTCTGAATATGGGTCCTTCTGTAGAGAATTTGATATGGATATTCTTCTTTTGAGCGATTACCTCATTTTGGTTGATGGTATCTTTGATCAGTTGGACTAGATCAATTGGTCGTTTCTCTGTCACAATCCCGCCCAATTGGGCATGGGACCATCTCAGTAGCTGTTCAATTTTTTGTTCAGTTTGCTTGACTTGTTTTAGTAATAATTTGTTGGATTCTTCTTTTTCCTGATCAGAAAGTAAATCCATTTCATGCAACTCGAGCATTTGTCGGATGGCATTCATTGGGGTTTTCAAGTCATGAGAGAGGATCGAAAAGAGTTTGTTCTTTTCCTCATTGAGTTGGTTGAGGGTGTCATTTTGTGCGATGATTTCCTTTTGCTTTTGCAAAAGCTGAAGGTTGAGTTCTTCTTTTTTATTCAGCCATCTTCTGTTCAATAAAATAATTACCACTAATAGGGCTAAAATGGCACTCAAACCGATAAGCGTGTAGTTGCTGATTTTGGCTTTTTGCTCTGCTATCAGATTTTTTTGCTCAAGAGTAGCCTTGTCTGCTTCCGCCATTTGGAGTTGGTGATAGCTGATTTCGGAGCTTTTATCATCGCTGTAGAGGGTGTCTGCATGGACTTTATTTAGTCTGGCGTATTGCAAGGCGTTTTTGTAATCTCCCAATTGCTCGTAGACCTTGGAAAGCAGACTGCTCGCTCGTTCCTGATCCCAATAGGCAGAGGCCAGTTTGGCATATTCATAGCCCCTTAGTCCGAGTTCCAGTGCTTTTTGGAGTTGGTTTTCTTCCAATGCGATGAGGCCCAGTCCGGTGGTGGCAAAAGCTTTTTCCCAGTTGGTAAGTTGAGGATATTCTTCCAAGACCATGTTAAAATGGGATTTAGCCTCGCTGAGGTTGCCAAGTTCAAGTAGGATTTGACCCTGCCGGTTGAGGATCATCATCCGTTGGGTAGATTCTTGGAAGTTGGTGGTAAAGTCATACCCCTTGGCCAATGCCTCCATTGCTTCCGAATACTTGTTTAACTCCGAAAGCGAAATCCCAAGATTCAGGTAATTAGCCCCGAGCGAAAGGCTGTCATTTCGTGCAAGATTGATTTTGATACATTGCTCAAAAAAAGAAGCCGCTTGGGCGTAGGCGTGCTGACTGAGGTAAATCAGCCCTCTTCCATTTAGGGCAAATGCTTTTTGATAGAGATCACTTTCTTTTTCAAGCAGTTCGAAAGCCTTAGAATATTCCTTGACTGAAGCAGAATAATCGCCCTTGATGTAATTGAGTGCGCCAAGTTGATTGGCAATCATTCCTACCTGGAGATTGGAGAGGTTTGGAATCGACTGAGCTCGCTGCATAGTTTGAAGAGCTCCTTCCAAATCTTTGTATCGAAGGTCCACGGCAACGAGTATCAAACTGTCAAACTCCGGATTGCCGGTAGGTTTGATATTTTGGGCGATTGCCTTGGTGCAAGAAAGGCAAATCAAGCCAAGAATAACTAGTGAAACTAATCTGGAAATCAAAGGCTAAAGGGTGTATCGCTTAAAGATAGGCGGATCCATATAAAAACAAAAATGCCAAGTGGTAGTCAGCCCATGTTTTTTGGAAGTAATGGAGTTTGAACGGGGGGGGGGGTGAAATTCCGATTGCTAAACGGTGTGATTTTCGTACAAATGAAATCTGGTATTTGAAGTAAAAAGGTTGCTTTTGATATGGAATCATCCTTTTTGAAAGTGTCTCTAGGGCAATTCTTTAGGAATCTAAAATTCTAACAGATGGGCATTTTTTTTTTCTCTGTTTGAAAAAGCTTAACCTGAACAGAAAAAGTATCCTTTTTTTCGGTTACGATTGTGCGATTGTTCCTTTTAGGTATTGACACTGACTTTCTTTCTACTGAGACTGCTTACTGACTGCTTTTTTCAACTTTCTCAAACCTCCATCCCATTAAACGGATTAAAACGTCTCCTTCCCACGCCCATGGCTACAGCGCGGCAGACGGTTTTGTCACCGTACTTCACGTTGAGCTTGTCGAGGGCTTGGTAGAGGTTGATTTGCTCTTGGCTGTCTTCGAAGAGCTTGATCTGATAATTGCCATAGACCAGATTACTGAAGCGCACGCCGATGAGACGGATAAGGAGTCGGCGGCTGTAGAGCTTTTTGAAAAGCTCCTTCACCACGGGCAAGAGCATATGGTCTGCCGAGGTGTAGGGGATGCGCTGCTGCATGGTATGCGTCTCAAAGTCCGAGTAGCGGATCTTCACGCTCACGCAGGCGGTGAGTTGGCCTTTTTGTCGGAGCTTGGAAGCAAGCTGCTCGCACATGGCGATCATCGTGGCTTCGAGTAGCTTGATGTCGATGGTGTCCTCTTCGAAGGTATTTTCGGAGGAGATCGACTTGGCCTCAGAGTAGGGGACCACCGGGGATCGGTCGATGCCATTGGCTTTTTCCCAGATCATCTTCCCGTTTTTGCCAAAGGTCGCTTCCAGGAGTTGGGAGGGCATCTGCTGCAGCGTATAGACTTTTTTGACCCCCATGTTGTAGAGCGTTTGGGAGGTTTTCTCGCCGATCATGGGGATTTTGCGCACAGAGAGTGGGGCGAGAAAGGGTTTTTCTTCCCCAAAAGGCACCTGCTTTTCATTGTTGGGCTTTGCTTCACCGGTGGCGACTTTGGAGACGGTTTTGTTTTCCGATAGGCCCATGGAGATATTCAGTCCACTCTCGCGGATGATGCGCTGCCGGAGTTCGTGGGCGAGCTTGAAGCAGCCGAAAAACCGATCCATCCCGGTGAGATCGATGTAAAATTCGTCGATGGAGGACTTCTCAAAGAGAGGGACGGACTCCTTGATAATCTCGGTGACTTCATGGGATTTTTGGCTGTATTTCTCAAAATCCCCCCGCACGATCACTGCCTCAGGGCAGAGTTGCCGCGCGGTCCGCATGGGCATGGCCGAGTGCACGCCAAACTTGCGCGCCTCGTAGCTGCTGGAGGCCACGACTCCCCGGTCACTCGACCCCCCGATCAGGATGGGTTTGCCATTCAGTCGGCTGTCAAAAAGCCGCTCCACCGACACAAAAAACGTGTCCAAATCCATATGCACAATACTTCGCTTCCCTTCCACGGCTTATTGTTAATTATTTTGACATTTTAATGTTTATAATTTAATCAAAAAGAGTAGATTTGGGTTAAGGAAGTGGCGTAAGTTGTCGGGGTTGGAGGAAATACGTGGAAATAGAGTAGAAATAAACCTCCCTATGGTCAGTGAAATAGGGCTCTTGAAATGCAATGGAAATACGCTTCGTGAAATACAGTTGAAATAATACCTCGCTTCGCTTGGTGAAATAAAATGGAAATACACTTTGCTGCACTTCGTGAAATAGGTTTAGCGAAATACTATGGAAATGGACTTTCTGAAATATAGTGGAAATAGGTCTCGCTACGCTAGATGAAACACAGGGGGTATCAAATTGATTATCAGGATTTTTCTAAATGTTTAAGTTATGGAACCCAATAGGAATTTTATCCCGCTTCCGGATTTGGAAGTCTATCGATTAGCGAGGAAGCTTTCAGCGATGGCTTGGGAAATTTATCAGCGACTGACTTATCAGCAGCGGAAAGTATGGGGAGATCAGATGCTTCAGGCAATAGATTCGGTAGGAGCGAATATTGCAGAAGGATACGCCAGGTATCACTATTTGGAAAAAAATCAGGTTCTATTACATATCCAGAGCTTCTTTGTCCGAAGGAGTAGAGCATTGGATTGATTTGGGTTTTGAACGGGGTCTTGTGTCTGACGTAGAATACGAATCATTCAATCGAATTAGGCCTGATATTCAAGTCAAATTAAATAACATGATCAAATCCACATACACAGTAAAGAATCAGCCTAAAAGTGATAATTAACCTCGTTTTCACCTTGCTTGTGAGGTTTATTTCAAGGCGTTTCTACTGTGTTTCTTCTTATAAATCAGTAAAAAACTATGTGTTGTCCCTCTATTTCGCTCCGCTTGCGGAGCTTATTTCCATCGTATTTCTACCTTATTTCAAATTCTTGATGACTTATGCATCTCCATTCCAACCTTAAGTTTTTGAGAAAAAAGAAAGGCTTGACTCAGCAGGAACTGGCTGATAGTTTGAAAATCACCCGTTCCAAACTAGCGGGTTATGAACTCAACATTACTCCACCTTTGGATACGTTGGTTCGGATCGCGGGGTACTTTAATGTCTCTTTGGATATTTTGGTTAAAGAAGACCTAACTACCTACTCGGAGTACAAACTCCGCGAACTGCTCGAGACAGATCAGTTTCTCCGAGGGCGAAGGCTACGGATTCTCTCTACCACGGTAGATGCTGAGGGACGTGAATTGATTGAGGTAGTGTCGCAAAAGGTCAAGGCGAGTTACTTGGCTGGATTTTCCGACCCGGAATTTATTTCCGAGTTGCCGCGATTTTCGCTGCCTTTTCTTCCCACAGACAAAAAACATCGGGTTTTCCAGGTGGATGGAGACTCCATGCTGCCGATTCCCGATGGGGCCTGGATCGTCTGCGAATACGTAGACGACTGGATGGCCATCAAAGACGGAGAGCGCTACGTGATCGTCACCGAGCAGGATGGGGTGACTTTCAAAATCGCTTACAACCGGATCAAAGTAGAGCAGAAGCTCTTACTTTGCTCCGCCAATCCAATTTACGTGCCCTTTGAAGTGTATATCGAGCAGGTGAGGGAAGTGTGGAAGTACCGTCTGGCGATAACGGGAAAATGACCAACGGGCAATTAACAATGTACAATGATCAATTACCAATGGATAATTATAAATGCGTTGGTCGGGGTAAACTTTGTCATTGAGTTTGGTAATTGATCATTGAGTTTGTTCATTGACCATTGAGTTTGATAATTGATCATTGAAATTGAATTATGCCCATCATCTCTTCTCCATTTGGTAATATCCTGCTCGAGTCCCGCGAAGGCTGTCTGAGCCGCTTGCAGTTTACCGAGGAGCAAACCGACGGTGAAATTCTCGATCAGGTGCTTTTAAGCGCGAAGGAGCAGCTAGAGGAGTATTTTACAGGGAAAAGAAAAAACTTCGATATGCCGATCGGCTTGGGCGGGACGGACTTTCAGCGCAAAGTCTGGATGGAAGTGGCCAAGATTCCTTTTGGGCAGACGACGACTTACATGAAGCTTTCGCAAAAGCTTGGAAATCCAGCAGCTATCCGAGCCGTGGGTGCAGCGATCGGTGCCAATCCAATTTTAGTCATTCTTCCCTGTCATCGTATTTTGGGAAGTGATGGTAGCTTGACTGGCTATGCGGGTGGATTGGACAGAAAAAAGGCCCTCCTGGAGTTGGAAGGCCATGCGTTTCAGGGAAGTTTGTTTTAGTGCTCAGTGGTCAGTGTTCAGTCGCATGTCTGTGAACACTGATCACTGCTTACTGAGACTGCTTACTTCTCCTCCAGCTCTACGATCACCTCGATCTCCACCGCCATGTTGTTTGGCAGGGAACCTACTCCGACGGCAGAGCGAGCATGTTTTCCTTTTTCTCCAAATACTTCCACCATCAGATCTGAAAATCCATTGATGACCGCAGGTTGGGCGGTAAACTCAGGGGTAGCATTGACCATGCCGAGTACTTTGACAAATTGCTTGATGCGGCTCAGATCGCCAGTGGCAGCTTTCAGCACAGCAATGATTTCTAACCCTGTGGCCCGGGCAGCTTCATAGCCTTGCTCCACGCTCAGATCAGCACCGACTTTGCCATAGATTTTTGGCCCACTGCCGGCCAGATAGAGGAGATTGCCCACTTGCTTCCATTTTACATAGTTGGCAATGGGCTGGCTCACCTCGGGTATGGTGAGCCCAAGTTGTTTGATTTTTTCCTCGGGGGTTTGGGCTTTTGCGGAGTGGGTGGCAAACGCAAAAATCATCAGGGAGAGCAGGAATATAACCTTTTTCATAAATCAGGGATAGAATTTACCGTTTCTAAGCTAATCCTTTCTTGCTACTTTTGGTAGGTTTTTCTCCTCATTCCTATGCAAGCTCTTGAGATTATTCCCTATTCATCCAGTCTTCAACCGCATTTTGAATCGATCAATAAGGCTTGGGTGACCAAGTATTTTTCCCTCGAGCCCTTTGACATCGATCAGCTTGAGCATCCGGAAGAGACTATTTTGGCTCAAGGAGGAGAAATTATTTTTGCTAAAGTAGGAGAGGATATCCTAGGTACGGTGGCATTAATTCCCAAAGAATCGGGAGATTGGGAAATGATTAAGATGGGGGTAAAGGAGTCAGCACAAGGCAAGGGAATCGGAATGGCCCTTGGCAAAAGACTATTGGAACTCGCAAAACAAAAGGGAGCAAGACGTGTAGTCCTGTATTCCAATACCAAGCTGGAAGCGGCCCTTAGAGTCTATGAGAAACTTGGATTTACACATTGCAACTTGGAGTGTGGAACGTATGGAAGATGTAATGTAAAAATGGAATTTGTTCTTTAAATACCTGATTTAGACTAACTTTTATCAGGTTTTGCACTGATTTTTCACAAATTAATTTCCAATAACTATGGGGAAATTTGGTCATACACCAAAATGATCTACCCCATGAAAACTATCGTCGTTCCTTTCGATTTTTCGGAATATTCGCTGGCTGCATTGCAGACAGCCCAAAGGATCAGTGTCAAGTCCGGAGCAAAAATTATCTGTGTCACCGTGGTGCCCTCTGAAGTTGATTGGGATTTATTACCTGTTGAAGGAAAGCAAAAATATCCCCAGCTCATCGAGCAAATTGAGGAAGCCAAAACTGTGATTCCCAATTACCTGAAGCAAATAGCTCCTGCAAAAGCTCCCATTGAAGTTTTAGTAAAAATAGGTGTTCCATCCGAACAGATTTTGCGTGTAATCGAAAAATTAAATGCCGACTTAGCTGTTTTGGGAGCCTACGGCAAAGGATTTTTAGACGGTAAATTCATCGGTTCCAATCTTCAAAAGGTGCTTCGTCTTTCTCCTTGTCCAGTGTTGGCTGTAAAAACGGCGATGGATGGAAATGCATTCCGAAAGATTGCCTTTGCCTCCATCTTTAATGAGTCCTCCAAAAAAGCATTTTCAAAAATCGTCCCATTTGCCAAGTTGTTTAAGGCATCTGTTCACTTGGTTTACATCAACACCCCGGAGAATTTTGTGAGCTCTACTGAATCCGAACACGAGATGTCCGGTTTTTCCAAGGGACACGAAGAATTGATTTTGCACACCCATGTATTTAATCATAAAAATGTAGAGCAGGGTATCATTGAGTTTTGCAAGTCTAAGGATATTGAATTGATGGCGGTAGTTTCCGGTGATCGCAAGGGAATGTCTTCCTATTTGATAGGTACTACTGATACGCTGATCTTCAAGTCTGATATGGGGATTCTCAGTGTCAAAGCTTCCTAAGTGAGCTTCTTTTTCGAAGCCACATCAATGAAAAGACCAAGCGAGAGATCTAGCTTGGTCTTTTGATTTTGTGCAATTTTTTGGTGATTACCAGAATCTGAATCGCTTTTCGTAAATCCTGTTTCGGAAGATCCAGTTGTCAAAAATATCCTCAGAAAGATAAATTTCCACTCCCAAACCTACCGTCATGTATCCGTCAAACCGGTGTGTGAGTCCGGAACCTCTACGTATCCTTCCTCCATTTCTCAAAATTCCATCCACATCAGGCTGACCATTATCCAAAACATACTTTGGATTTCGGATCGCTAGCCTTAGTCTGTCGGGATTTTGTCCCGATACATAATCCTGCACCAAATCCTGATAAAACTCGCTGACATTATACGCAGATATGTCATCCATGTAATCAGTGAGTGTCCATCGGTAATTTCCCTCAAACTTAAGGTCCATGTACACATTGAGCTTGTACTTGAATCCCAGTCCCATCGGGAATACCACGATGTATTTTTCATAAGGATTGTTTTCTAGCTGAAGAGGTCGCAGATCCACCCAATTTCCATCGAGTTGGGCTTGAGGATTATTGGTAGACATACCCACTCCAGCAAAAATGTAGGGATTCCACAAGTGACGGGTGATGTTGTTGACCTTTACGGGATGAAAATAATACTCGAAAATGCTTGATACCTCCCAATTCTTAGCTTGAAAATGCAGATTTCTGGGAGTCCGATAAGCTCGGGGATCAGAGGGTACATCTGTTCCTGACATTTTATAATAGGTCCCTTCCAGTCTTGTTTTGAGATGTGTGCCGAATATATAATTCACCGAAAAGTTAGCATGCCAGTCAGGTTGTACCCCTTCGTTATACCTCCAAAAGGAATATAATTCACCAAAGTATTGGGTAGGTCCAATGCTGGCTGAAATCGACCATGGCTCTTCAAATCGGTAGCGATAAAAACTTTGTGAGTGCGCTCCCAAAGAGATACTAAAGAATAAAACAATGAGTAACTTTTTCATTTTCACACTGGTCGAAGATATGCCAGTCTTATCCAACGCACAAAAATTAGCCTAATTTCCCAATTATTCAAATCCTTGAGTCTGAGTAATATCATTTCCATTGGAAGTGTAATGATCCGATTGAAGCCTTTGTTACAGTTTGTTTGATCATTTACCCGATTGAGATCCTTTCTTTACAATCTTGATCGGACTGATTCTCACGTTTGCCATAGGTGCATTTCCGGGTTATCCGTCTTAACATCTGGGTGAATTGATGTAATTTTGGCACATGAGTAAGCAAAGAGAAGAATTAGAACACCGACTCCGACTCCGCAACATCAAGCTGTCTGACTATGAGGATATCCGAGAGATCATGGTATCTATCTATAGAAATCAGGGCGGTGCCTGGACTAAGGCAGAACTTAAAAATCAGCTGAAAGTATTTCCGGAAGGCCAAATCTGTATCGAGGACAACGGAAAAGTAATTGCCGCTGCGCTGAGTATTATCGTGGATTATGCCAAGTTTGGAGATAATCACACCTATGATGAGATTACCGGCTATGGCAAATTTGACACTCATGATCCGGATGGTGATACCTTATATGGTACCGACATTTTCGTCCATGCCGACTACCGAGGGATGCGATTGGGTCGCCGACTCTATGATGCCCGAAAGGAGCTCTGTGAAAATCTTAATCTCCGCTCCATCATTGCAGGAGGCAGGATTCCCGGCTATTCCAAGTATGCAGATGAAATGACCCCCCGCAAGTACATTGACTTGGTTAAGAACCGTGAAATCTTCGATTCGGTGCTTTCTTTTCAGCTTGCTAATGAATTTCACGTTCGAAAAGTAATCACCAAATACCTCCCAGAGGACACTGACTCCCGAGCGTATGCAACCCTTCTGGAGTGGATCAATATCTACTACGAAAAGGACGAAAAACTCATCGGTAATAAGAAGTCGATTGTCCGTCTCGGACTCGTGCAATGGAAAATGCGTCGATTCTCCAATGTGGATGATCTGATGCAGCAGGTGGAGTTTTTCGTGGATACAGTCTCCGGTTATAAATCGGATTTTTGCCTGCTTCCAGAGTTTTTCAATGCACCCATGCTTGCCGAATTCAATGACATGGATGCTTCTGAAGCGATCCGAAATCTGGCTGATTATACCGATGAAATCGTCGGTCGAATGAGCGAATTGGCTGTATCCTACAACGTAAACATCATCGCCGGGTCAATGCCTGAATATGATGGTAAAAAACTTCGAAATGTCAGTTACCTCTGTCGCCGTGATGGCACTCAGGATAAACAATACAAACTCCACATCACCCCAGACGAAGCGGCCTATTGGGGTTTGCAGGGAGGCAATGGCATCAATGTATTTGATACCGACGCCGGACGCATTGGGATTTTGATCTGTTACGATGTGGAATTCCCCGAGTTGGGCAGAATTCTGGCGGAGCAGGAGATGGACATCCTCTTTGTGCCTTTCTGGACGGATACCAAAAATGCCTTTCTCCGAGTAAACACCTGTGCTAAGGCTCGGGCGATAGAAAATGAATGCTATGTAGCCATTACCGGTTCGGTGGGTAACCTTCCCAAAGTGGAAAACATGGATATTCAATATTCCCAAGCGGCTATTTTCTCTCCTTCGGACTTCTCATTCCCTCACGATGCTACCGTAGCAGTAGCTTCGGAAAATGCTGAGACGACCATCGTAGCCGATGTGGACCTGGATTTACTTACCAAGCAGCGTAAAGCAGGCAGTGTGCGAAACCTCGAACAGCGCCGACTTGACCTATATTCTATTCAATGGAAACAGAAAAAATAATTCAGGATTACCTGAGTCATGTACCCCAAGAGGTATTTGAAAAAGCAAAAGGGATCAAAGTCCTGATTACCGATGTTGATGGTGTGCTGACCGATGGAGGAATCATTTACGACGACCTCGGTACTGAGTATAAAAAGTATAATGTGAAAGATGGTCTGATTGTGCAGCATCTGAAAAAAGCCGGATTCTTGGTGGGTGCCATTACCGGTAGAGCTTCGCAAGTAGTCGAAAATCGATGCGAAGAGCTTCGGTTTGACTTTCATTACCATGGGGTCAAAGACAAGTGGAAAAAGCTGACTGAGGCTTTGGAGACGATGGAACTTACTGCTGAGGAAGTGGCCTACATCGGAGATGATCTGATCGATTTGCCCGTTTTGACCAAAGTGGGCCTGTCTGTAGCACCGGCCGATGCCTTGCCTTATGTCAAGTCACAGGTTCATTACACTTCTCCCTTTACCGGTGGAAAAGGGGTTTTCCGGGAGTTTGCAGATATACTTTTGCATGCCAAAGGGCAGCTGATTCCATTAATTGAAACTTTATCCCACAAGGAATAATGATACGAAATACCAGTCCCATGAAGATCCGAGAGGGTGTCGTTTTGGGAAGTGACAAACCGGTTCTATTTGCTGGCCCCTGTGCAGTGGAGAGCTTTGATATCTGTCTGGAAATCGGGACCAAGGTAAAAGAATGGGCCACTGCGCATGGATTTTCCTATGTGTTCAAAGCTTCTTTTGATAAAGCCAACCGCACCTCCTCCGGATCATTCCGCAGTATTGGCATGGACAAATCGCTGGAAGTTCTGCAGCGGGTTGGTCAGGCATTGGATGTTCCTTTGGTTACCGATATTCACGAAAGTTATCAAGCCGCTGAGGTTGCAGAGGTAGTGGATGTGCTCCAGATTCCTGCGTTTCTTTGCCGTCAGACAGACCTGTTGTTAGCAGCAGGCAATACCGGAAAGGCGGTAAAAATTAAGCGTGGTCAATTCATGGCTCCCGAAGACATGCAATATGCGGTCAAGAAAGTACGGTCGACTGGAAATGAAAATGTCTGTCTGACAGAGAGAGGATTTTCTTTAGGTTACCACAATCTTGTGGTGGATATGCGTGGCCTTCCGATTATGCGGCAGTTTGCTCCGGTGGTGTTTGACATCACGCACTCCGTACAGCAGCCTGGAGGGCAGGGCGGAAGCTCTGGTGGTCAGCGCGAATTTGCTCCGATCTTAGCAAGAGCGGCTGCGGCCACAGGGATTGACGGGTTTTTTATCGAGACCCATCCCGAACCTGCCAAGGCGCTCAGTGACGGACCCAACCTTATCCCTTTGCACCGAATGGCAGACTTCTTGGAAATGCTCAAAGAAGCATGGGAATTAGGTAGGAAATACCAAGAATTTAAGGTAGAATAGTAGAATATGATCAGATTCGGAGATGTCTTCTTTACTGTTTGTTTAGTTTTAATAGCTCCATTCAGTTTTGCTCAAGGGCTCTCTGATCAGATCCGAATTAACCTCGAAAAAGCCACCCAAGAAAAACCTCATGTCTTGGGTGGTGTTTTTTTGAAAAATGTAGGCGAGGTCTATCAATTTTATGCTCAAAGAGGCTTCGAACCAGTCTGGAGTCGGGAATTTGTCCTCACCGAGCGTGCCTATGAAATGCGGTACGAAATCCGCCAATCCCAATTTGACGGGCTCAAGCCGGAGGATTACCATTTGGGAGTTTTGGAAGCTTCTTTTGCGCAAGCTGAGCAAAAAAAGAAAGATGGCGGAGTGCTTAGTATCCTAGAGCTCACTCAACTCGAAATAGTCTTGACAGATGCGTTTTTTGAATTGGCAGATGATTTGGCCATTGGAAAAGTAAATCCTTCCTCTCTCAAAGCATCATGGAATATTCCTCGAAGGAGCAGAAGTATAGATCCAAGTACGCTATTGATTGAATCTCTTGCGCAGGAGGATCTTCGCGCCGGACTTGCTAAGCTCTATCCTAAGACTTTGCTTTATGCCGAAGGAAAACAATTGATGAGGGAGTTGGACGAAAAGCAAAAAAAGGAGCCTGTCAACTGGAAATCAATCAAAACTGATCGGGCATTCAAAGTTGGAGATTTCAATCCGGTGATCAGTCAAGTCCGGGAAAGGTTGGCTTATTGGGGCTTTGTCCCGAGTAGGGTTTTGGAAGATCCCAAAAAATACGATTCACTTCTCTTGGATCGTGTATTGGATTTTCAGAAGTCAAAAGGGATGACTGCTGATGGGGTTTTGGGTACTCTGACATTAGAAGCACTCAATGATTCACCTTCTGAATTGGTCGATAAGATTGCCCTGAATCTTGAGAGACTGCGATGGATTCCAGATGAATTTTTCGAAGGGGAAGCCATTTTTGTCAATATTCCGAGTTTTCAGTTGATCTATCGATCAGGTGCGGATACGTTATTTTCCACCAAAGTGATCGTCGGTACCGTCAAGCATCAGTCACCCGTGTTTACCGCGCCGATGAGTTATTTGGTGATGAGTCCCTATTGGAATATTCCTCCTTCGATCGCCAGAAATGAAACCATACCTGCCATCAAAAGAAACCCAAGTTACCTGGAAAGTAATCGAATGGAGGTGGTGAATAGTGCAGGAAATTCGGTCCCTCCATCTGCTGTCAACTGGAATGCCCGGCCTTTTCCCTATTTGATCCGACAAAAACCCGGAGAGGACAATGCTTTGGGTCTAGTCAAGTTTATGTTCCCCAATCCTAATAATGTGTATCTGCATGATACTCCTGCTAAGCAACTTTTTGATCGGGAAATTAGGACATTCAGTCACGGGTGCATCCGAATGCAAAATCCAAAGACCTTTGCTGACTTATTGTTAAAAAACAAGCCTGGATGGACTTCAGATAGGATTTGGGAAGCGATGAATCAGTCCAAAGAGCAAATCGTCCAGTTGGATAAAAAAATTCCTGTAGTGATTACCTATTTAACATTGACCATGGATGCCAAGGGCAACCCACAATTTAGGCAGGACGTGTACCAAAGAGATGCTGAGGTCCTATCGCTCTTGAAGCGGTAATAATCATGGCTGTAAAAGAGGGATTTGCGAAAGGTAAGTCTGGTCTGGTGCATAGATAAAAAGTAAGGAACCTTCCTTCATTAGGTCAATGACCTCTCTGGAAAGTTCAGTCGGAACGGCAGGGCATCCTAGACTTCTCCCCAATCTTCCTGACATTTTGGCGACTTCTTCCCGCGCATAGTCTGCTCCATGAATGACGATTGCTCTGTTTCTAGCTTGGTCATTTATCCCTTTTTCCAGTCCATCCAGACGGAGAGAATACCCATGTTTACCTTGATAGGTCTCCCCGGTTTTGTAAAATCCAAGGCTACTTTGATTGGATTCGGGAATATTGGAAAATTTTTCAGCCATCAGCATCCCTGAATTTCTGCCATGGGATACTACCGTGCGTAGCAGGATGTCCTGTTTGGCGACATCAATGATCCAAAGCCGCTTTTCGGTGGAGGGAAGTGAGAAATCAATCACGCTCAAAATTGGCTTTTTGAGCTCATTTTCAAGTTTTTCATACCCTTGTAAGGCAAGATCCAAAGCTGCATGAGAAGGAAGATCAGCATGTTTTTCTGACAGATTATCGATTAAGATTTCTGATTGTGCCTTTGAACCTGAGGTGTTAGTGGCGATTGACTCTTTGTCTGATAAACCTAGATTTGAGATCAACCAAATCAACGGAATTAGAAATCCTTGTGATACAGTCATAGTTGGGTTGAGGTAGGTTAGGTGATCGCCTAGTAAAGCTATGTCCCAGATTGTCAAAAACTTTGCCAGGCTAACTTTTGTCAGGTGCCAAAACGGAACCAAATGCCTACTTCAAATAGTTCTTGTCGTGATCTGTAAATGAGCTGTTTTTGGGCAGAGGTTTAATTCTGGTTACTTTTGCAATCTTGCCTTAAATTAAACGACTGACTTGCAGAACATTGAACTTTTTGTTTAAAAGAATTTTGAATCTGTTAAACAAAAAAATCCTTTACCCTGTTCTTATCCTCAATGAAAGTATCCGTATTTAGAAAAGAGCATTTCAATGCAGCTCATCGCTTAGCTAACCCAAGCTGGTCAGCAGAAAAAAACGAGGCTGTATTTGGAAAGTGTAACAATCCCAACTATCACGGCCACAACTATGAGTTGATTGTGAAATTGAAAGGGGAAATCGACCCTGATACAGGGTACGTTTATGATATGAAGGTACTGAGCGACCTGATTAAAGTGTATGTTTTGAATAAGTTTGACCACAAAAATTTAAACTTGGATACCGATGAATTTAAAGATCTTAATCCCTCAGCGGAGAATATTGCAGTGGTTATTTGGAATATTCTGAGAGAAAAAATTGATCGTAAATTTGAGTTAACCATTCAGCTCTATGAAACAGAAAGAAACTTTGTTGAATACGATGGCAATTAATATTGCACGCGCGTCATTCGAAGAAATCGGGGAGGAGCATGTTGGCACCTCTCTTCAAACTCCACTCCGTGAGGATGCATTCAAAATGGATGACGAACTCAAAGTAGAGCTGATTGAAAAGCACTTTAGAGAAATCATGCACATTCTTGGGCTTGATTTGACTGACGACAGCCTAAAAGGCACGCCGCACCGAGTGGCTAAAATGTATGTTAAGGAGGTTTTTGCGGGGTTAAATCCTAAAAATAAACCTGCCGCGAAGCTGTTTGAAAACAAATACAAATACAATGAAATGCTTGTGGAAAAGGATATTACTTTCCATTCCCACTGCGAGCACCACTTTGTTCCGATCTATGGCAAAGCACATGTCGCCTACATCTCTAATGGCAATGTGATAGGACTTTCCAAAATCAATCGGATCGTTCAATACTTTTCTAAGAGACCGCAAGTACAGGAAAGATTGACCATGCAGATCGGTAATGAACTCAAGGAAGTTCTCGGCACAGATGATGTAGCGGTGATTATGGATGCTTACCACATGTGCGTAAGCTCCAGAGGAGTCAATGACACCAACAGTTCTACGGTGACCTCATTTTTCTCGGGAAAATTTGAAAAAGACGAACAAAGCCGCAATGAATTTCTTAAGTACATCAGTCTTAAGAAGTAATAGAGTAACCGCTTGCTAAACCAACATAAAACCCTGCCAACTGCAGGGTTTTTTTTGTGAGTAATGCAAACAAAAACATCCTAATCTGATTTAAGTAAAAAATTAAATTACTCATGGAAGGCAAGAATGTTGTGATTATTGGAGGCAACTCCGGAATAGGAAAAGCTACTGCAGAACTGCTTCAAGCGGCAAGAGCCAATCTCTTTCTATACTCTAAAAGCGGGTCAGGAACCACAGCTTTGGATACTTCAGTAGATTTTGAGGAAATTCCGGGATTGCCTGAGGTCATCGATGGAGTAGTCTATGCACCTGGTACGATTAACCTTAAGCCTTTCCACAGAATTTCCATGGATGATTTTAAAAGGGAAATGGAAGTCAATTTTTTTGGAGCTGTAAGGGTGCTTCAGGCTTGCCTTAAGGGACTCAAAAAATCATCGGCACCTTCGGTGGTTTTATACAGTACCGTAGCGGTACAGACAGGCATGGGCTTCCATGCCGGGATAGCCTCCGCCAAGGGTGCGATCGAAGGCCTTACCAGATCCCTGGCTGCCGAATGGGCTCCATCCAAAATCCGTGTGAATGCCATCGCGCCATCATTGACAGAGACTCCATTGGCTTCTGCCTTACTTTCTACACTAGAAAAGAAAGAGGCTTCCGACAAGCGGCATCCCTTGGGAAGAGTAGGCTCGGCCTCGGACATTGCTGCTTCCACCCTATTTTTGCTGTCTCCACAATCGAGCTGGATGACAGGACAAATCCTTCATGTAGATGGAGGTATGTCTACATTAAAATAATTTAAACAATTACCCTAGGCATATTGTCTGTATTGCGGGTATGGTCCCGAGATGAAAGCGCTGTGAATATGAAGACTCCACCTGAATCATTCCTGTTGTTTAAGGAAGAATTGAGGAAGGCCCAACTCGAGAAAGAAAGGCTTCAACACTACTACGAGCAAAAACTGGCAGAAGTCAATCAGGAACTTTGTCGCCTGAAGGAGCAGATTCAGTCCCAACAAGATATGATGCGGACTACGCTTGAATATGCCTCCAACCTAGAAAACCGATTGACAGAAGTCAAAGAGGAAGTGGCTCATGCTACCTCCAGAAGTCGTAATTCCATCTATTAATTCTACACTTTCAGCAATGAACGAGACGATAAACTCTTCCGAAATTCAAGACTTTGTAGTAGCCTTTGAGCAGCGTTATGCCAGGGTTTGGGTCAGCCATGAAAGAAAGACCATCATTTGTGAGCTTTTGGCTGATTACATTCCGATCGAAGATTTCAAACTCACGTTTGGTCAGATCGGGGAGATAGTCAAGGCAGGTGATTTTGAAAAATTCATCTTCGATAAGCGATCCCTGAGAGCTTTCCACCAACCGACTATGGAGTGGTACTTCATTTTTTGGAAAAAGGAAATGCTGGAATATGGGGTCAAAACCCATCGAAAAATCCTCCCTGCAGAGAAGTGGTTTGAAAAAATGGTACAAATTGCCAAAGACCAGATTCTCCAAACTTATCCAGACAATATCATCGATCAGCTGGACATTCGGTACTGCGATACCATCGAGCAGGCTATTGAGATATGATGAAGCACTGGACACTGGATCAGGTTATGGAAGAAGATTCTTTTTATAGAAGGAATCTCATCAACTGTCTGTCCGGCTACAAAAGTCTCAATCTCATCGGCACTAAAAACGCGGAAGGGGTCACAAATCTTGCCCCATTTTCTCAGGTTTTCCATATCGGAGCAGCACCTCCCTTGGTAGGAATTCTTTTTCGCCCACACACCGTCAAGCGGGATACGTTAGAAAATATACTGCAAACCGGCTTTTTCACACTCAACCATGTCATTCCCACATTTTTCAAAGAAGCCCATTGGACAGCAGCAAATTGGGAAGGCAGCGAGTTTGAAGGCACAGGACTAATCGAGGAATTCAAACATGGTTTTTACGCGCCATTTGTGAAAAGCAGTCCCGTGCAGTTGGGTTGTTCCTTAGTAGAAACTCAGACGCTCCAAGTCAATCAAACGGTTCTTCTGATTGCTAATGTGGATCATATTTTTGTGGAGGAAATAGGCCTTCGATCTGATGGTTCCTTGGATTTGAATACTTTGGAAACAGTCACAGTAAGCGGATTAGATGAATACCACGTTGGTGAAAAATTAGGTAGATTGGCGTACCCAAAACCTGGAATACTTCCAGCAAAATTCTAATTCTACTAATTTATTGCTCAACAAAGGGTTTGAGATCAAGTGTTTTTTGAAAAATCTGAAACCCGAAATCAAAAATCTCATATCCAACAACTTGCAGCTTCTTGAACTCACCGACGCCGGACTTTATTGTCCTCCTGCCGGGATTTTCATCGATCCTTGGAAGCCTGTGGATCGTGCCGTAATCACGCATGCGCACTCGGACCATGCCCGTTGGGGAATGAAGCATTACTTAGCACATCAAGATTCAGCAGAGGTGATGAAGTTGCGTCTTGGAGCGGATATCAGCCTCCATACACTCGAATATCAGGAAAAACTTGAGGTAAACGGCGTTAAAATCAGTCTTCATCCTGCGGGACATATTCCGGGTTCGGCACAGGTCAGGTTGGAATATCAGGGGAAAGTGGCCGTGGTCAGCGGGGATTACAAAGTCGAAAATGACGGATTTGCTACACCCTTCGAACCGGTGAAGTGCCACGAGTTTGTCTCCGAATGCACCTTTGGACTTCCGATCTACAAGTGGGAATCTCAGGTTGAGATTTTTTCACAAATCAATTCCTGGTGGAAAGAAAATGCTTCTGAAGGACGTAATTCGGTACTTTTTGCCTATTCTTTAGGAAAGGCCCAACGCATCCTCCAAAACCTCAACCGGGAGATTGGGGAAATCTTCGTCCATGGAGCCATCTGGAATACCAATCAAGCGCTGATGGCGAATGGGATTCCGCTTTGGGATGTGCCCAAAGTGACTCAGGACATTCCAAAAAATCGATTCAAAGGGGCCTTGATTATCGCTCCGCCCTCAGCAATGGGCACGCCCTGGATGCGGAGATTTTCTCCTTATCGAACTGGGATTTGTTCGGGTTGGATGGCGGTGAGAGGTACGCGAAGGAGAAAAGCAGCAGATCGGGGATTCGTGCTCTCTGACCATGCCGATTGGGAGGGATTAATCTCGGCTATTTCTGCTACCGGAGCTGAAAAAGTGTACCTCACACACGGTAGCACGGCATCTTTTGGTCGCTTTCTGCAGGAGGAAAAAGGAATTGACGCAGTCGAGCTTCAGACGCTTTTTGGCGTGGAGGAAGTGGAATAAGAAGGAGAGTCCGATGCTGTATGTCGGATGACCGCTGTTACGAATACTTGGAAGGGTTGCCAGATTTGTTTCGGGGCTCCTTATATTCATTCCTCTTATGTGGTACAAGAGGTAGAAGAAGGGAAGTTGATCAGGATTGAAAAATTGGAAGATTGCAAAATTGATGAGCCACCAATACCTTAGATTTACTTTCAAATTTTCTACTCATGTTCAAATTTTTGATTTTCCTTTTCCTAGGCATCTTTTTAGCATCCTGCCAAAATCCTGCAACAACTACTTTGGACAGCTACGTGCATACCGTCACTGGACCGATTTCCATCGACTCGATGGGCTTGACGCTGATTCATGAACACATGTTGGTGGACTTTATCGGGGCAGATTCAATTAGTACGGATCGCTGGAATCGAGATTCCGTCGTTGCTAAGGTTCTTCCTTTTCTTTTGGAGGTGAAAAAGCATGGGGTTCGTACCATTTTGGATTATACGCCGAGTTATTTGGCTAAGGATCCCTTACTTCTGAAAACCCTCAGTGAAAAGTCCGGAATTCAGATTCTGACCAATACCGGATTTTATGGGGCCGTGGGCGGGAAATACCTTCCCGACTTTGTCCAAACCGAAACTGCCGAACAATTGGCCAAGCGGTGGATAGATGAATTCCAAAATGGAATCGAGGGCACGGGGATCAAACCCGGATTCATTAAGATCTCCGTCAACGAAGCGGACACGCTTTCAGCAATCGATCAAAAGCTCGTTCGCGCTGCCGCCATCACGCATCTGAATACAGGTTTGACCATTGCTTCCCACACCGGAACTTGGAAGACTGCGGCTCAGGAAGTGAGGATTCTTCAGGAAATGGGAGTGGAGCCTTCCGAATTTGTATGGGTTCATGCACAAGCCGAGAAGGACTTTAATAACTATCGAAAAGCTGCCGAAATGGGCGTTTGGATCAGTCTGGATGGGATTGGCTGGTCGATTGATCCGTATGTGGACCGTCTAGTTTTTGCCAAGGAAAATGGGATTTTGAGGAATATCCTGATCTCCCATGATGCAGGCTGGTATGACCCTGCCAAAGCGGGTGGAGGAGATTTTCAGCCGTTTACCAACATTTTTGAAAAGCTGATTCCAATCCTGAATGAAAGGGGTTTTTCCGAGAAAGATTGGGATTTACTTTTAAACAAAAATCCAAAGTTAGCTTTTGAAGAAACAATAAGCATTTGGTTAGTTGAGTCAACTACCTTTTCATTATGGTAGAAATTGGGATAATCCTCCAATCTCCTCCCAAATTTTCTTTGCCTTATTTCTGCAAGCCAGTTCGCCTGCTTACCTTTGCGCATGGCAGAACAAATCCTGATCCTAGATTTTGGATCTCAATACACCCAGCTGATAGCAAGACGAGTCCGCGAACTCAACGTTTATTGCGAAATCCACCCCTACAATAAAGTTCCCGAAATCACTTCCGATATCAAGGGAATCATTCTTTCCGGTTCGCCTTGCTCCGTGCGAGACGAAGGTGCTCCTGATGTCAATACCGATGCTTTCCGCGGCAAACTTCCTGTATTGGGGGTGTGCTACGGAGCTCAACTTTTAGCCAGCAAGTACGGGGGAGAGGTTCTTCCATCCACCATTCGTGAATACGGACGGGCTAATCTCGATCACATCGATCTGCATCACGACTTGCTCAAGGAAATGACCCACGGATCCCAAGTGTGGATGTCGCATGGGGATACCATCAAAGAGCTTCCTGCAGGTTTTGAAGTCATAGCCAGTACGTCTTCCGTCCGTGTAGCGGCTTTCAAAGTCGAGGGAGAAAAAACCTATGGCATTCAGTTTCACCCCGAAGTGACTCACTCTTTGGAAGGCAAAAACCTGCTCAGAAACTTCGTGGTGGGTATTTGTGGCTGTTCTCAGGATTGGACTTCTGATACTTTTATTGATTCTACAGTTGCCGAGCTAAAAAAGAAAATCGGTTCGGATAAGGTGGTCATGGGCCTATCCGGAGGGGTAGATTCTTCTGTGGCTGCGACTTTAATCCACAAAGCAATTGGCGATCAACTGACTTGCGTGTTTGTGGACAATGGATTGCTTCGCAAAAATGAATTTGAGGAAGTCCTCGATTCGTACAAGCACATGGGCTTGAATGTGATCGGAGTGGATGCCAAGCAGCGTTTCTACGATGCCTTGGCGGGTTTGACTGATCCAGAAGCGAAACGGAAAGCAATCGGTCGCGTATTTATCGAAGTGTTTGACGACGAAGCGCACAAGATTGAAGGAGTGAAATGGTTGGGACAAGGAACTATCTATCCTGATGTGATTGAGTCTGTTTCTGTCAAAGGTCCATCCGCTACCATCAAGTCCCACCACAATGTAGGAGGCTTGCCTGATTTCATGAAGCTTTCTGTAGTCGAGCCTTTGAATACCCTTTTCAAAGATGAGGTACGAGAAGTAGGTCGGGCTTTGGAAATTGTGGAAACGATTATCGGTCGTCACCCTTTCCCGGGACCAGGTTTGGCTATTCGTATTTTGGGAGATATTACCGAAGAAAAAGTGAAAACCCTCCAAGAGGTGGATCATATTTTCATCCAAGGATTAAAGAATCATGGCCTCTACGATAAGGTTTGGCAGGCTGGAGCGATTCTCCTTCCGATTCAGTCGGTAGGTGTCATGGGAGACGAAAGGACCTATGAGCGAGTGGTCGCACTCAGAGCTGTGGGTTCTGTCGATGGGATGACAGCGGATTGGATTCACCTTCCCTATGAGTTTTTGGGCAAAATGTCCAATGAGATCATCAATCGGGTGAAAGGGGTGAATCGAGTCGTGTATGACATCTCCTCCAAGCCACCGGCAACCATCGAGTGGGAATAAGATTGCAATAGACTTAAACCGGGCCAAACGCCCGGTTTTTTTATTTGTACCCACAAGGTGTCATTCATTTACATAGCGATGCAATCAAGATCAAGGGTCCAGATTCATGCCTACTTTTAGACATTGGTTTTGCAACATTAGGATCAAAAAAACACAGTATGGGTCTAGAGAATTTGTTGATGTTTTCGGTTCTACTCTCCACAGGAATCGTCCTCGTCTACAAGCAAGTGAGTTTGTTTAAGCTGGCAACAGAATCCTCGGCAGAATCACAGGAGAATAAATCAGTGTCTATAGAACCTCATCAAAAAATGGAAACATCAGCTATCAAATCACAATTAGAAGAGATTCCTTCTTTTCAATTAGATGAATTCCAATTGACAAAAAGGATCTTTGACCTGTTTGGTGAAGAAAAAATTTACCAAAACCACAGCCTGAATGTGGGAGAGTTTGCAGACCGCCTTGGGGTCAAGCCAAGGGTCGTTACACAAGTTTTGGATAAACTTTCCGGTACATCATTTAAGGAGCTGACCAACTTGTATCGTATCAAATATGCAGTAGAAAAAATTGAAGAGGGATACCTCGAAAAATATACCTTGGAAGCATTGGGAAAAGAAGCTGGATTTAATTCCAGAATCACATTTTTCAATGTATTTAAAAAGGAAATGGGAATGTGTCCAAGAGAATATTGGAAAAAGTGTTTGTCCATAGCGGCATAATAGGTAGATAGTTTGTTTGTTTCTTTTTGAGACCTGCATTTTGTTGAGATGCAGGTCTTTTTTTTGAAATATTGAAGAATTTATTCAGCTGTTTTTAGGAGCTATTTTACTATAGATAGGATTATTATTTAGTGCTTACTTAAGGTGATTGGTTTTGATCAAATGTGACTTTTGGCACACTTGAGGCCTTTTTTTACAGTTTTTTAATGGATGATACCATTCATTAGCATCAAGATGCAAAACTCGTTTTTAGATCAGTCAATTATTGGTGTGGGATAATATATTTTATTCCTTTACTCCCAGTAAGCTTTCTCTTAAATACATCAGAAGATGAGCTCTTTAAACTCGATAGTGTCAGGTAAAAATAGAATCAGCGACCCGCTATCTAGCTGTAGATTAAATCTACATAATGCTATTCGTTTACAATATTTAGCAAATCTGGAAATAATATTCAGATTATTTTATGTTATAAAAAATAACTCTAGTATAACTTCCTTATATAAAGTTTTTCTTTTACTCTCATTTATCTTTTTTTCATCTAATTCATATCTCTACGGTCAATTTGCAGGTGGAAATGGTTCCCTCCAAGATCCTTATCAGATCCAAAATTGGGAACAACTCAGCAAGGTCAATCAAAAGCCAAATGCATACTTTATACAGATTGCAGACTTGGATGCCATGTCTCCCGGTTATGGAGCGTTGGCTGGACCTCAAGCTAATTCCGGTAAAGGCTGGATTCCGGTTAGTAACTTCAAAGGTAGATTTTCAGGAAATGGATACGCCATCAAAGATCTTTTCATCAATCAACCCCAGCTAGGTAACCTTGGTCTTTTTGCAAATGCTGCAAACTCAGAGTTTTCTCAAATCAAATTGAGAAATATCCAAGTCAAAGGAAACAGTAACGTGGGTGCGCTGATTGGTGTAGCAGTGAATGTGAAGGTGAATGCGTGTTCCTTTACCGGATCAGTTAATGGTAAAACCTATGTGGGGGGTCTCATCGGAACCCTTGGCAACTCCATTATTAATGACTCCTATTCCTTGGGAGAAATTTCTGGAGACAAGGCCGTAGGAGGATTGGTAGGAAATGCATACCAAACTGATGTTTTCAGAAGCTTTTCTACCGGTAGTGTTTCAAGTGAATCTGAAGCTGGAGGGTTGATTGGCCTTTTCCAGTCCAACTCCAAAAATAAAGTTGAAAATTGCTACAGTTTAGCTTCCCTGGAAGCCGGTCAGATTGCAGGTGGACTAATCGGAACTATGGCAGGAGGCTTGATCAACAACTCCTTTTTTGCCGGTCAAATTCCAGCTGTACCCCAAGCTTCCGGTTTGGTGGGAAAAGGTGATGCCTCAGCGGGTGTCAACCATTCCTTCTGGGATCGTTCTCTTTCTCAAGTTGCCTCAAGTAGTCCGTCCAAGGAGGCGAAGACTACTATGGAACTAAAATCTCAATCCTTTTCTGAGGTAAGTGAGTGGGATTTTGAGGGAGTTTGGGCAATCAAAAAACCTACTGCAGAATCTCCTTATGTATCCTATCCTTACTTGAGATCTATCCCATATGATCAGGTGGGTTTGGTACCGCCCTTTAATCCTATTCCTGGTCTAGAAAACCTGAGAGTGCCTCGAGAGTGGGAATTCCCCAGTGAAAAATCAGTTTCCTATGGAGATCCTGATTTCAAACTTGGAGATGAAGTCGACTCTTTCTGGTATCCCATTTCTTACAGTAGTTCTGATACCTCCGTGGTAAAAGTTATCGGTAACTACGCCTCCATCAAAAAAGCCGGTTTTGTGAGGATCACCGCCAAAATCCAAGATGGCAGAAGCCCCGCCAAAGAACAAGTAGTTCATGTGAATCCTGCTGTATTGAAAATCACTGTGAACTCAGGAATGGCCAAAGTATATGGACAAAAAGATCCTGAATTTGGCTTTGAAGCCATAGGTTTTAAAAATCAGGACAAACTGGATCTACTAAGTGGGGCAGTACAACGACAAGCAGGAGAGCAGGTAGGTACCTATCCAATCCAGCAAGGCTCTTTGGATGCAGGTCTCAACTACCAAATAGAATTTATTGGGGCAGAATTTGTCATCAATCCTAAAGACCTCAAAGTGAGTGTAGCAAAGGCTCAAAAATCATTTGGTGCTGCAGATCCATCTTTTATTCTAGAGGCGGAGGGGTTGATCGAAGGAGAAAGTCTATCCGCTGTGTTGGAAGGCAAACCAAAAAGACAGCCTGGTGAGAATGTAGGGAAATACCTCATCGAACAAGGTGATTTGATTGCTTCTGACAATTATAAACTGGTTTTCAATAGCGATAGTCTGGAAATTATTCCTGCCTTGCTGATTTCTATGGAATCTGCAGGTGAAATCAAAACCTCCTGGTCTGTGGTTCCTTCTTTTCCCAAGTCTGGAAAATTCTTAACCCAAGAAGCTCAATGGGTAGAGCTTCCTATAGAATGGCAAAACCAAGGGTTAGATTATTTCAAAAGAGGTTCTCACCTGGTTAATGGAAAAATTAACTCTCCAAACTATGCGTTGGCAGTGGGCTTGCAGGCCGACGTTAGAGTAACCGTACTTCCTAAAGTAGCTCCTCAAGATCTTCTTTTCCAAGCAAATCTCTCTCAGGCTGGACTGGTGGGTGACCTGCAAGTAGTCGACTCCATTGATGATCAGCATGAGATCAGAATTCCAAATGGCCTCTTGGATAATTCATTATTCGAAATCAGAGAGAACAGGCTCTGGTGGGTAGGCAAGTCAAAGATAGAAAGCAAGGCAAACTACTCCCTCGAAATTGAGGTGGAAGATAGGGATGGTAACATCTTGAAGAAAAAACTGAGCTTGGAATTCAAAGCAGTCGAGAAGCAGCAAGAATCAATCGAGGTATTCAACTCTTTCTCTCCCAACCATGACGGAATAAATGACTCCTGGATGATCTCTGACAGAGTTATCGAGGGTCAATTCAAAGTGGTGGTCATAGATGGTTCTGGACAAGTGGTCTTCGAGTCTCATTCTCCTGAGAAAAGATGGGATGGCAACTACCTAGGCCGCCCAATGCCAGACGGTACTTACTATTGGATCTTTGAAAATGCCGGAAATGTCCGACGAGGATTTCTTAACCTACTGAGAGGTAGATAAACCATTTCTGCCATGAATATTTTAAAGTTTTTTCAGAAAAACAGGAGTTGGGGTCTAGGCCTTTTATTCCTACTTGGTTTGATGCCGGATGCCAGCGCACAAACCAGAAAATTCACCTCCCAGTTTTCCCACTTCCAAGGATACTTTAATCCCGGATTGGCAGGGTATGAAGGCTCCACCGTACGTGGGTTTGTCCGTAATCAGTGGGCTGGGATGGAAGGGGCGCCCAAGACTTTTTTCTTCAGCACTGAAGTGGATTTTGGGGAAATGGCAGGACTGGAAGATCCGGCCTTGATGGGCAAAAACGCCATCTCAGCCAGTGTGCTCAGTGAGTCCCATGGGACATTTCGTGAAAATGAAATCATAGTATCCTACGCTTCCAGAATCCGATTGTCGGAAAGTCATAACCTCAGACTTGGTGCCGGAGTCATTCATCAGTCGATTCGATTGGATGGAAATGCCCTGACTTGGGAAGAGCAAAATGATCCAGTTTATAGAGAATACATGGGACAATTTTCCAATATGCAGGTGGTAGACTTCAATATCGGTTTAGCGCTTACCCATAAAAAATACTACCTCTCCTATGGTATTCATCGGGTGAATGGAGGTCAGCTAATAAAAGGTGACAAATTTATAAATGCCTATCCTGCCGAAAAGATGATCCAATTTGGTGTGAGAGAATCGCTGACTGATCAACTGGCCTTGATTATCAACGGATTTTACAGATCCAGAAAAGATCTGCCGGAAGTGCTGGAGCTCAATGTCAAAGCCCTGCTGATGGACAAAGTGTGGATAGGAGCTGGTCAGCGGGTGAGTTATGCCACCAATTTCAATTTTGGATTTTTGACCCAAAACATGCGGATCGGCTACCTTTATGAGCTGCCTGTTCAGAATAGCTATCTCATGCCTGGAGGCACTCATGAAATCACCGCTGTGATCAACCTCTTCAATTCCTACAAGCCCAGATATCAAAGGGATATTCTGATTTGGTAAGCTAGAAGGACGGGAAGTTCAAATTCCCGCTATACTCCAAACAATCCCATATATGGATTGCCTATTCCTTCAGGTTTGAAAATATTGGCTTAAATTTGGCACTCTGATAAGCCCTATCAATTCTGCCTGAACATGCGAAAAACTCTCCTACTCCTTTCTCTATTTTTTGTATTAGGAAATGTAAGTGCTCAAAACTTGCCCGAAAACTACACCAAGGCAAAGTCTGCACTTTCCACCCAGGATTATTGGTCTTCCATCAACCTGTTCAAGGAGTTTTTGGATGAATCCAAATTTGGTAATCTTTCTTATTATGCGGCTTTTCACACAGCAGAGGCGGCATTGAAAGTCAATCAACCTGCCTTGGCTATTGAGTCACTCCGGCCCATCTATGGCAAAGCATGGGACCAATCCGATGAAATGATTTACCTCCTCGCGGTTGCATATTTTCAAAACAGCCAGCCTCTGGAAGGTTTGAGAATGATCAAGCAGATTAAAAACGAGGCAATTTTGGCCAAATCTTATAAAGCTACTTTTGAGTTCTTAAAAGGCTCTACTCCAAATTTTTTGATCACCAATCTCGAAGAATTTAAGACCAATGAAGGGTACACCGCAGCCTTGGCGAAGATGTTGGAAGAAAAAACAGTCATGTCGGCCTCCGAGCGTATGGCATTAAATCAGGTCCTGAAGTCTGGGGTAAAGGGGCTCCCAAAAGATGAAATTTTGGATTTGGTGGTGATCTTGCCTTTCACCAATGGCTCAGGTCAAGCCATATCTTCCTTGGGGGCAACGGATTTTATGTGGGAACTTTACCAAGGCATCGAGGCAGGTGTAAAGCAACTCAAATCGCAGGGAGCACAGATTAATTTGAATACGTTTGACTCCAAAAGGGATCTCAATCAGTTGAATGTGATCTTGAAAGATCCAGCTGTTTTAGCGGCAGATGTGATCATAGGTCCTATCTATCCTGATGAATCTGAGCAAGTAAGTTCATTTGCAGAGGCGCAGAAAATTCCATTTATCCATCCGCTTTCTAACTTGGGGGAGCGATTTGAGCAGACTGAATTCAGTTACTTGTTTCGACCATCTGTAGCATCACTTTCCAAAGGAGTGGTGTCTTCTATTAAAAGCCAAAATTGGGGGAAATCAGTAGCGATTGGATTTAGTGGTAGTGCCCGTGATGAGCGAATGGCTCAGCTGCTACAGGAAGAACTCACCCAAGCCGGGTTCCGGATCGCAAAATCTCAAAAGGTAGATCCAAAATCAGTAGCTTCCTTCCTCCAAGGACTAGGTGTTCGCCGAGGTAATAATCCTGACGTCAATCAAGTTATTCTTTTGACTGATGATCCGGCGATTGCCCAACCTGTCTTTGCTTTGATGGAAAGTATATCCACCTCAGTTCCGCTCTTGGTTATGGACTCTTGGCTGGGTTTCAATTTTGCCAATTACGAGATGCTCGAGTTTCCCAATTTTTACTTCATCTCCAATAATACACCGAAATTTGAATCGGAGGAAATGACTCAATTCAGGAAGTTATTTTATGATACTTACCTGGTAAATCCATCTTTGAATGTCATTCTGGGAGCTGAATTAGTCAATTGGATCTCGGCCAATGCCCTTTTTGTAAATGACTATGATCTTCGAATCTCTCTCGATCAAAAAGGATATCATCCAGGAAAATTGACTTGGGGCTTTAATTTCCAAAACACAAACAACAACACCTATTCACCGGTTTTCAAACTTGAATCCGGGGAATTGATTCCCTTACGTTAAATCATGCAGATTTCTGAAAGCAAGCGGCTTTTTGCCCATGCAAAAAACTTTATTCCAGGAGGAGTCAATTCCCCTGTTCGTGCCTTTCGTGCCGTAGGTGGCGAACCGATTTTCATCCAAAAAGCAAACGGTGCCTACCTATACGACGAGGATGGCAATTCCTACATTGAGTTGATCAATAGCTGGGGGCCGATGATTCTTGGACACAATCATCCCATGATCCGCGAGTCAGTGATCCAAGCCATGGAAAATGGAACTTCTTTTGGCGCTCCTACTGCTCGAGAAGTGGAAATTGCCGAGCTGATTGTAAGTATGGTTCCTTCGGTGGAAAAAGTGCGCATGGTCAATTCCGGTACTGAAGCTACCATGTCTGCCATACGTGTGGCAAGAGGCTATACGGGTCGGGACAAGTTTATCAAAATGGAAGGGCACTACCACGGGCATGGGGATTCTTTCTTGATTTCGGCGGGTTCGGGCGCGATCACCATGGGCAATCCCGATTCTCCTGGAGTAACCGTTGGCACGGCAAAAGACACCTTGCTTGCCCCCTACAATGACCTCCAAGCCATCGAGACCTTGGTTGCAGCCAATAAAGGGGAAATCGCGGCCTTGATTTTGGAGCCAGTTCCAGGAAATATGGGCCTTTGCCTTCCAAATCCGGGATACCTTCAGGGATTGAGAGAGATCTGTACTCGTGAGGGAATTGTATTGATTTTTGATGAGGTGATGACCGGTTTCCGTTTGGCTAAAGGTGGTGCACAGGAGCTTTTTGGAGTGACTCCCGATATGACCACCCTTGGCAAAATCATCGGTGGTGGGATGCCTGTTGGAGCTTACGGAGGCAAAAAAGAAATCATGGAGTTCGTTTCCCCAGCTGGCCCGGTTTATCAGGCAGGGACACTTTCCGGTAATCCTATTGCGATGGCTGCTGGATTGACCATGTTGAATTACCTGAATACCCATCCTGAAGTGTACACCAGACTCAACGAAATCGGAATGCAACTCGCCTCCGGAATCGCTTCCATCAATCATCGATTGGGGCATGATTTTACGCTAAATCAATTGGGAAGTATGTATTCCCTTTTCTTTACCGAGGAATCAGTGGTGGATTTTGAAACAGCCAAGAAGTCTGATACGGCATTGTTTGGCAAGTATTTCCAAGGCATGCTAAAGCGAGGGGTATATTTGGCGCCGTCTCAATTTGAGAGCTTGTTCCTTTCTACTGCCTTGACAGATGATCTGATCGCTCAGATTTTGCAAGCGCATGAGGAAAGCATGAAGGAGATTTTAGGATAAACAGTTTCGAGAAATGGCAATGAAAGTATACGGCATCAAGAATTGCGATACGATGAAGAAGACCTTCACTTTTCTGGATGAAAAGGGCGTGGTTTACGACTTCATCGATTACAAAAAGCAAAAGCCAACCGCAGCGTTATTGACTTCCTTTTTGGAGAAAACTTCGTTGGCTACCTTGGTCAACAAGCAGGGAACGACCTATAAGAAAATGGAAGAAGCTCAAAAAGCAGCTTTGGAAAAAGTAGAAACAGCACTTCCCATTTTGATCGAAAACTCCAGCATGATCAAGCGACCTTTGATTGTGTATTCTGACGGAAGTATCACATTGGGATTTGTGCCTGATCAAATCCTAGCCAAGATTTAATACACGATGGTATCACTGGGGATAGGGGGCAGTTCATAGCTCCCTGTCTCCAGTTTGAACTTGAATTTTTTCAACGGTTCATTGCCAATAAGTCCTGTTTCGTAGGCAAATACTTTTTCCAACATAGGCAGTTGGTCAAGCTTCTCCAGATCGGGTTGGGTGATGGAGATTCCATTGAGGTATAGGGACTTGAGATTTTTTAATGACTTCAAGCTTTCCAAATTTGCTCCCTTGACTTGGGTGTGGCTGAGCTTGAGTACAGTCAGTTGTGGGAAATCTCCCAATTTTGTAAGAATCTGATCCGTGACCTGAGTTCCTCCAAGATCCAGATAGGCCACGTTACCTTGGATGTAAGCCAAATCTCCAAGATTTTGATCTTGAAAATCCGGAAAATTGATGCAGCTCACTTTCAGCAGAGCGCTTCCCTGCGCAATGGGCTCCACGTAGAATCCTTTTTTTCGAAGTAGGGCTAAGGTGTCCTCTGCTATTGGCGAAAGGGTTAAAGTTGGATAAAAAGCGATTTCTTCCCGTTGGAAAAAGGGTTCCAGCCATTTCTTTTCCGGTTTGGCAGCTCCTAGTTTGATGTCAAAAGAAGCCTCATTTTCCAACCAAAGGCGAATCAACTCCAGTTCCTCTTTTTTAGGTTGACGCTTCTCGCTCGGAGGCATGTGGTCTTCGTGGTCCAGCGGCAGCTCCATTCTACTGATCAGATGGCTTTTCAGATACTCATGCGGGTCAATCACGGGTCCGTTTTCCCCACCTTTCAGCAAGGCTTCTTTGGTGCTGAGGTCCAGTCCTCCTTTTTTGTTTCGGGGATTGTGGCAGCTTTGGCAGTTGGAATTTAAGATCGGCTGCACCACCTCCTCATAGTAAGCCAATTCTTCCCAACCCACTTCAGGCAAGGTCAATGGAGCTGCTGAGGAAGGTGCTCCTCCAAATAGGGATTGGAGATTTTCGGGCATCACTTCGGTGAAGTAGCCTTCGCCATGGGTGATCGTTCCCCCCAAGTGGCCAGTAAACAAGAGTGCTCCGATCAGTACCAAAGAGCTCCATTTCAGCTTTACGGGATCGCTTGTTTTTTTACTCTTCCCATAAAAGAAAAATCCCGCCGCCGTAGTCAGCACCCCAAAAATCAGGTGAAACTGAACCGTGCCCCAGGAAAAGCCTTCGAATTGGTATTGGAGAAATCCTGAAATAGAAGCCAAAACCCCTCCGATCGAACCCAGCAAAAAGGCCAGCTGAATGGCAGGCAGAAAGGTTTTGTCCTGCTTTTTCGAAAGGAAAATAAGTAGGACACCAAAAACCAAAATCCCAATGGGGAGGTGGACCAAAATGGGATGAAATCGACCCAAAAGCGGAAAGATGAAACTCAGCATATCAGGCGATTACGGATCGGATTAATTCGCCATGAACATCTGTGAGTCGGAACGGCCTGCCCTGAAACTCGTACGTAAACCTCTCGTGGTCAAAACCCATCAAGTGCAAAATCGTGGCGTGCAGGTCATGCACGGATGTTCGCTCGTCTACCCCTGCAAAGCCAAAGTCATCTGTGATGCCGTAGCTCGCGCCTTTTTTGACTCCGCCTCCAGCCATCCACATCGTAAAAGCATCCACGTGGTGATCCCGTCCAAGGAAACCCATCTTCTTGCCTTCCCGGTTTTCCTGCATCGGTGTGCGCCCAAATTCCCCTCCCCAGACGACCAAGGTTTCTTCCAAAAGTCCCCGCTGTTTCAGGTCCAGCAGTAAGGCTGTCATCGGTCTGTCAATGGTGCGGCACTTGTTACGCAAGCCCATGTCGATTGAGCCATCGTGATCCGTACCGTGAGTATCCCAACCCCAATCGTAGAGTTGGACTACGCGTACGCCCTTTTCCACCAGTTTTCTGGCCAAAAGGCAATTGTTGGCGAAGGATTCCTCTCCGGGCTGAGTGCCGTAGAGCTGATGGATATGCTCGGGTTCGTCGTTGATGTTCATCACCTCTGGCACTTCGATTTGCATTCGATAAGCCATCTCGTATTGATTAATTCTGGCGAGGATCTCGGGATCGACGAAGTTTTCAAAATCTTCCTGATTGGACTGATTTATCGCGGAGATGACCTGCTTTTTGAGATCGCGGGACATGCCGCTTGGATCCTCGAGATACAATACAGGATCGCCTTTGGATCGGCATTGGACGCCTTGATAAACGGAGGGAAGAAATCCCGAACCCCACACGCTTTTGCCTGCGTCGGGTGTTTTTCCACCTGAAGTCAAGACGACAAATCCCGGTAAGTTTTGATTCTCAGTGCCCAATCCATAAGTCACCCAACTGCCCAAACTCGGTCTTCCCAACCTCGGTGAACCCGTCTGCATAAACAGCTGTGCCGGTCCGTGATTAAACTGGTCGGTGTGCATGGCTTTGAGAAAGGCCACTTCGTCGGCAACTTTGGAGAAATGAGGCAAGTAATCCGAAATCCAGGCGCCGCTTTCCCCATGCTGGGAAAATTTGGCCTGGGGACCGAGCATTTTGGGCACTCCTCTGATGAAGGCAAACTTCCGTCCTTCCAACAAGCTCTCCGGACAGTCCTGATCATGGTATTTGGCCAGCTCGGGCTTGAAATCAAACAACTCCAACTGCGAAGGCGCCCCAGCCATGTGGAGGTAAATGATGGATTTTGCTTTGCCCAAAAAAGGCGGAGGAAGGGGAGACAAAGGATTCAAATCCCGGTCGCTGAGCTGAAGGCCTGTTTTTAGGGTTCCATTTTTCCCCAACTCACAGCCGAAAAGTAAAGGAGCTAAGGCAAGCCCGCCCATTTTGCTTACGCACTCGAGGAGAAAATGCCTTCTTGTCTGTGTTTGCAGTTTTTGGTTGACCAATTCATTCAGTAGCTTTTCCACGTTCATGGGATCAGGGCTTGGTTAAAAACTCGTCTAAATTCATCATTGCATTGGTGGCTACGGCCAAGGCAGCTAAACTGGAATCGGCTCCTGGGAAAAATTCTCCCAAGGCTTTTTGGTCCTGATCAAAGTTTGATTTAGCTGACTTATATAGGTTCATTAGGTTAGCTTTTTTGCTTTCTGAGATAGGCAAAAGCATTAGGTTTTGGTAAATGGTTTGAATGGCCAGTTCGGGTTTTTTCCCCGATTCCTCCCATACTTTTTGGCTCAAGGCTTTGGCAGCATCGAGGTAAACGGGATCATTCAAAGTGGCCAAAGCCTGAAGAGGCGTATTGGTCACCAGTCGCTTGCTGAGGCAGACTTCCCGACTTCCCGCATCAAAGGTGATGAAGGAAGGATAGGGGCTGGTGCGCTTCAGGAAGGTGTACACACTTCGGCGGTACTTGTCTTCGCCCTCGCTTTCTTTCCAGGACTCCCCATTGTAGACTGTCTGCCAAATGCCCTCCGGCTGGGCAGGCATCACGGGCTTTCCATACATTTTTCGGCTCAATAATCCGCTTTTGGCAAGGGCTTGATCGCGGATTTGCTCGGCAGAAAGCCGGTATCGAGGCCCTCGGGCATACCATTGGTTTTTGGGATCTTTTTGAAATGCCTCCGAGCTGATTACGGAGGATTGCTGATAGGTAGCCGAAGTGACTATCTCCCGAATCAGTGATTTGATGCTCCAGTCGTAGTCATTGACTGTTTTCCAAGCCAAGTAATCCAGTAGCTCGGGATGGGAAGGCGGATCGGATTGGGTGCCCATGTCCTCTAGCGTCGAGACCAACCCTCTGCCGAAAAGCTGATCCCAAACTCGATTTACAAGTGTGCGGGAGGTCAGGGGATTTTCTGGGGCGGTGAGCCAATAGGCAAATCCCAAGCGATTGGATGGCCATTCCGATTTCCATGTTCCCAGTTCCTTTGGAACTTTTGGACTTACTTTTTCTCCAGGTACCATCCAGTTGCCCCGCTCAAAGACAAAGGTTGGTCGGGCCATATAGTCCGGATTTTCGATCAGAATGGGAAGGCGCGTTCCACGGAAATGAAGCAGCTCTTCCCAAGATTTTTTCACAGTGGAGAACCCGGGCTTTTTCTTTCCTTTCAGACTTGGGACAAAAGCAAACCACACGATGGAGGAGGTGTTTTGCTGGGTTTTTGCTCGTGTATTTTGAGCTTCGATGTAGAGATTGACTTTCCCTTGCACAGGCTTGAAGGGGATTTCCTTCACGACCTCTCCTTGGGTTTTGTTGATCATAAAGCTGGCGAGAATTTCTCCTTCGGGGCCGTCTTTTCGGATGGTCATTTTGGTGCCATCCACTCCGGACCAATAATCGAGCAGGAGTTGGTCAGAACCCTGGGTGTCGATGTTTTTATAGACGGCAGAGCCTCCTGGCCAGAGCCCGAGCCATTTGGTGTCGATCAACTCGGATTGTTGGAAGTCCGTGGCAAGGTGAGCGGCGTATTTGGGTTCGTGGAATTTTAAAAAGTCAGCCCGCTGCATGGCGGCAGTTTTTCCTTCATTTTCTTCAGCCCAAGCCACAATCTGGTTCATTTTGGCCTGATCTTCCGCTTCGTAAAATCGTAAGCGAGGCTCTTCGTCGTGGGTGTCTTCGTCTCTTGTATTATTGAAAAAGGCCAGGGACTCGAAGAATTCTTCGTGTCGGATGGGATCGTAAGGATGACTATGGCACTGCACGCAAGCCATGGTGGTACTTTGCCAGACTTCGAAGGTCGTGCTCACCCGGTCCAAGACAGCGGCAACGCGGAATTCCTCGTCTTCCGTTCCGCCTTCGTCATTGTTCATGGTGTTGCGGTGAAAGGCCGTTGCGGTCAGTTGATCTTGGGTAGGATTGGGTAAGAGGTCGCCTGCCAGCTGCTCGATGGTAAACTCATCGAAGGGTTTGTCGGTATTAAAAGATCGAATTACCCAGTCTCGATAGGGCCAAAAGGTGCGGGAAACGTCCCGTTCGTAGCCTTTGGTATCGGCATAGCGGGCGAGGTCCAGCCACCAAGTCGCCCATTTCTCCCCATAGGCTTCTGAGGAAAGCAACTGGTCCACGGCTTGCTCGTAGCTGATTTTGCCGGAGGAAAAGTCCCGAACCAAAGATTCCGAAGGAGGCAAACCTGTGATGTCCAAGGCCACTCTGCGAAGGAGTCTCATGGGATTTTCGGGTGAGGATGGACTCAAACCCAGACTTGGCAGTTTTTCTTGGACAAAAAAGTCAATGGGAGCAAGCGAGGTGTTGTCAGTTCCACCGAAACTGGCAGCCGTGGGATTAGCGGGAAGTTTGGGTTCTTGGACCGGCTCATAGGCCCAATGTTTACCCCATTTGGCGCCTTGATCGATCCATTCTTTCAGTAATTCAATTTCTTCCTCGCTGAGTTGGGCACGCTGGTAAGGCATTCGGAGTTCGGGATCGGAATGCGTCAGCCGCTTGATGAGTTCGCTGGAGGAGGAACTTCCCGGTACGATCGCGGGATGTCCGGATTCGGTTGGAGCAAAGGCTTCTTCCTCGAAGAGTAAGCTAAATCCTCCGCTTTTTTTCACGCCTCCATGGCAGGAGATGCAGTGCTTGTTGAGGATGGGTTTGATATCAGTGCTGTAGTCAACCTCTTTTTCAGCCCCGAAAAAGAAAAAACCGATCAGGGAAATCCCGATCAAAACACTGAGAAGAATAGCTAGGCGGTTGGTGAGCATGGTCCGAAATGAATCGGAGGAAAAATAGCCAATTTCGAAATAGGAAGGAAGAGAGGATAAGGAATAGGAATTAAAAAAGCCGCTTTTCATTAAAGCGGCCCAATTCTATTTTAGATCAGCGTTTTTTTGGGAGGAAAGTAACTTGGTAGATTTTTCAAAATATCCGTCGTCATTCCATCCAAGTCATAATCCGGTTGCCATCCCCAGTCTTCCCTTGCACGGCTATCGTCGATGCTATCCGGCCAGGAGTCTGCGATGGCCTGACGGAAGTCGGGATTGAACTCAATCTGGAAGTCAGGAACGTGCTTTTTGATGCTTTCGAAGATTTCTTTGGGAGAAAAACTCATCCCCGCGAGATTGTAGCTGGAGCGGATTTTTACCGATTCCCTTGGTGCATTCATCAGGTCCAATGTGGCCTTGATCGCATCGGGCATGTACATCATCGGCAAGTAGCTGTCCTCGCGAAGGAAGCAGTTGAATTTTTCATTCGCAATTGCCTTGTGATAGATGTCCACTGCATAGTCAGTCGTGCCGCCTCCCGGTAGGGATTTGTATCCAATCAGCCCTGGGTAGCGAAGGCTTCGCACGTCCACCCCATGTTTCTCGAAGTAGTATTCACACCAGCGTTCTCCTGCCTGCTTGCTGATGCCGTAGACGGTGTTGGGTTCTTTTACGCAGAATTGAGGAGTATTGACTTTTGGCGTATTTGGCCCAAATACGGCAATGGAGGAGGGCCAATAGATTTTGTCCAGTTTCTGTTCTTTGGCCAGTTCCAAGACATAAAGCAAGCTCTCCATGTTGAGATGCCAGGCAAAAAGTGGGTTCTTTTCCCCCGTAGCCGATAGGACTGCAGCCAAGTGATAAATCTGAGTGACTTTTTCCTCTTTGACCAAATCTCGAAGTGCCTCTTTATTCATCACATCCAAGGTCTGGAATCGGCAATAATCAAAAGCAGATCGGGCTGAATCTCTGAGGTCGGTCGCGATGACCTGTTCTCCTCCAAACTGATTGGCTAAAGCCTGTGTAAGTTCTGAACCTAGCTGACCTGCAGCTCCGATGACAAGGATTTTTTCCATAGAAAGGTTTTCGAAAAACCCAGAAAGTCGCCTTGAGGGTTTTTGTCTATATTTGGGTTTGCTGCGCAAAAGTAGTAAAAAACACCTGTCCGCATCGTTTTTTTGATCAGTGGATCAGCAAACTTTAGCAATCATTCATACCCTTCAAATAGCATGTACGATCAGTTTAAACCCAAATTAGAACAAGAGTTAGCCTCCATCGAAGAAGCCGGTCTTTTCAAAAGAGAACGTATCATCACCTCTCCACAAGCAGCGGAAATTACCATCGCTGGAGGTCAGCAAGTGCTGAATTTTTGTGCAAATAATTACCTCGGACTTTCTTCACATCCCCGAGTCATTGAAGCGGCTAAAGCTGCCATTGATTCTCATGGATTTGGCATGTCTTCCGTGCGGTTCATTTGCGGTACGCAGGATATTCATAAGGAGTTGGAGCAGAAGATCTCCGAGTTTTTGGGGACAGAGGATACTATTCTTTACGCGGCAGCCTTTGACGCGAATGGAGGTGTATTCGAACCGCTTTTTGGGCCGGAGGATGCGATCATTTCCGATGCGCTAAACCATGCCTCAATCATTGACGGAGTGAGATTATGCAAGGCCATGCGCTACCGCTACGAGCATAACAATATGGCCGACTTGGAAAAGCAGCTTCAGGACGCCATCGCTGCCGGTGCCAAGCAAAAGATCATCGTAACAGACGGGGTATTCTCCATGGACGGTACGATTGCTCAGCTGGATAAAATCGTGGAGTTGGCTGAGAAATACGAAGCTTTGATCATGTCCGATGAGTGTCATTCCACCGGATTTATGGGCAAAACCGGTCGTGGTGTCCATGAGCACTGCGGAGTAATGGGTAAAATCGACATCATCACAGGTACCTTAGGCAAAGCCCTTGGCGGTGCTTCGGGAGGATTTACTTCCGGGAGAAAAGAAATCATCGAATTGCTTCGTCAGCGTTCGAGACCTTACTTGTTTTCAAACACTTTGGCACCATCGATCACCGGAGCTTCTATTGCCGTGTTGGATTTGCTGTCAGAGACTACTGCTCTTCGCGATAAACTGGAGTCAAATACGGCTTATTTCAGAGAGAAGATGAATGCGGCAGGATTTGATATCAAGCCGGGAACACACCCAATTGTGCCTGTTATGCTGTACGATGCCGTACTTTCGCAAAAGATGGCCGAGAAGCTGTTGGCAAAAGGAATCTATGTGATCGGGTTCTACTATCCGGTGGTTCCCAAAGGTCAGGCTCGAATCCGTGTGCAGATTTCCGCAGGGCATGAGCAGCATCATTTAGATCAGGCGATCGCGGCGTTTATTGAGGTTGGAAAAGAATTGGGAGTGATCAGTTAACTCGATAAGGGGCCATCCGCATGATTGGCTTTTCACGTCAGTTGAGACACTCACTTGGGCTGAATTTTTCAACTGAAACAAAAAATCCGACTGAATAGTCGGATTTTTTTATGCCCGTTTGCTGATGGCTAGATTCTTTTTGGCGGTGAGGTCGTATTCGGAGAGGTTTTCAAACCGGTCGTCCAAGTCCAGATTGTTGAGGTAGTCATTGATGATTTCTCGGATTTCCTGAAAAGAGAGGTTGTGAAGTACCTTTCCATTTTTCATCATGGAGATTTGGCCTGTTTCTTCTGATACCACTAAGATCAAGGCATCAGTTGCCTCAGACATGCCGATTCCAGCTCGGTGACGAAGTCCAAACTGAGCTGGCACTTCCCGTTCGGTCACAGGCAAGATACATCTTGCAGCTTTGATTCTGCCTTTGTGGATGATCACTGCCCCGTCATGAAGTGGACTGTATTTGTTAAAAATGGAGATGAGTAATCTTTTGGAAAGCTCCGCATCGAGAATGTCACCACTTTCGGCATAGAATTTCAATTCGACGGTACTGGAAATGACAATCAAGGCTCCTGTATTTGAACCAGCCAATACTTTGGCTGCATCGATGATCGGAGCAATGTTAAATGCGGAGTTTTCTTTTTTCTTCCAAAAGAAAAGGATGTCTTTCCAGACATTGTCATCAGAGAAAATAGAAGACCGACCCACGATCAGGAGGAATTTTCGGATTTCAGGAGCAAAAATGATAATTGCAGCAATTACCCCCACACCCATAAATTGTCCCAAAATTGCTGAGAGTAGCTCCATTCGCACAGCTCTTACCAACAGGTAAATCAAGTACAGCGAGAGGAAACCCAAGAAAATCTTGATAGCCACACTGCCTTTCAGAAGCTTATAAACTTGATATAAAAGAGCCGCTACCAGCGCAATATCAATCATATTGACGATGGAGACATCTAAAAATCCTATTTTAAAGAGTAGGCTCAATGGTAGAGTTGTTCAAATAGTGTGACTGTTTCTTTTGCTTCTTTTACATCATGTACTCTCAAGATATTCGCTCCTTGCGATAAAGCAAACATATTTAATGCAGTAGTACCATTTAAGGCTTCAGATGGGTTGATTTGCAGTGTTTTGTAAATCATTGATTTTCTAGACACCCCTGCTAGAATCGGTAATCCCAATGCGTTGAACCTTTTCAGATCACGCAAGAGTTGGAAGTTTTGTTCTCTTGTTTTTGCAAACCCGAATCCCGGATCAATAATTACATCTTTAATGCCAAGTTTACTGAACTGCTCCAGCTTTTGGGAGAAATAATAGAGGATTTCGGGAATTAGATCCTGATAGATTGCTTCTTCCTGCATGGTCTGAGGAGTTCCTTTCATGTGCATGGCAATGTAGGGTACATTCAATTGGGCGACCGCTGCAAGCATTTGAGAATCCAAATTACCTGCAGAAATATCATTGATCAGGTCTGCTCCAGATTCGACTGCATGTTTGGCTACCCCAGACCTGAAAGTGTCCACAGAAATCAGGGTTTCGGGAAATTCTCGTTTGATCAGTGAAATGGCCGGAACTACCCGCTGGACCTCTTCCTCCATGCTAATATCCAAAGCTCCTGGCCTCGTGCTATACCCTCCAATGTCCAGGAAATCCGCACCTTCCGAAATCATTTTTTCGGCAGTGTTGAGAATCATTTTTTCTTCCAAGCGTACACGACTACCCTCAAAAAAAGAGTCTGGAGTGAGGTTGAGGATACCCATTATTTTGGGTTTGTCCAAGGAATAAACCCTTCCCTTGATTTGGAATGTATATTTTTGGGGAAATAATTTATCTTCGATCGGAGAAGACGGAGTGGATCCGGAAGGCATTAAACAAAAATATTTTGGAGACTAAAACCAGCAACGAATATAAGCAAGTAATTGCCCGATGTAAAGACTTATTCCGCAAGAAGACCCTTGATTATGGGACTGCATGGAGGATTTTGAGGCTATCGTCGATTACAGATCAGATTTTTATCAAAGCACAGCGTGTTCGTTCTATTCAGGAAAAGGGCAGTCAAAAAGTTGGAGATCCCATTGTGGACGAGTTTGTCGGAATTATCAATTACTGCCTGATCGCTTTGATTCAAATATCATTGAAAGAGGACGAACGCATGGAGATTCCATTTGCGGAACTGGAGCCGCTCTATGACCAATGGGCTGCCGATACTAAAGCGCTTCTGGAAAATAAGAACCATGATTACGGAGAAGCTTGGAGAGATATGCGGGTGAGCTCGATGACGGATATTATCTTGATGAAGCTTTTTCGGGTCAAGCAAATCGAAGACAATTCAGGAGTAACGATTGTTTCAGAAGGTATCGAGGCCAATTACCAGGATATGATCAATTACTCCGTGTTTTGCCTGATCAAGCTTGGGTATCACGAAGGTGTTATTCATTGATTTTTAACTAAAATAACGCTTTAACTGGGCGGTTCATTTAACTTGGATTGCTCTTAAAAACATAAAACTCCTATGAATAAGCAAGCAATCCTTTGGCTACTTCGCATCCTAGTTGGTGGCCTCTTTATATTTTCAGGTTTGATCAAGGTCAATGATCCTGTGGGTACAGCCATTAAGCTGGAGGAATATTTTGATGTGTTTTCCAACGACATTGCTGGATTCTTCTACTACTTTAAGCCATTTGCATTATACATCGCGCTGGTTTTGGTGGTTTCAGAGGTGGTTTTGGGGATCATGTTGATTTTGGGAGTGAGACTGCAGCAGACAGTTTGGGCTTTGGCTTTAATGATTTTGTTTTTCACGTTCCTCACCTTTTACTCTGCGTATTTCAACAAGGTAACCGACTGCGGTTGCTTTGGTGACGCAATCAAATTGACTCCTTGGGAATCTTTCTACAAAGACATTATCCTGTTGGTGATGATTTCTTTCCTTTTCTTTTTCAGATCAGATCTTCCTGAAGAAACTCCAAAATGGGCATCTATTGCGGCGATGGCCAGTTTGGTCATTTCTACTGGAATTGGTATCTGGGCCATCCAAAATCTTCCATTTATCGATTTTAGAGCCTATAAAGTGGGCGTAAATATTCCAGTCAACATGCAGCCTTCCGCACCTTTGGAATACACCTATGTGATGAAAAAAGGAGGGGAAACCGTTTACTTGGATCAGTACCCTACCGAGGAGGGCTATGAGTTTGTCGAGATGGTATTGAAAAATCCTGATGCTCTTCCTAAAATCTCAGATTTTGCGGCATGGAATGCCGAGGGGGATCAATCCGAGTTTCTTTTTGCGGGCAACAAGGTTATTATTCTAAGCAGTAGCATGGCAAAGATGAGTGATGCTAATCTTGATGAAATCGGTTCACTTGTGAAAGCCATGGAAGGGGCCCCTGTAGATGTGGTGTTTATTGCTGCTGCCACGCAGGAGGAGATAGACGCCTTTTTGAACAAAAACGGTTGGAGTATCATCGGACTTCAAGCGGATGCCACGGTAGTGAAAACCATCATGCGAGCCAATCCCGGGATTATGATCTTGAAAGATGGTGTGGTCATCCAAAAATACCATCACAACAATACTCCGGAAGCTACCGAGGTGATTGACCTTTTTCTATGAATAAGAACCTGAAAGTCGTCTTGGTGGGTCTTCCCGGATCTGGGAAAAGTACCTTTGGTAGGCAGCTAGCTCAGGAATTGGGTTTTCCGTTTCTGGATCTCGATCAGCAGATAGAGGAAAAGTATGTGAGGAAAATTCCTGAGATTTTTTCTATTTATGGAGAGGGGAAATTCAGAGAATGGGAAACAGAGACACTTTCAGATTTATTGGATAGAGATACGTCCTTTATTTTGGCATCTGGAGGTGGTGCGCCCTGCTTCAATGACAACATGGACTTGATTAATTCAAAGTCGGTTTCGGTTTATTTGGATGTGCCGCTAGAGTCCATTTCACAGCGACTTCAGGCTTCCAAAGTTCAAAACAGGCCTATGTTTCAAGGCTTGGATCAAGGAGAAATTATCCTAAAGCTTAAATCCCTTTTGGTATCCAGGGAGTATTTTTACAATCAGGCAAAAATAAAGCTCAGCGGGGAAGATTTTTCCGCTGAGCTCTTGATGCATGAACTGATCAATTTGCTTAGAAGCTGATTCCTAAGGTTAGGATCCCTGAAGTGATGGAGTGGTTTACTTCATTAACAGGGCCGAAATTGAACCCATTGTCATCGAATACCTGATAGCTTCTGTACAGTGTCTTGTAGCTTTGATTAGCTACAGAGAGATCTAAGCTCAATGTATTGAACCTAATACCAATGCCTCCTGAGAGGATTTGAGTACTTTGATCTATACCTGAGGTGTTGGAAAAAGGATCACCCAAAAGCGAATAGCCTGCACGGAATCTCAGTTTGTTCAAGATAGCTTCTCCACCTAGTCGGTAATTTAACGTACTGCCGTATAGATCCCGAATAGCTTGGTTGTCCGGCCTTTCATTGAAATCATTCGAGCTGATTCTAGCCCTGCTGTAATCAACAAAATCTACGTCTGCTGAAATGAATCCATTTTTTCCAAAGAAAAAGGTAGCTCCCCCTCCAATTTTCAAAGGGGTATTGATGCCGTAGCTGCTGATAATCAAGTCGGTCACAGCCTCCTCAGTGCCTAAAGTGACATCTTCTTGTTCGAAATAATAGTTATTGTAATTGGCTGTCATGCCGGCCTCATATTCTTCACTCATCGCAAACCAAGTTGGGCTTTGAAAGACAAATCCAAGGTTCACAAAGTCAACCGGTTTGTAGATCATACCTAGGTTCACGTTGACACCTGTTCCATTGATGAACAAGCTTTCTCGCAAGGAAGAAGTTGCGAGGGGCTGATTCACAAATTCTTCATTGTAAACTTTAAATGAGGAGAAATTAATGGTACGAATGCCAAGACTGCCACCTACAAAAAATTTGTGAAGAAAGTTTGCACCATATCCGAAGGTCACCTGGTTAGCGCTCCCTTCCTGTGAAATGTTTTCATCCTGAAATGGGAAGCCAAGTACAAAAGAATCGTATGAGTTAGGATTGTTAATTGGTCTCCCATTCTCGTCAACTGTTATCGGATTAATCTGATATGTCTGGTATGCCAATCCCGTAAGTCCTCTGTTCTCGATTTGATTTTCAGGAATACCAAATGCATCATCTAGGTAAAAGTCGATAATGGAGCTTTCACCTAAAACATCTGAAAAGTATCCAAATTCGGTATTGAAGTTGGCTATTCGCTGAAAGCTAAATCCCCAAGAGCCGCCTTTAAATGCTTTGGATTCCAGGTTACCTTTTGGTTTTGCGCCGACATAGCTAAGGTTGGGAAGAGAGAAATTCGAGGTACTGTAGGATTTATTTTGATCCAAATAACGTGTATCTATTGCCCAATTAGAATAACCCAAACTGAAGCTGGCTTCTGAAGATCTGAAAAAGCCTAGGCCTGCTGGATTTCCCACAATATTGGACACATCTCCTCCCAATGACCATTGTGTACCCCCTATGCCTACCATTCTAGCTGAACCAGCAGGCACAACTCTGCTGAATCGATAGGCATCTTCAAAATAGCCGCTTTGAGCAAAAGAAGTCAAAGCCGGAAATAGGGCTAAGAATACGAGTGATGCAATTATCCTCATTGATAATTAGATTTTAGAGAAATAACGATGTGATGCTTATTGACTGTTTAGTCTATACAAAAAAAAGGGGGGAATTAATTCCCCCTTCCTCCTCTGGAGCCTCCTGAAGAGCTGACTCCGGAAGATCCGCCACCTGAGCTTCTGCTCGGTGCACTAAAGCTGCTTCCTCCTGAGTAACCTGAATTTGATCTACTAGGAGCACTGTAAGATGGTGTATTGTTGTTATAAGATCTGCTAGGCGAACCTGAATTATTGTAAGTTGGGCTTGTACTTCTGTTGTAAGATGGAGAAGTGGAGCGAGAATTATTTCCAGGTACGGTAGATCTGTTATAAGATGGTGAAGAACTTCTATCATACCCAGACGGGTAGGATGAGCTTCTGGTTGGGGAATCGTAGCTTCTAGTATTGTTTGGATACGCAGTTGACGGCCTTGCGCTAGGCGCAGCACCACGGCTACCCGAAACGCTTCCTCTGTCAGAAGCTGCCGAATTCATGTTTCTTGTTGTGCCGGTATTTGCCACTCGACTTCTTCCGGAATTATAATAGTCATTTTGAGACGAGCTGAAGTCCCTACTTGCACCTCTTGCGTTTTCGGAGGAGATAACTCTTCTTGGTGAATTGGCAGTTGCGTTAGTGGCATTGGCTCTGGCTTGAGCTCGTGCAGTACTTGGTACAATACTCGATTGTCCCATACCTCTAAGGTCAGATACCATAGAGGAACCTCTAGTAGGTCTGGAACCATATACTACTCTTCGATTCCCAAATTCGCTACCCGGTAATACTACAATAGGACCAGTAGCATAAATTGGTCTACCCCATCCCCAAGGTGAACCCATGAATCCACCTCCCCAGAATGGATCGTAGAAACCACCCATTCTTCCAAATCCGAAGAATGGATTAAATGGATCATAAAAAGGTCTTCCCCATCCAAAGTTTAGCCCCACGTTGAATCCTGGTCTAAATCCCCAAAAAGGATTAAAGAACGGATCATAAAATCCCATTCCCCAAGGGCTGAAAGCTCCGAAACCAAATCCCATCCCCATGTTGAAGGCAGTATTTCCCCAACCTCTATTGTTATTGAAATTGTTTACTGAAAAACTGTTATAAACATCGATATTAGGCTGATTGGTCGAATTCGTTTGGGTCTGATTGTCATCAAAATAAACTACTTCTTCCTCATCGATTGCAGAAGTCTGTCCATATCGAGAAATGTACTCCGGATTCACATTTCTTGAACTGAAACTTTCCTGAGGAGCTGTAGGCTCTTTGGCTAGGTTCTGAAAGGTGGAGGGATTGTTATTTGCAACAGCGTATTGTGTAGCAATTTTGACATCTGAAGCCATGAAATAAAGATTGTCATTATTGCTACTTGCTGCCATTTTATTTGAGCTACATGACGAAATCGCCAATGAGCCCATCAATAAGGAAGCAGAGATAATTAATAGATTCTTCATAATTGAAGTGGATTGTTGCATGGTTATACGAGTCGACAACTTAGAGGTTGTACTTTTTGGGTTATATTTGCCTTTCCCAATAAAGCAAAAATAAGCACATTTTAATATTTAACAACTCCATGAGTAAAGGACTTCCAAAGCGTAGTGAGGATTATTCCCTCTGGTATAATGAATTGGTAAAAAGAGCTGATCTAGCTGAAAATTCACCCGTACGCGGCTGTATGGTGATCAAACCTTATGGCTATTCCATTTGGGAAAAAATGCAGGCCGAACTGGATAGAATGTTTAAAGAGACCGGACATACCAACGCCTATTTTCCACTCTTCATCCCCAAGTCCTACCTGAGCAAAGAAGCTAGTCACGTAGAAGGATTTGCAAAGGAATGTGCAGTAGTGACGCATTACAGACTCAAAAATGCTGAAGATGGATCAGGTGTAATCGTAGATCCGGAGGCCAAGCTTGAGGAGGAACTTATTGTCCGTCCGACTTCAGAAACTGTAATCTGGAGTACCTATAAAAACTGGATCCAATCTTACCGTGATCTTCCTCTTTTGGTCAATCAGTGGGCAAACGTGGTGAGATGGGAAATGAGAACCCGACTTTTTCTCAGAACTGCTGAATTCCTCTGGCAAGAAGGTCATACTGCTCACGCCTCAGCAAAAGAGGCGATGGATGAGACTGTCCAAATGATGAATGTATATGCCCAATTTGCGGAGGAATTTATGGCCTTACCGGTGGTGAAAGGCAGAAAAACAGCCAATGAACGATTTGCAGGAGCGGATGAAACTTTTTGCATTGAGGCTATGATGCAGGATGGAAAAGCACTTCAAGCGGGTACCTCTCACTTTTTGGGACAGAATTTCGCTAAAGCTTTTGACGTGAAATTTGCCACAAAAGAAGGGGGGCTGGATTATGTATGGGGTACTTCTTGGGGTGTAAGTACCCGACTGATGGGAGCCTTGATCATGGCTCACTCGGATGATAATGGATTGGTTCTTCCACCTAAATTGGCTCCTCACCAAGTCGTGATAGTGCCGATTTACAGAGGAGAAGCCGAATTAGAGTCCATTTCTGTTAAAGTAAAGGAAATCATGGCTGAGTTGAGAAAAGCTGGAATATCCGTGAAATACGATGATCGAGATACCCAAAAGCCAGGTTGGAAGTTTGCCGAATATGAGCTCAAAGGAGTTCCTGTGAGAATCGCAATGGGCCCAAGAGACCTTGAAAATGGCACTTTGGAAATTGCTAGAAGGGATACCTTGACGAAAGAAACTTTCCAACTTTCAGAAATGCCGATTGCTGAAAAAATCGGGGGGCTATTGGAAGAAATTCAAAACTCGATCTATCAGAAGGCATTTAACTTCAGGGCTGAAAAAACTACAGAAGTCAACTCCTGGGATGAGTTTGTCCAAGTATTGGAAGAAAAAGGAGGATTTGTTTCGGCACATTGGGATGGTACCACAGAGACCGAAGAGAAAATCAAAGAACTCACCAAAGCCACTATCCGATGCATTCCGCTTGATCAAAAACAAGAATCAGGCTCATGTATACTTACCGGAAAACCCTCGACAGGTAGGGTTCATTTTGCAAAAGCCTACTAAGATTTAAACCCGGATTTATCCGGGTTTTTTATTTGCCTTGGTGGGACAATCTCAAGTTAATCTTGTATTTTGCTCTCATTCAAACTGGGATTATGGAACTATTGATACTTAGTAGCCTTTTGCTCACAGGATTAATTTTGCTATTGGTAGAAATCCTTTTCATTCCTGGAACTACCATTGTGGGAATTTTAGGTTTTGCCGTGAGTCTTATTGGATTGGCATTTGCCTTCTTGAATTTTAACTATTCTGTTGCCCTTTGGATCACCGGAGCTACTGTTGTGGTCAACTTTGCTGCGGTTTGGTATGGTTTCAGTTCTGGAGTTTGGAAGAGATTTTCGCTCAAATCCTCTATGCAGGGTGGCGCTTTCGATGGTCGTACCCTTGGATTGGAAGTTGGAATGAAAGGGATATCAATTTCTGATATCAAGCCTTTTGGCAAAGCCTCTTTTTCCGATGAGCTCTATGAAGTCAAATCTGAATCAGGATTTATAGAAGTGGGGAAAACGGTAGAAATCATTAAAATTGAAAACAACAAAATCATAGTAAAATAATTATGGAAGCAGATAGCTCATTGTTCGTGTTAGTTGCCGCATTTGCGGGGATAGTCTTACTCTTTATCTTTCTCTACTTCGTTCCGGTCAATCTTTGGATTACGGCCCAATTTGCCAATGTAAAAGTTGGAATCGGTGAATTGATCGGAATGCGAATCCGTAAAGTGCCGCCAAGTGTCATAGTAAATTCCATGATTACGGCCACTAAGGCAGGGCTTCAATTGACGACCAATGATTTGGAAACTCACTACTTGGCAGGTGGCAACGTTCCAGCTGTAATCCGGGCTTTGATATCGGCTGACAAGGCAAATATTAATCTCAGTTTTAAGCAAGCTACAGCCATAGATTTGGCAGGTAGAGATGTTTTTGAAGCAGTGCAGATTTCTGTTAATCCTAAAGTGATCAACACCCCCAGTGTGGCTGCTGTTGCGGCAGATGGGATTCAGCTGATCGCCAAAGCAAGAGTAACTGTTAGAGCTAATATCGCGCAGTTGGTGGGTGGAGCAGGAGAGGAGACTATTTTGGCTCGTGTAGGCGAGGGGATTGTTACATCAATCGGTTCTGCAGCTACGCACAAATCAGTTCTAGAAAATCCTGATAAGATTTCTAAACTGGTCCTCCAGCGTGGGCTCGATGCTGGAACTGCTTTCGAAATTCTTTCAATTGATATAGCGGATATTGATGTGGGGACTAACATCGGGGCAAAACTTCAAATCGATCAAGCTTCAGCTGACTTGAAGGTGGCAGAAGCTAAAGCTGAAGAAAGACGAGCCATGGCCGTTGCTTTGGAGCAGGAGATGAAAGCCAGAAATGTGGAGATGAGAGCAAAAGTGATTGAAGCTGAGGCGGAGGTGCCTAAAGCTATTGCTGATGCATTCCGCTCTGGTCAATTAGGGGTGATGGATTACTATAAAATGGAAAACATTAAGTCTGACACCTCAATGCGCGATTCTATAGCAAATTCGGACAAGGAGAATAAAGATGGTGGAGCCTCTAAGGCAGACAAAAAATAATCAGAGGGAGCTTTTCGCTCCCTTTTTTCTTTTGGTTCCCGGCTCTTCTACTGGAATGACCACAGGAATGTACATTTCTTTGGCCAACACTTTCTGATCTGCCCAATCCAGCTGGATTTGCTGGTATTGAATTGGGAAGAGCGTATTTCCCGCTGTGTTGATTATTCCAGCCAAGCCATTTTTGTGTACGATAATCAAATCCTTGGAAACCACTTCCACCTGATCATATTCTAGAGAAAGAAGGATATGTCCATTACTATCGAGGATTCCTTTTTTGCCTTGAGATTCGACCAAAAGAAATCCTTCTTTCAGACGACAAATCTTTTCAAATCCGGTTGGATTAATCACGTTTCCAGATGAGTTGAGAAGGTAATAAGAAGTGTCCTCTGATTTGGCGATTGCTGTGCCATTTTCAAATTTCTTCAATTCCTTCCATTTTGGATCATTGACAATCCGTCCATCAGCATTGATCAAGCCCCAGGAATTACCTTTTCTGAAGGAAGCTATTTTCTCTGAAAAATTTCCAACTTCTTCAAATTGAGGCTGTATAGCCCAAGTTCCTGCTTCAGATAAAAACCCTGTTTTTCCATTCTTTTTAGCAGGGAATAACCCTTCACTCCCGGCACCAATCCATTCCGCATCAGATATAGGCTGCACTAACCAGCCTTTTTTACCTAGCAGACCAAGTTTGTTATCTCTGAATCGTACATTGTAGAGATCATTTCCAATTAGGGTCACAGATTCCATTCCTACTGCATCCAGCAAAATCCCATCCTCCTCAATTATTCTCCGTAGTTTTCCATGAATGTATTCCAACATCAGGTTTCCTTCTTTGGTAATCCTGTGATAGGAGTTATAGCTTACCTGAGCACGGATTTCGTCACCTTGGATGAGTAAGTACTGATTTTCATCAAACCCATAGAAAAAATTACCTCGGGTGTGCTCGAGCTGATCTATGACAGGTTCCAGCACAAAGATCCCTTCCCGATTGATCAATCCAAACCCGGTGGATTCCTTGGCAAGCAGGAAATTTCCTTCATTTTCCTCTAAATAATCATAACCTCTGTCAGGCTGACTAGATAAGGGTAAATAAAATTTTTCTCCTTTTTTAAGGATGATCATCCCATGATGGGTCAATTTAGCCTCTTCCGCGGATCCTAATGCCGTAATTTTATTTTTTCCTCTTTCAAACATCCAATATTCTCTTCCTTTTCTGGCAAGAAGAAGATTAGGGTAAGTTTTGATCTCTTCATATTCAAGCGGTAAGGCCAACTGGCCGTATTCGTGAAATGCACCAAGTCCTTTTGGACCTTTTACTACGATCCAAGGCTGAAGGTATTGATATACTTCATCGCCTTGTAGGTCCAGCATCGGGCGAAGATCAGGTGACAATAAAAACAATCCCGATTCATTTTTTCCAGTGATGACTGTTTCGCCCAAGATTTCAATTCTATCAAAGATTGCACGCTGCTGAAGTGTTCCTTTCAAATCAAAAACCTCCCAAGTTTGAGCAAATACAGGGATTGAAGTCAGAAAAAGTAATGTAAATGCAAGGATAAAGGTTTTTCGCATAGCTGTTTGATAGTGGCCTAAATATAAAATGACCAAAGGATTTTCAAAGGCTCCTTTGGTCATTTGCGTGGTTGTAGGCTTGATTTATTTTTCAGATTTTACTTTTTCGAGATCAAATAGGTCTGTGATGATTTCGATCATTTCCTCAGCCTGGTCTCTTTGACAGGCAGCTCTTAGTTGGACGACTGGCACCTTGAGGATCTTTTGCATCATGCTCTTGGTGATCTTGTCGATGAGGACGTACTCTTTTTCATCTGCGTTTTTGAGGTATCGGCTAAGTTCTTCTTGTCTGATTTGTTCAAGGGACTGCTTTAGCTTATTGATGGTAGGGGATACCATCATTTCCTTTTTCCAGTTGTGAAACTCTTCGATGCTTTCTTCAATGATTGATTCTACTTGAGGGATAGCCTCCAATCGTTTTTCCAAAGCTTCCGAAGCTTTACTTCTGATGTTGTCCACGTTGTAAAGAATTACACCTGGGACATCCTCGATCGAAGTTTCAATACTTCTTGGCACCGAAAGGTCCACAAAAAGTTTGTAGCTAGGGATGTTAAATTTCTTAACCAGATCCTTCGTGATGAAAGGCTCATTTTTCATGATCGAGCAAACAATTACGTCTGCCTCATCCATCGCTGATTGAACATTTTCAAAAGGAACAACTTCAAATCCCAAAGGACCTGCGATTTCTTCTGCTTTGGATTGGGTTCTGTTGGTGATTTTGACTTTAGCCTCCGGGAGGTATACCATGTTTTTGGCCACATCCTCTCCGATTTCTCCAACGCCAATCAGTAAAATTCTTGGTTGAAATGTATTTGAGGTAAGACTTTCGATCAATTCAATAGTGGCATAAGAAAGGGAAGCTGCTCCATCCCGGAAAGCTGTCTCTTGCACAATCCGCTTATTGGTGAAAAATATGGTGTGCATCAAACGGTGGAGGAATGGCCCTGCCATTTCTAAATCTGCAGCGGTTTGATAGGCTCTTTTTACCTGATTGGAGATTTGAATATCACCTACTACTTGAGCTTCCAATCCCATAGAAACCCGGAACAAATGAGAAATAGCCAATCGATCTTCATTGAATATCTCGAAATACTCCAGATAATTGACCACATCCGCCAAACCTCTTTCGAGTCCGATGAGCTTGATGATTTCAGTGCTAAGGTCAAGATCGTGACTGTAATACACTTCTGTCCTGTTACAAGTAGACAGAATCAAGGCATCACTTAAGCTGAAAAACTCTTTCAGCCTCAATAAGATACGCTGAATAGACTGCTCATCGAGAGATATTAACTCTCTGATCTGAACAGGTGCTGTTTTGTGTGATAAACTGATTGCTCTGAATTTCGTCTGCATTCTTGCAAAATCTCGGTCACAAATTTAACAGATCAACTTGCCGTAAGGGTTTCTTTCATGTAAGTCTGAGTTAATTTGGAATGAATCTAAATAATTGATTTAAGCAAGAACTCGAAGTCCTTTCAATTTGCAATGAAATTCCAATTGCATTAACTTATCCGTTATTGAACTTTTCTAGGTGGATTTTTATGAAAGACAAGGTCTTTTTCTGGCTTAAAACTACTCTTGGATTTTCTCGAAAAGAGGCGAGAGGCTTTCTGTGGGTCATTCCTATTCTTATTCTACTTTCATTTAGTGCTGACTTGCTCAGGTATTTCAAAAATCAAAAAGCCAATCGTCTTTATGAACGCTACATTGACTCTTTAGATAGCATGGAAAAGGCAGGATTTACCTTGGTATCCTCTCCTTTGCCGACCTTCAATCCACAGGATACAGTAAGGAATTCTTCCTCCGAATTGGTGAAAAGTAGAATCAACAGGCTTCCATTCTCTGAAGCTGATTCTGTTACCTTGCAGATTGTTCCTGGAATTGGTTCAGCTACCGCTTCTCGGATTATCAAGTATCGAGAAAGGCTGGGTGGTTTTCATTCCAAAGACCAATTAAAAGAGGTATTTGGCCTAAAACCTGAAGTTATTGAGGGGATTTGGGAGTATTTTGATTTTGATCCGGGTATTTCCAAAAAAATCAAAATCAATACCGTGGAGCTCGAGGAACTTTCCAAACATCCTTACATCAGCTTTCAGGAAGCTAAAGTTCTTATAGCCTTCAAGAAGCAACATGGGAATTTTAATAGTCCTCAAGATCTGTTGAAAATCAAAATTTTTAGGGAAGAATGGGTGAAGAAAATAGCCCCATACCTTCAATTTGACTCAAACTGACCTCCTCTTCTCGGACAAAATGTGCAACTTTGAATCGATAATTGACCCTCCCCTCATTGCTTTCGCTTCCAGTCCTTAATCTACCTTCTTTTGAGCCGCAACTTCAGCGAGAAAATGATAAATATTTCATTTTTGACAGTCTGAGAAAAAAGTTTTTGGCTTTGACTCCCGAAGAATGGGTGAGGCAGCATTGGATCAATTTTTTAATCGAGCATCAGGGATATCCCAAAGGATTGATATCCCTAGAAAAAGGTCTCAAATACAATCAGCTTCAGAAACGAACTGACTTAGTGGTTTTTGACAGAACTGGGCATCCCTACTTGCTCATCGAATGTAAAGCTCCGGAAATAGAACTCAATCAAAATGTACTACAGCAAGCCTTGGCTTACCGTTCAACCTTGTTGACCTCCTTTGTGATCTTATCAAATGGCATAAAGCACATTTCGCTGGAATTTGAAAAAAGTCAGAAAAAATTCATTCAAACCCCGAATTTTCCACCATCTCCCTGAATTTTTTAGTAAAAAGTATGACTTATGTCAGTATTTTTCTAAATTTTAGGTAGAATTTTTACCCAGCAATTAGAAGTATGAATACGCATTCCCACAATACCCCATGCGAGCTTTGCGCAAGCAGAAAACAGTCGCTGTTCTCTGACCTTCCGGAAACTCAACTTTGTTCGATCTCCGATCATAAAAATTTGATATCCCACCGCAAGGGTCAAATCCTCTATTATGAAGGTACCAAGCCATTGGGGATTTTTTGTATCAATTCCGGTGTGGTGAAAATTTACAAAACGGCCTCGAATGGCAAAGAGCAAATCATTCACCTCGCCCAAAAAGGTGATTTCCTTGGTTATGCAGCCTTGTTAGGTGAAGAGAATTACACCAATTCGGCCATGATTATTGAGGATGCTAAAATTTGTTTTGTGCCTCGTGAGCCCTTTCTCAATACACTTTTGAAAAATACAGAATTCTTCAAACGAGTGACCAAGCAGCTAAGTCATGAAATCGGAGTGATGGAAGAAAAGCTGACCGATGCTACCCAAAAAAGCATCCGTGAGCGCTTGGCATTTGTCCTACTTCAACTTGCCAATTCTTACGGTGTAGAAGGTGGAGGAAATCAGAAAATTGACCTTGTACTCAGCAGAGAGGAGATTGCTGGCATCGTTGGTACAGCCACAGAATCGGTCATCCGACTACTCTCTGAATTTAAAAAAGACGATCTGATCGATCTGGATGGAAAGAAAATCATTGTGAAAGATAAAAGAGGTCTCGCTCGTCTTTCTGATTTCTACGCTTGACAGAACCACTTGTGTGTTTTTCGGGTTTTTTGAGAAACTTCATTCATCTATGAATCTTCAAAAAACCCGAATTCTTTTTTTAATCACTTTCCTATCTGTTTTTTCCTCTTTTGGGCAATCGGTAGCCTATAAAACACTCTTGGAAGGTCTTTATGATGACCGGTTTCCGGTGATCCAACCCAAGCAGATTTCTAATCTCAGCAATTATCAAGTTCTGGATGCGCGTGAAAAGGCAGAGTATGAGGTTAGCCACCTTCCAAAAGCTAAGTGGGTTGGTTACGAAACTTTTGATCTGAAAAATGTCGCTGACTTGGATAAAAATCAGCCTATTTTGGTTTATTGTACGGTTGGCGCTAGGTCACAGGAGATCGGTAAAAAGCTTCAAAGTGCAGGATTTACCCGAGTTTTTAATCTTTATGGAGGCATCATTCACTGGGTCAATGAGAATCAGCCTTTAGTTCAAAATGAAAAACTCACTCTAAAAGTCCATACCTACTCCAAATCTTGGGGTGTTTGGCTGAATAAGGGTGAAAAAGTATACGATTGATTGTGTCGGGTGGAAGACACAAATCTTTTTTGAAAAAACTTACCTTTCTATTCCCTTCGTATATCGAGTAAAATCTCACCATATGTCCTTTCCTAAAATTGTATCACTCGTCTATTCATTTCTTGTTTTTTCTTGCCAAAGTCCATCATTGGGAATGGCAGGAACAACCCCACCCAGCCATCAAATTTGGGATCAACTGGTGAAAACCCATGTCAAACCCAACGGGATGGTGGACTACAAAGGTTTTATCAAGGACAAGGCAAAGCTGGAACAGTACCTAAAACTAATCTCAGAAAATGCCCCTGATCGCAAAACCTGGTCAAAAAACCAGCAGCTCGCCTATTGGATTAATGCCTACAATGCCTTCACGGTAAAGCTGATTGTGGATAATTACCCCACTAAAAGCATTCGGGATTTGGGCCCCAAATTGAAAATCCCACTTATCAAGGATGTTTGGCACTATAAATTCTTTAAAATCGGAGGAGTGGAATCCAGTTTGGACGAGATTGAGCATGCTATCCTGAGAAAGGAATTTGATGAGCCTAGAATCCACTTTGCCATCAATTGCGCTTCGGTTTCTTGCCCTCCTTTGTTGAATGAAGCCTTTGTTCCTGAAAAGCTCGAATCTCAATTGCAAAAGGTAGCCGTAGCATTTATCAACGATCCCACCCGGAATAAAATCACTCCGGATCAGGCACAGATTTCCTCCATTTTCTCTTGGTTTCAGGGAGATTTCACCAAAAAAGGAAGCCTGATCAGTTTTCTCAATCTGTACTCTAAGGTCAAGATTAAACCCAACGCCAAAATATCGCACTTGGATTACAACTGGAACCTCAACGAGTAACCCGAATTTTTAGGTAACTTTTGCCTTCAACTCACCCTTATGCTCGCTCGTCATCTTGTTATTATCGGCAACGGAATCTCCGGAATTACCCTGGCCCGACACGTTCGGAAAATGGATTCGGATACCCACATTACGGTCATTTCTGGTGAGTCTGACTACTTTTTTTCCCGCACAGCCCTCATGTACGTCTTCATGGGCCACATGAAATTTGAACATACTCAACCCTATGAGTCTTGGTTTTGGGAGAAAAATCGAATTGAGCTAAAGAAGGCTTGGGTTCAGAAGGTTGAATTTGGTGAAAGGACCTTGGTTTTTGATTCAGGTGAAAAGATGACCTATGATGTTTTGGTCATCGCCACGGGTAGCAAACCCAATAAATTTGGTTGGCCGGGTCAAGACTTAGAGGGTGTGCAGGGCTTGTATTCCAAGCAAGACTTGGAGCTGATGGAAAAAAATACGCATCAGGGAGTGAATCGGGCAGTCATTGTAGGCGGCGGCTTGATTGGGATTGAGATGGCCGAAATGCTGGCTTACAAAAAAATCCCCGTGACTTTTTTGGTGCGAGAAAAAGGATTTTGGGACAATGTTCTTCCCAAAGAAGAATCCGAACTGGTAGGCAGACACATTCTCGAGCATCACATTGACTTACGTTTGGAGACCGAACTGAAGGAAATTCTTTCAGATTCAAAGGGAAGGGCTCGGGCTGTTATCACTTCCAAAGGAGAAGAAATTTCCTGTGAGTTTGTGGGATTGACAGCTGGAGTAAGTCCGAATGTGGATTTTCTGAGAAATACCGAATTGAATGTGACTCGAGGAGTGAAGGTGGATACTTTCTTTCAAACCAATATCCCGGATGTCTATGCCATCGGGGACTGTGCGGAATTTGAAAATCCTCCGGCTGCAGACCGAAGGAACATCGAGCAAGTCTGGTATACCGGACGAATGCATGGTGAAACCTTGGCTCACAACCTTTGCAAAAAGCCTGTTCCCTACCAACCCGGAATCTGGTTCAACTCGGCCAAATTCCTGGATATCGAATACCAAACCTACGGCACGGTTCCTCCGATTTGGAATGATTCGGAGGTCAAAAGTTTTTACTGGGAGCATTCCTCAGGAAAAGTCTGCTTTCGCATGCTCATGAATTTGGATCACCAAATTCTTGGAGTGAATAATTTTGGTTTCCGATTAAGGCATGAGTTCTTCGATCAGGTCATCCGGGAAAAGTGGTCTGGAGAAAAAGTGATCTCCAAACTCGACAAAGCCAATTTCGATCCGGAGTTTTTTGCTCCTTATTACTTGGAGATTCAAAAAGCCTTCAAGGCGCAATTCGGAGGCAACTTCCAGCCTACCAAAAAATCATTCATCCAAAAACTATTCGGAGCAAGCGTATGAAGACGATCGAAAAAATAGGATTGGGGTTGTTTCTGATCGGATTGACTGTGTTTACGGCGGTTCCTTTTTTGGGAAACTACACGCTTACCGAGGAGCTGGTTTTGGTTAATACCAAGGATATCCATCGGGAGAAAATGGCCGAAATCCTCGCTCCGATGTATGGTCAGGAATATGGTTCCAATTTTTCCTTTCTTTCCGCTTTTGGAGAAAACTTCAATACCTACAATGACAACCTGAAAGCTCAGCAACACTGGGATCAGGTCATTTGGGATGATTATGGATTTGCATTGTCCAAGGCTGCCGCGAGTAGTCCGGTCCGAGAAAACCCATGGCTTTGGTTGGGTTTGTCGATCGGATTGGCTGTATTGGGAGGTTATTTGTACAATTTCAGGCAGTATTCCGATGAACCTTCAGGAATTAAAAACAATGGGATTTTCCACTCCAAACTGAAAAACAAAGGTTGGTTGGGGATGATCACCGGAGGCTACCTGATTCTGTTTTACATCTTGCTCTACTGGTTTCCGGCTTATTTGGTCAACTTGGTTTGGATGGTAGAGCCGGTTTCCAGAATGCTTTCCGGCGGTCCTGCCAGCCAGTGGTTTTTGTATGGATTGGTGTACACCCTGGCGATTTTGGTGATGGGAGTGCGAATGTTCCGGAAATACAGGGGTAATCAATACCAGCAACTCCGCACCGCTTCGGTCATGTTTTTCCAGACGGCTTTTGCCTTTCTGATTCCCGAGATTTTGGTTTTGCTCAATCAACCTTATTACGATTTCAAAAATATCTGGCCACTCGACTACGATTTCTTCTACGATTACCAGATTTCCACATTCCTCTCAGGTGGAGGCATGGGCATGTTTATGCTGATTTGGGGCATTTTGCTGATTATCGTAGGCGTGCCGGTATTTACCTATTTCTTTGGAAAAAGATGGTATTGCTCTTGGGTCTGCGGTTGTGGAGGCTTGGCGGAGACAGTGGGAGACCCTTTTCGGCAGCTTTCTGACAAATCGCTTAAAGCTTGGAAATACGAACGGTGGATCATTCACAGCGTGTTGGTTTTGGCAGTAGTGATGACTGTGGTGACGATCGCCAACTACTTTTCAGGCTTTAGCTTTTTGGGTAATGTGACCAATCAGCTGCATTCGTTTTATGGTTTTGCAATCGGTTCTACCTTCGCAGGAGTAGTGGGGACGGGATTTTATCCCTTTATGGGGAATCGGGTTTGGTGCCGATTTGGTTGTCCTTTGGCAGCTTATCTTGGCATCGTGCAGCGATTCAAATCGCGTTTCCGAATCACAACCAACGGTGGTCAATGCATTTCCTGCGGCAATTGCTCGACCTATTGCGAAATGGGGATTGATGTTCGCGCGTATGCCCAAATGGGACAAACCATCGTTCGCTCCTCTTGTGTTGGATGTGGCGTATGTTCGGCTGTGTGTCCTCGTGGGGTGTTGAAGTTGGAAAACGGGCCGGAAGAGAACCGAATTATCGATTTGCCTATTATTATTGGCAACGATTCCATCAAGCTCAATGCCTAAATGATTATCCTCTATTTCCTTTGCGGACTGTATTTCTCGGGAATGCTGTTTATCCTGATGTACAGTTTGGCGCAAGGACATTTGTTGTTTCATTTTCTGAAAGCCCGGAAAGAATGGGCTTCTACACCTCAAGTCACACCTTCCAGCTGGCCAAAAGTCACCGTCCAGCTTCCCGTATTCAATGAGCTCTATGTCGTCGAGCGCCTGATTGATGCTGTCGCAAAGCTGAATTACCCTAAGGAATTACTTGAAATCCAGATTCTCGACGACAGTACCGATCAGACGGTGGACTTGATCCAAGCTAAACTCAAGGAATATCCAGATATCAACTTCCGCTACCTGCATCGAACTGACCGAACAGGCTTCAAGGCAGGAGCCTTGCGGGAAGGATTGAAGCAAGCTTCAGGAGAATTTATCGCCATTTTCGATGCAGACTTTGTGCCCGATCCAGACTTTTTGATCAAAACGAATCCTTTTTTCTCTTCTGAAAAAGTCGGGATGGTACAAACCAGGTGGACACATTTGAACCGAGACTATTCCCTCCTAACACGATTGCAGGCCTTTGCCTTGGATGCGCATTTCTTCATTGAGCAGATGGGGCGAAACCGACAGGGTGCTTTTATCAATTTCAATGGCACAGGAGGAATCTGGCGAAAAAGCTGCATCCTCGATGCGGGCAACTGGCACGATGATACCTTGACGGAAGATTTGGACTTGAGCTATCGAGCCCAGCGAAAAGGCTGGCAGTTTGTCTATAGACCCGAAATCGAATCGCCTGCCGAACTCCCACCGATCATGTCTGCCGTGAAGTCCCAACAATTCCGCTGGACAAAAGGTGGGGCCGAATGTGCTGTAAAGCATGCCGGCAAGGTGAGTCAGGAAAAATTACCCTTTCGGATCAAGTTTCATTCCTTCGCTCATTTGTTCAATTCCACGATTTTCATCGTGGTGCTACTGACCAGTTTGAGTAGCATTGGGGTTTGGTGGGCAGGAGTGCAGGGGCTTATTCCAGAGTGGATGGTAAGGCTTTCGGGGATTTTCCTGATTGGATTTGTCCTGATTGCCGGAGTGTATCTGGCCTCGTATTTTATTGCCAATAGGTCATTTCTCTCTTCTTTTTTGGGAGTGATTTGGCAGCTGCCGCTGTTCCTTTCAGTGTCCATGGGTTTGGCCTTACACAACGCCCAAGCCGTATGGGAAGGATTGACCGGAAAAAAATCCCCCTTTATCCGCACCCCAAAATTCAATCTTGAGTCCGGGAAAGTTTCTTTGAGCTCCAATCGATATATCCTGCATCGCATGCCGATTACCACTTGGTTTGAAGGGCTTTTGGCCTTGGTATTTTGGGTGATGGTGGGATTGGCATTTCGTGAGGGAAATTTCCTTTTCCTTCCCTTTCATGCCATGCTCGCCTTTGGCTATAGCTTGGTCTTTGTCTCCTCCTTTAAATCCTACGGCCTAGGTCGCTAATATTTTCCATGAATTACCCGCCGATTATTGACGTCATCATTCCTGCGTACAACGAGGAAAAATCCATCCCCAAAGTCATTGCCGAGATTCCAAAGTTTGTCCGTTACATCGTCGTGGCCAACAACAACTCCACCGATCAAACCCAACTAGTAGCAGAAACAGCAGGGGCCAAAGTCGTCTTTGAACCTCAAAAAGGCTACGGAAAAGCCTGCTTGACCGCGATGGATTGGATCAAAAATCAGGAAATCCAACCAGATATCGTGGTCTTTTTGGATGGGGACTATAGTGACTATCCCGAGGAGATGAAGGATTTGGTGCAGCCGATTTTGGATGGGAAAGCCGATATGGTGATCGGGTCAAGAGCCTTGGGGCAGCGGGAAAGTGGATCGATGACGCTTCCTCAGGTCTTTGGCAACTGGCTGGCGACGACGATGATGAAGTACATGCAAGGGGCAAAGTTCTCTGATTTGGGGCCTTTTCGGGCCATAGTTTGGAAAAAACTCTTGTACCTGAATATGATCGATCAAAACTTCGGCTGGACCATCGAGATGCAGATCAAAGCCCACAAAGCCGGCCTTCGCTACACTGAAGTTCCGGTCAACTATCGCAAACGAATTGGAGTCTCCAAAGTGAGTGGGACCGTGAAGGGAGTGATTGGAGCGGGGTATAAGATTATTTTTACGATCTTCAAGTATTGGTAAATAAGTAGGTAGTGATCATTCGCAGTTGGCAGTTTGGAAGCACTATCGTGTAATTTGAAATCATTTCTAATTCAGAAAATGAACACCTATCACCAAAATCACCGAAACCCGAATTCTGAAATCCGAAATTTCAAATCATTTATTCCCCTTTTTCTAATTTTGGCTTTCCTTTTTTCTTGCAGTTCCTCTGGCCGAGAAGGGGTAGAAGAAGAGCAATTCGCCAAGTATTGGTATCAGGGAAAGGCCGAGATCAATGTCTTTGACCTGCAGCAAAGTCGCTATGGAGAGATTCGGCCAGGAAAAGCGGTAATGATCTTTGTGACGGAGGACTTTTCCAAATCCAAACAAGTCAAGCTCGATAATCCTCAGGATCGACCTTCGGATGCCCAAAAGGTGATGAAATTGAACATGACTCGGGAGTTTCTGACTGGCGTCTATCCCTATCACACCATGCTTTCCGTTTTCACGCCTGTCTATGAGGAAGTTCCTTCTCCAAAATTGACATCCTCGGTAACTGAATGGTGCGGGCAGTCCTTCACCCAACTCAATTTCAAATCCGGAAAATACAACGCCAAGCTGTTTTCCTATTTCGAATCCGAAGGCGATGTGGAATCGAAAATCGATGCAAAAGCCGAAGAGGAGCTTTTCAATCTGATCCGACTCAATCCGAATCTGGTGCCCATGGGAAATGTCAGTATGATTCCCAGTTTGATCTTTCAGCGCTTTGCCCACATTCCTCTGAAAGCTGAGCAAGCCACCATTTCCAAGAAGGACTTGGGTTCCAATCAGTCCGAGATTGAAGTCGTTTATTCTGAAATCGGCCGAAAACTTACCATTCGATACAATCAGTTTTTTCCTTTCGAGATCTTAGGTTTCACTGAAACCTGGACCAAGTCTGATGGAAAGCAAGAAGTCACCACTGCCACCCGTACCAACATGCAACTGCTTGAGTATTGGAAGCAGAATGAGAAAGTGTACGAACCCTTGAGAAAGGATTTGGGGCTTTGATCAGCAGGATTAAAACACCCTTCAAGTATGCTCTGATTCTCGCAATGTCGGGAATCTTGTTTTTCCTTGCGCAGGTGCCAAGAGAAGCGTTTGGCTTGACTTTTTTGCTGTTTTCATTGGCTTTTGCGGGGATGTTGGGGCTGTTTTTTTTAGCAGGGGAAAAGAACAGCTTTCGCAACGTGTTATTTGCCGGACTGCTACTTCGATTGGCTGTTTTTCCATTTGCTCCTCAGTGGTCAGATGACTTTGTTCGATTTCTCTGGGATGGAGAATTGCTGAAAATCGGCCAAAATCCCTATTATCTAACGCCAAAGGAATGGCAGGAGAAAAATCTTGATCCTGATAATGCCTACAGAAATCTTCTGTATGAGAATCTAAATTCTCCCGATTACTATTCCGTCTATCCACCGCTCAATCAGGTGATTTTCTGGTTGGGAGCCAAAGCTTCAATGGGCTTCGTTTGGAATGGGTATTACACGCTCCGGTTGATTTTGCTTTTGGGTGAAATTGGGGTTTTTGTCCTGCTTTGGAAGTTGCTGATGGCATTTCAACTTCCCACCCAACGAATTTTCTGGTATTGGTTCAATCCTTTGGTGATTATGGAAATCACCGGGAATTTACATTTTGAGGGTTTGGTGCTGCTTTTTCTGATAGCGTCGATTTGGGCTATTCAAAAAGGAAAGTTGGGGCTTTCCGGTAGTTTTTGGGGCTTGGCGGTTGGGATTAAACTTCTTCCCTTAATGCTCGGCCCGGTATTTTTAGCTTTTGAAAAATCGAGAAAATCGGCCTGGTTCTGGGCAGGAATGACACTCGCCATCGTCATTAGCTTTATCCCGCTTTTGATTGACGATTCTTGGGTCAATTTCGCTCAAAGCCTCAAATTATATCAGGGCAAATTTGAGTTTAACGCCTCGATCTATTACTTGCTTCGTGAGGTGGGGTATTGGATTGAGGGATACAATACGATCGCTTTTTTGACGAAAATCCTCAGTTTGTCCACGGTTATCCTGATCGGGTATTTTTCCTGGAAGAGGCAATCAAAATCCCTCTTCGAACTGGTCGATTTGATAGTACTGATTTACTTGGTTTACCTCCTACTTCAGCCCGTGGTGCATCCTTGGTATATCCTGCCGGCCTTGGGATTGAGTGTAATGCAAGGAAAAATGACGATTTTGCTCTGGAGCTTTGGAGCAATCTTCTCCTATCAAGCCTATGGAAATGCTGATTTCCAAGAGCAGTCTATTTTTCTGATTTTGGAGTATGGTCTGGTAGTTCTGGGAATCTATTTGGATTACTTTTCTAAAAGGAACAAAACCACATACATAGAAGTCACATAGCTTTTTCATTAATTCTATATACTATGTTTTCTATGTGACTATGTGGTAAAACAACACTCCCTTTTTTAGAATAGACAAATCAATTTTCGGTCTGGTAAAAAAAACATGTCATCTAAGGCCATCTCTAATTGAATTTACAATTGACCAGAATCTCTAATTTCGCTGCATGAAACCATTCCTTCGACTTCTTATCCTACTCAGTCTTCTTATTCAGTTTTCGTGTACCAAAAGCCCTGAGCAGCAAGCCCAAGACCTGTTGGAAAAATCCATTGAAGCTCATGGAGGTCAGGAAGATTGGCAGAATCTGTCCCAACTTAAATTCCGGAAATGGACCCGGATTTTGGACGAAAACGGCAACGTAGAGTCCGAACTCGATCAATGGCACGAGTTTCGGTTTCAGCCCTATTTCGAAGGAAAAATCTCGTGGGAAAAGGACAGTATTGAGCATGTCATCAGTTGGGATGGAGCTAAAATCCGCTATCAGATGGGCGGTAATGAGGTGCAGAATGAAGGTTTTTTAGCGGCCAAAAAGAAGGATTTTGACGCGGCATTTTACACCGTGGCACAACCTTGGAAATTGATGGACAAAGGAGGGAAGTTGATTTATGAAGGAAAAAAGACCTTGGAAAATGGCTCAGAGGTAGAAACGATCCGAGTAGATTATGGTCCGAATTCGGATACATGGTGGTACTTTTTTGATCCAGTGACTTTCTTGATGGTCGGAAATGAAGTCCAACTCAAAGATCACCGTAGCTTGATTTATGACCTTTCCGGAGAAGAGGTAAACGGACTCAAACTACACGGAACCAGAGAAAGCTGGCGAGTAAATGAAAAAGGAGATCGCTTATTTCTAAGAGCAGAGTACAAGTACTCGGAATATCAGGTTGAAAAACTGTAGAAAGAAGATTGAAATACATTAGAAATACATAGAAATAAAACCTCTTTCAGAGGTTGAAATAAATGGAAATATTTCGCGAAGCGTATTTCTCCGAGCGGAGCGAGGTTTATCTCCATGTATTTCAACAATATTTCCATCGTATTTCCCATTATCTTTAAGACTATGAAAATCACCCAATTCCTTTTCTTGTTGGTTGTTGTTGCTTCAGTTATTTCCTGCAAGCAGCGAACAGAAGCCGAAAAAATTGTCGATGCCGCTATCAAGGCACATGGTGGAGAGATCTACGAACAAGTCAAGATCGATTTTGACTTTAGAAATATTCATTACACGATTTTCAAGACTCCCCACGCTTACGAATACATTCGTGAATTCTCCGATTCTACTGGAACAGTGCGAGATGTTTTAAATAATTCAGGATTTACGAGGACAGTCAATGGGGTCAAAATCGATACCTTGACGGAAGAGCGCATCGGTGCTTTTTCGCGTTCAGTTAATTCGGTAGCCTATTTTGCCTTTTTGCCTTATGGCCTCAATGATCCAGCTGCTGTGAAAACCCTAGTGGGAGAGACTGAGATCAAAGGAGAGAAATACAACCTCATCCGGGTAACATTCAAAGCGGAAGGCGGAGGAGATCATTACGAGGATGAGTTTTTGTATTGGTTTGGCAAGGATGATCACCTGATGGATTACATGGCGTATTTGTACTTTACCGATGGAGGTGGAGTGAGGCTACGTGAAGTCAGTGGAGTGCAAGAAGTGGGAGGAATCCGATTCCAAAACTATCTCAACTACAAACCTGCTGACAAAGACACGCCACTAGACAAGATGCAGGAACTCTTCGAAGCAGGAAACTTGGAAAAACTCTCCGAGATCAATCTGGAAAATATCCGAGTCGAAGCACTTCCCAAAAACTAACTTATGGCCAAGCCCACGCACGCAACTTATCTTTTTAGCTCAGTGGGCTTTATTTTTTTATTGGCGCTGGTTTGGTGGGTTTTTCCTGAAGAGAATTTAATCAAAGCAGAAGAAAAGTGGAAAGGCGTTTGCTGGGTGGGCAGCAGGCAGCCATTAGCAGGAGGAGAAGTGGAGGAGCTTTCTTCTACCGGTGCCAATGCTCTTTCCCAAACCCCTTTCGGTTGGCAATCAGCCAAGCACTCCCCGGAGATCCGCTGGGATATGAGCAATGAGCGTCGCTGGTGGGGAGAGACTCCGTTGGGAATTAAAGCCACTTTGGATTCCACTTCCCGGTTTGGGATGATGAATATGATGAAGCCGCACCTCTGGGTGAGAGAAGGCTGGGTAGGAGAGATCGAGATGAATTCAGAGGAAGATTGGAAAAGCTGGTTTGCCAATTATCAAGCCTTCATACTGGATTATGCCCAACTGGCGGAGGAGCTAAAAATGCCCATGCTGTGTGTGGGAACGGAGCTGGAAAAGACTTCTACCAAGGAAAAAGAATGGAGAGCGATCATTGCTGAGGTCCGAAAAGTCTATTCCGGTAAATTGACCTATGCTGCCAACTTCACAGAGTTTGAGCAAGTCAAATTCTGGGATGCGCTGGATTACATTGGAATTCAGGCCTATTTTCCTTTGGCGAAAAATCATAACCCTTCGCTTCAAGAACTCACCCAATCGTGGAATAATCACTTGCCTCAGATAGAGAAGGTAATTCGAAAATATAAGAAACCTGTACTATTTACCGAAATTGGCTATTGCAATACAGTGGATGCAGCCGTGCAGCCTTGGGTCTGGCCAAATGAGCGCCGTGAGACTGAATTTTCGGAGGAAGTTCAGGCACTTTGTTATGAGGCATTTTTTCAAACTGCCTGGAAAAAGGACTGGTTGGCAGGAGTGTTTTTTTGGAAGTGGTATCCGCAGCGACATGATCGCGAACCGGATTTTACACCACAAGGAAAGCAAGCTGAAAAAATCTTATCCAGGTATTTTTTAGCAGACTGAAAATCACCCCTCTTTGTGACTTTTGTCATGGTTGAATAGGGTATGAGGACTTAGCTTTACTTCAGTTTTAAAGCCAAACAGTCCTTCTTTTTACCTAATCACACGACGTCATGAAAGCAAATATGGGAAGTATCGACAAAACAGTGAGATTGTTAATTGCTGCTCTATTGATTGTGCTTTACTTTCTTGGCCTCGTGGAGGGGGTGCTTGGTACTGTGGCATTGGGGATAGCGGCCGTGTTTACTCTGACGAGTGTCATCAGCTTCTGTCCGCTTTATGCTGTTTTTGGGATAACAACATGCAAGACTAAGTCCGCCTAAAGGTGGTTTGGGTTATAGATAATTGATAGTGCTTTCAAATTGAGGGAAAGACCGGGGGCAATAGCTTCCGGTTTTTTTGTTGCTTTCTGATCTACGGTACGGACTTTTTTGATTTTTTCACTATCTAGCTTTTGAAAACCCAAAAAAGCACCCCTTACTTATGAATAAAAGAAGAGAATTTTTGAAATCCACCGGACTGGCTGGATTAGGCCTCTTTGGCGCAGGAAGTGCCATGGCCGATTCTATGAAAGTCCTTCCCTTTGAAGCCAGCTACGGAAATTCAAGAATCCAAACCTTCAACATGTCCGGCTTTGCCGCGCCTAAAATTGAAACTGTTCGAGTCGGAGTCGTAGGACTGGGGCAGCGTGGTCCAGGTGCAGTTGACCGATTGAGCAAAATCGAAGGGGTGGAAATCAAAGCCCTCTGCGACCTTTTGCCCGAACGGGCAGAAAAAGCTAAAAAGTCACTGGAGGGAACCATTCACAACCCCGAACTCTATTCGGGAAGTGCTTACGCCTGGAAGAAAATGTGCGAGCGTCCGGATTTGGATTTGATCTACATCGCTACACCTTGGGAATGGCACGTGCCGATGGCTGTTTTTGCCATGGAAGCTGGAAAGCATGCTGCCGTGGAAGTTCCCGCCGCCCGTACCCTAGATGAATGCTGGCAGCTAGTCGAGACTTCCGAACGCACCAAAAAGCACTGCATGCAGTTGGAGAATTGCTGCTATGACTTCTTTGAGCTGATGACTTTGAAAATGGCCCGTGAGGGATTTTTTGGAGAGGTCGTTCATGTGGAAGGAGCCTATATTCATAATTTGCTTTGGTTGAATTTTGACAAGGATAAAGGCTACCAAGGCATGTGGAGACTGGAAGAAAACTTCCGAAATGGCAATCTTTACCCTACCCATGGACTAGGACCAATCTGTCAGATTTTGGACATCAACCGAGGGGATCAGATGGACTATCTGACCTCGATGTCTTCCAATGATTTCCAAATGAAGAAAAAAGCTCAGGAACTGGCTGAAAAGGATGCTTTTTGGAACTCCTACGCGGCTAAAAACTACAGGGGTAACATGAATACCACGGTGGTGAAAACCAAAAAAGGAAAATCCATCATGATACAGCACGATGTGACTTCTCCGCGTCCGTATTCACGATTGCATGTGGTGAGTGGCACTGAGGGTTATGCCCAAAAATACCCTGACCAAAAAGTTTCCAAAGGTCACAGCTGGATGAAAGAAGACGAGATGATGGCGTTGAAAGAAAAATATACTCCAGAAATCGTCCAAAAAGTAGGTGAGCTCGCCAAGCAAATCGGCGGACACGGTGGTATGGACTTTATGATGGATTGGAGGCTCATTGATTGTCTAAGAAATGGACTACCGCTTGATCAGGACGTCTATGATGCGGCACTTTGGAGCTGTATTACTCCGCTTAGCGAGTGGTCAGTAGCCAATCGATCCAATTCCATCGACATCCCGGATTTCACAGGAGGTCATTGGAAAACCAATAAGCCTGTGGAAATTACCCTAAAGGGTGGAGGTACTACGAAAGTCAGAGTTTGATAGCTCTTGGACTGGTTAGAAAATATTAGGGAGGTCATTTGACCTCCCTTTTTTATTTTGTTTTCAGTGCATTTTTGACCGTTTCAGTTAGTTTTTTCTGATCATCCTTTATGGATGTCAGATCCATCAGGGCCACTCTTCTAAAATCAATCGGGTGGCTTTCGCTTTGAAGACTGATGTAACCACCTTCGATCAGTTTGCCATCGATTTTCACTTTAGGATTTACAGGTGATACGTTGCCACCACCGATTTGAGGTTTATAGTAGCTGATGACCGTGTCCGTTCCTACCAGATGGTGGATTTCTCGGTCACCCAAAACGATAAAATTGGCCTTGACCCATTGGTCTCCATGGTAAGTTTCAGACTTGGAGTTGATGCAGTGAGGAGTAAACAATTTGTCATCCATGACCACGTTGGTCCCAGGTGTACATAGGTTGCAGGTACTTCGCTTATCCTTTCCATTTCCTCCTAGGAATTGTGCTTCGATGGAGATCGGGAAATCCTGATCTTTTAGCATAGTTTTGGGATCTTGCCCATGAAGCATTGCTCCACTGTTTCTCAAGGCCCACCCTTCGCCTCCAGGGCATTGGTCACCGACAAAGCGGTATTCTACCGTAAGTAGGTAATAAGAAAAGGGCTTTTTATAGAAAATATGCCCATACTGACGGTCAAATTGCTCATAGCCTTCATAGCGAACTTTCATCAATCCGTCTTCTACCCGAAAAGTATTGGCATAATTGACTCCCAAGTCATGGGTTCGGATTTTTGGGGTCCAATCAGCTAGGTCTTTGCCGTTGAAAAGCTCGATCCATTTGGGAGAGGCTTTTTTTGGAAATAGAAATGCAGTGCAAAAGAGCACTAAGATCAAAGGAATAATCCAAAGGAGTTTTTTGAAGTGTGCTGGGTTCATTGGGTTTGTTTTTTGAGTCTTAAGACTGCCCAAACCGGATAGTGATCCGAATAAGGTACGTCGATGACCTTGTATTCTACTAATTCGAATTTTCTGGAATCATACCAGATGTAGTCGATTCGGGCACCTGCCTCGGGTTTGCCATAGGTGTTTTGGAGGTTGCCGGCTTCTGAGCCCGCTTCTTTCCAATAAGAAGGAATACTTCGGTATTCTTCCGAATCAGCTTCAAAGTTTAGGTCTCCCGCCCAAATGACCGGTTTGTCGAGTGTTTCGGCATAAGATAGGATGGAATCCAATTGGGCTTTGCGATTTTCGGGGAATTCATGACAGAGATGTGTTCCTCCAAAATAAAACTCTTCCAAGGTTTTTAATTCTGCCCTGACCCAAGCCATGACCCGAGGTTCTCCTCCAGCTGGGTTTGGAAGTTTCAACGTGTGGTATTTGGATCCTTTTTTCACCAGAAGCCCTTCTCCGTAACCTCCACCATCGTAATCCATGGCTTTTCCAAAGTATCCCCTATAGCCTGTTTCCTGAACAAGCTTTTTGATCATATCTACCGAATCCGGATAGAGCGCCAAGTGTCTACCAGTCAAAGAATCTACTTCCTGAAGTGCGATGACCTCAGGCTGCAAAAGGACAAATAAGTCACTGATTTGCTGAAAATTTGGGGTTCTAGGTTTGTTCGGGTTTTCCCCATGGAAGATATTGTAAGTAAGGATTTTGATCTCTTGGGCATTGCCGCTTCCCATTGAAACTAGGATTGCGAAGAGAACAAGGAAAAGGTGCTTCATAATCAAATGTATAAAAATGTCAGGTTTGAGATAGGCAATTTTTTCTAACGGAAGTATGGGGTAGATAAGTAGGCTAAGTTATGGAATAACGCAATTTGGCGAATCCAAAATAAAGATTTTCCTTCTATTGGTGGATGGGCTATTTTCTGCACTACTAGTTAAAAGGAGAGGAAAGATACTATAAAGTAGTTCGAGTTTGAATTCAAATTTTTAATGTGCCGACCTCTTAAAAAACAAAAATATATGAGGGCTTCCCTTCGAATAACAATTGGAAAACAGGTAAGCTTAGATGTAAAATAGGTGACAACAGGTTAATTTATTAATTAATTAAATAGGTAAATTTTAAATAAAAAGTGATTTTAAATTCATTAAAAGCATTAAAAAATGTTCAAAAAAAATATTTGGTTATTTAAAACCAGATTTTGGTAATAATGTGGGTAAATTCTACCTTACCTAAAATTTACCAACCTTATATACCTTATGAGAAAACTTTATTCTGTGCTGTCTTTTTCCGCCATGTTAGGCGTAGCAGCCTCCTGTACTGATGTCATCGAAAATGAGATGACAGTCTCTGATGCCGTGGAGCGAGTAGCCCAGCAGGAGTTTGTACCCGGTCAATTGTTGATCAAGTACAAGACTACTACAGCAGGATCCAGACTTTCCCAGGACATTTTGGATATGATCCAAGCTAATGTCGTAGAGGAGATTAAAACTGGAGCGATGGAACTTGCCAACGCCCGTAAAGGCGGAGAGTCAGGCGACCTACTTTTGGTTCAAAGTAACCTAGGAACAATGGAGGCTATCGAGCGCTTGCGCAACATGCCTGAGATCGAGTATGCCGAACCCAACTGGATCTATCATCACTATGCTTCCAATGATCCTTATTTTACAGGAGGTCAGCTTTGGGGTATGTCTGCAAATAATAACACCAATGGTTCTAGAGCAGCAACGGCTTGGGCAGCCGGAAAGACAGGATCTTCAAATGTTTACATAGGTATCATCGATGAAGGCTACATGTTTAATCATGTGGACTTAGCTGATAATGCAGGAGTGAATCCTGGCGAAGTTGCTGGAAACAATGTAGATGATGATGGTAATGGTCTTATCGACGATGTATATGGTTGGGACTTCGCTGGAAATAACAGTTCCCTATTTGATGGGGTAGGTGATGACCATGGAACTCACGTAGCTGGTACCATCGGTGGTGTAGGTAATAACGGAATTGGTGTTGCAGGTGTGGTATGGAATGTGAAAATGCTAGGAGCAAAATTCCTTGGAAGTACAGGAGGTACAACAGCAAATGCGATTAAAGCAATAGATTATTTCACTGATCTTAAGGCTCGTCATAATTTGAATTTGGTAGCCACTAATAATTCTTGGGGTGGTGGAGGTTTCTCTCAAGCATTGATGGATGCCATTGAAAGAGCTAATCAAGCAGGTATTTTGTTTGTTGCAGCTGCTGGAAACTCAGGAACTAATAATGATGCAACGCCTTCTTATCCTTCTTCTTATTCTAATTCAAATATCATCGCAGTAGCATCCATCACCAGTACAGGTGGATTGTCTTCTTTCTCCCAATATGGAGCAACTAGTGTTGACCTAGGTGCGCCAGGTTCTGCGATTTGGTCGACTGTTCCAGTAGCAGTGGGTAAGGGCAAAAATGCTACCGTTGGTTCAGGCTACGCTAGCTACAATGGTACCTCCATGGCTACTCCTCACGTGACTGGTGCTGTGGCACTTTATAAATCTCTTAACCCATCTGCAACAGCTGCTCAAATCAAAGCTGCTATTCTGGGAGCTACAACTCCTACCCCTTCCCTTGCTGGAAAAGTGGTAACCGGTGGCAGACTAAACGTATCCAGCTTCTAAGCTTGATCAAAAAACTTAACACGATAAGAGCCCCAAACGGGGCTCTTTTTTTTATCAACGTGGCAGGTTTTTAAAAAACTGCCACGTTTTTTTCCGAAACTCAACTTAAGATCTTCTTTTCCTCATCTCATCTGCCAACTCTTTATCCATCGGAAATTCGCTTTCTTCCAGTTTATGGATGATGTTTTGGTAGTTGTAATCATCCCGGTTTTGGGAAAGCTTGGCGCTGGCTTGTACTTCTTTGATGGTGATTTCTATTCCTACCAAGGCTCTGATTTGCCCTTCTACATATGTCTCACTCATCGTTTCTACATGTACTCGATTTGGCCTACCTTCCTCATAGATATCTACCAGAGACTTGAGGTGATGCATCAGTTCTTCTCCTTCGATGATCCGGATTTTTCCATACACATGCACCGCTAGGTAATTCCAAGTGGGTACATTTTCATGATTGTACCACGAGGAGGAAATGTAGGCATGAGGCCCTTGAAAGGTCACCAAGACTTCCTCGTTTTCCCGGATCGATTTCCATTGCCGATTGGCTTTGGCCAAATGCCCGTGAAGGACCGCTTCACCGCTATGATTTTTATCCAAAACAAAAGGCAAGTGAGTTGCCCAAGGCTTCCCGTCTACCTGAGAAACTAACGTAGCGAAAGCGTTCTTTTGGATAAAATCAATGACTTCGGGTTCATTTTCCCACTGATTGAGGCGGTGGATATACATAGGTGTGTGTGGTTTTCGAGCTGAATTTGCCCAAACTTCCAATCCCGACAAAAAATCTGCTTCAATTTTCTGTTTCCACATACAACACACTCCCGAAAAAAGTAATTTAGTTACATGAATACATCCACTGACCGACTGGAGTTGGCGGCACGTTTTGTGAATAACACCGGCGCTCCGATTTTTTTGACAGGGAAGGCAGGGACAGGAAAGACGACTTTTCTCCGAGCTCTCGCCCATCGCACGCACAAGCGATTTGTGATCTTGGCACCCACTGGCATTGCCGCGCTCAATGCCAAAGGGGTCACGATTCATTCGCAGTTTCTGTTGCCTTTTGGTTCCTTTTTGCCCGTACGTGATGCAGAGGGGCATTACACCGATCGCAACGGTTTTTTTACCCAACAGACACTTGCCCGCAGACATCCGCTGAATCAGTTTCGTCGAAATGTCCTCAAATCCATCGATCTTCTGGTGATTGATGAAGTCAGCATGCTGCGAGCAGATATCCTGGACGCCATCGACTACCGGATGCGCAGCGTAAAGCGAAATTACCAAGTGCCTTTTGGGGGAGTGCAGGTCTTGTTTATCGGAGACTTGTACCAGCTGCCTCCGGTAGTAAAGGATGAGGAATGGTCTGTCCTGGGCAGATTTTATAAATCCATGCATTTTTTTGAGGCCAAAGCACTTCAAAACACTGGATTGGTCTACCTCGAACTGGATAAGATTTTCCGGCAGCAGGATGAGACGTTTATCCGAATTCTCAATAACCTCCGCGACAACAAATCCACCCCTGAGGACGTCCGAATCCTCAATCAGCACTATAAAACTTTGGATGAAATCAAGGATCTACCTCCCTGTATCACGCTTACGACACATAATTATAAGGCGGATGAGATCAACCTGCGCGAGCTCAGAAGCTTGGATGTGCCATCATTTTTCTACGATGCCGATATCGAGCGGGAGTTTCCCGAGAATCTGTACCCCTTACCGGAATCCATCGAACTCAAAGTCGGTGCTCGGGTCATGTTTATCAAAAATGATACTTCTGGACTTTCCTCCTATTTCAATGGAAAATTGGCTACGGTTTCCGAACTCACTGCCGAGCAAGTGGTAGTCGAAATGGACGATTCCCGAGAGGAATACACCCTGAAAAAGGAGCTTTGGGAAAATAAAAAATACCGGATCAATCCCGATACCAAGGAGCTAGAGGAGGAGGTGATCGGTACCTTTTCCCAGTTTCCGATCAAACTCGCCTGGGCCGTTACGGTGCACAAAAGCCAAGGACTCACCTTTGACCGGGCCATTGTGGATGTGGGGCAGGCTTTTGCTCCCGGACAAGTGTATGTGGCACTCAGCCGACTGAGAAGTCTCGAAGGATTGGTGCTGCGTACACGGGTGCAGACGGACGTGATCTATTCGGATGCCAAGGTGGTTGAATTCACCCAAGACAAATCCTCGACCCAAGATCTTTCTGAGTTGCTTCGTTACAATCAGCTCACCTACCTCAGTCAACTTGTAGAATCGACCTTTGAGTTTGATTCGCTGATGACTTCGCTCAGTCAGTTTGATAAGGATCAGGAGACTTCCTTTGAGTTTGAGGAAGAGGATCTGCGTAAGGATCTGCCTGCGATTTTTGAGGTTCTGGAAAATGAAAAAGAAAATACCCGCAAGTTTCGTCAGCAACTCCAGCTGCTGATTCAGACCAAGCAGGAGGAAAAGCTGCTGGAACGAGTCGAAAAAGGAACAACCTATTATCTTGATTTGCTGGTGAAGGTCCTCGAAATTCTATTGAGACATCAGCTTCGCATCGAGGAATTTTCCCGGATCAAAACTTATCAAAATGGTATAGAAGAACTTGAAATCGAGCTGCTTCGAAAATATACCGCCATCGCCAAAAGCGGCAACCTCATTCAGGCTATCCTAAAGGGAGAGGTGGCCGAAAAAATGGAGGCCATCGATCTTATAGTGAAGCAGTTGCGAATCAATCTGGTTGACATGATCCGAAAAGAGCTGCCAGAAAGGGCTTCTTCCAAAAACAAAACAGGCCGCAAAAAGTCCAAAGAATCCAAAGAGCCTAAAGAGAAAAAAGAAGACACCAAGGCTTGGAGTATTCGACTGTTTCAAGAAGGAAAAACCCCTGAGCAGATCGCAGAGGAACGTGGCTATGCGGTTTCCACTATTTTGGCCCATCTCGCGCATGGAGTAAAGTCGGGAACCATTCCTTTAGAGGATTTGGTGTCTGAGGAGAGCATTCGGGAGATCCGTCATGTGGATGAAAAGCTGGATTCTTTGAAGGCTTATTTTGAGCATTTCGGAGGCAAATATGACTATAGTACCCTACGATTGGTCTTGTATAGCGGGGGAGAGGAGTGAGGAGAATTTATAGAAAGTGAGTCAACCTTTGGTATTCAACCCAACTTCGCTAATCAACAATAGGCGTTCGATATTCCTATTTAAAAACCTCCTTTTTATTTTATTCAATAAAATATAGAACACTGAATGATGAACTTCGAATAGTGAAGATTCAGCAGTCTGAAGACTGCCAACAGGTTGGTCCAAGACTGAAGTCTTGAACCAACTTTAGTTTTTAGGTCCAAGCTCGCCTACCGGAAGGCAAGTCAAAAGTCTTGAACCAGTCTGTATGCAATTTCACCCTCTCGATTTCTTCAATCGTAATAAGTCATTCGTAAATCATAACTTCCCAACTCCCATTCTTCCTGACTTTAATACATCTTCTCACTCAACACACTCATGATCGTCAAAATCCCTTCCTTGTAGTTTCCAAGTCTGAGGTTTTCATTGGGACTGTGTTGGTTGTTGTCTGCATTGACGGTGGGGATGGTGACCGCAGGAATGCCTAAAGCATCCACGAAAGGTGAAATCGGAATCGATCCGCCTGAAATCCGAATCTGAACTGGATCCTGACCGAAGGCTCTATTCATCGCCTTTCTCAGCCAAGCGCCAGTAGGGGAATCCATCGGGGTTCGGAAGGCCTGATAGGAAATCGAAGTATTGACTTTTACGATTTTGGGATAAGTCATCCGTTCTTCATCGGTTGGGTCTTTTTCCACTATGTGAAAACCCTGCTTTCTAATATGGTCTTTGATCAGGCCAAATAGCCTCACCGGATCAGATTCGGGTACCAATCGCATGTCCAGTTCAGCTGCAGCTATGGCAGGGATGATCGTAGTCGCCTGTGCACCAGTGTAGCCAGCAGACATACCGCGGATGTTAAGCGATGGGTAATTGATGCTTTCCTGATAGCTTTTTCCGACTTGATCGGTCCGACCTAGTCCTAATCGTTTTTTTACTGCAGGTTCATTATCAGGTACTGCTGCGAAAATCTTCTGCTCGGCTTCGGTAAAAGTGATCCCGTCGTAAAATCCCTGAATGACCACCCTTCCATTTTCATCTTTCATGGAAGCCAAAAGTTGAGACATTAACAAAGCCGGATTTGGAGCGTAGTTTCCGTAGTGACCGCTGTGTTGGGGTAGCTTCGGGCCATACGTGGTCAGGAAAAGTTCGGAAATTCCACGGGCACCATAGCTGAGTGTGGGCAGGTTGGAGGTATGTCGAGGACCATCCATGATGAGCATGAGGTCCGCGGTAAGTTTGTCTTTGTATTGGATGACTGCCGCGGGGAGTCGGGGAGAGCCCTGTTCTTCCTCAAAGTCAAGAATAATCTTCACGGAATAATCCGGAAAAATTCCCGCCTCCGTCAATGCATCCCAAGCGGTTATCAGCATGGCCAAAGGACCTTTATCGTCTGAGGTGGACCGTCCGAAAATCCTCCAGTCGGGATGGTATTCTGACTTCAAACGCTCCATTGGCAGGACTTCCCAGGTTCCGCTTTCAGTTTGCGCTTTGAGTACGGGTTCGTAGGCATTGGGCTGATCCCACTTGCTGATATCTACCGCCTGTCCGTCTACGTGAAAATAGAAAAGTGCCGTTTTCTTGGCGTTAGGCTGCTTTTTCTCTACCAAAAGCAAAGGAATCCCTCCTGTTTCCAATCGCTCGGCGGTCCATTTTCTTTCCAAGAAGACTCGCTCACACCATTGAACATTGACTTCGATTTGCTCGGGAAACACCGCGTCATTGGGCATCGAGACGATCTCATTGAGCAGTTTGAGACCATCCTGCCAGTGTTTTTCGGTAAGAGATTCCAGTTTGGCTCGGTCAGGAGTCTGTGCAAAAAGTCCTGTGGAAAATAGGAAGGCAAGAAGAAGGGCGAATCTTTTCATAAAGGGTGATTTTCTATTGCAGAGATACACAAAAAATGGGAGAGGTGTATCCTAGTTTTGCTGCCAAGTGCATAGCAAATAATGGAGAGCCCGCAAAGATTTTAAATCACAGATGAGCACAGATGGTTCAAGACATTAAGTCTCCTTGTGGTTTTTTAAATTTTTAACCCGATAGTTTACCAGAGCCCACATCGCTATAGATCCTAGTGGTAGAAATTAGAGACTAGCTTAGTCAGTTTAAAGGAATAAATACTCCGCGACCTCTGTGTCTCCGCGGTCAGTCATCTATTACTCTTCCGAGGTCAGATTCAGTTGTCTGTCTTCTTTTTTCGCTTTTTCATCCAAAGCGGTACCAACTGCAATACCAATGGCCATTCCCATTGGTAAGCCTATTCCCAAAAAGGCCATATTTCCAAGGCTTACCCCAAATATTACCCCAAACGGAAGTCCAAAAGCAGACATGCCCAATGCCATCCACTGGTTACGGAAGTGATACTTGGGAACCAACTTGAGTTCTTTTTCTAAAAGTTTCAGTAACTCACCTAGGGTTGTGGAAACTAATTTTTCAAAAGGTTTACCTAAGAGGGTGGAGGTGTTGATACGGTCGATCTTGGAGTTGATGGTTTGAATCAGATCAGCAGGCAAGGGTCTTTTTTGGAGATCTGTTATCAGTCGGTTTAGCTTTTGAGTCGCCTCTTTGAGGGTTGTATTACTGATAAATTGCTCATTGGGTTGAAGTTCGAAGAGTGTCATGGTTGAGGAGGAAAAGTTTTGGTTTTCTGAGTAAGCGATTTTCTAGTTTTGCTATGTTTTAGCCCAATCGCTTCAAAAGTTCAAGCCCTTCGTCCCATTTCGTATGTCCGGAGGCTACATTGATATGTCCCGCCGGACCAAGGGAGACAAACTCGCTGCCCCAGGCTGAAGCGAAAAATGCTGCTCGCTCAAATGATACCCAGGGATCATCCGTGCTTGCCACCACTAAGGAAGGGAAAGGGATTTTTTCTAATGGGATTGGCGAAAAGCCAACCGCAGGAAAGGTGTATACCGGGTTTTCTATATCGCTGGGAGCCACGAGCATGGCGCCTTTGATCTTTCTGCCAAATCGTTGGACCCAGTGTGCGATCGCCGTACAGCCCAAACTATGCCCAATCAATATTACCACCGAAGGGTCGAACTTCTTTACTTCTTCCTCAATTCGCTGCACCTAAGACTCACAATCTGGTGCATCCCATTCTTTCTGTTGGATTCGGCGAAATTGCTGTCCAGACTCCTCAAAGTAAGTTTGCCAGTGTTCAGGTCCAGAATTGCCAAGTCCGGGTACAATCAGGTTATAGTTTTCTTTGGCCAAGTAAAAATTCATTTTTTATGTAAAGTTTACCTATGCAAATCTCACATTGGTTTTTCTGTTTTTTTCTTTCCAAAAAATCCAACTCCGATTAATGCTCCACCCAATAAGGCAAAGTATTTTCCGTATTCAGCTAGTTTGAAAAGTAATTCATTTTGAAAATTATCAGCCAAAATAAGGAAGAGGGAAGAGATGAAAAGGATTACTCCTAAAATTCCTACTGTTCTATTTTTCATATTTGTTTTAGTTGTAATTTATTCGGCTTGCCTTTTTGCTTAGGGAAGACTTTCTTTTTTTTAGACTTTCTAAATATAATAAATTGGATATAACATTAACTCTTGCGGAATGGATTTGGTGTCAAGTAAGGTTCTGGAAGGTAAACACTTACTTTTCTTTCAGTGCCTCTCCTTCAAACCGAATTCCTTCCCAACCTCCTTGGATAAAGTTGCGAATGTTTTGGTGGTCGGTACCTTCAGGATGGCCGAGCACATCCACGCGGTAGTAGTCTCCGAAAAGGGCAAGCGTTTGATCTTGGTGCAGTCCGTGAAGCTTCGCAAAAGAAAAAATCTTGCAGCTGCCATTGTTTTGTCCGGCTTCATTGACTGCTGTGCCATTGGTGAATCGGGTAGGGGTGAAGTCGTAGTGCGCATCGATGTGGGCGATGACCTCAGGAAAGGTGATGGTCTCGGGGGCTAGTTGGATTTTTTCTTCTAAGGTCATGGTGTTCTAGTTTTGGGGCGAAGATCTTCTTTTTTCACCGCAGAGACGCAAAGGGCGCAAAGAAAAAGAAGGTAGTGGTCAGTCTCAGTTTCCAGCATTCCTGTTTCAATGCTTACTGAGACTGATCACTGAACACTTATAAATCTTCGTGTTCTCCGCGTCTCTGCGGTGAATCCATTAAAGACCGGATTTGAAAATACGATCCATCAGTACCCATTTCTCGCCAGGTTTGGCCCAGGGGAGTGGCTGCTGGAATCCCCACATCAGGGCTTCCCACTTAGCGATGATGGGGTTGGCGGCGTCCATTTCGGCTTTTTTCTCAAAGGTAAAGTCGTCCACCGTCTCGAGAATCATAAACATCCGGTTGCCGGTACGGAAAATCTCAATGTTCAAAATCCCGCAGTCGATGTCGTGCTGGGTGACTTCGGGCCAAGCGGCACCGGGAGCGTGGTGGGCTTCGTATACTCGGATGGATTCGGCGTCATCGATCAGGTCAAGGGCTAGGCAGAAGCGTTTCATTTGATTTCGGGTTTCGGATTGTTGATTTCGGATTTGTAAAACTTCAGGGTTCGGTGTTCAGTGTTCAGTATTCGATATTTAAAGGTTGTCGGGTTGTCCGCTATGCGTTGTCGAGTTGTCACGTCATTGCGAGGGGCATTTTTCAAACCTGAGATTAAACGATAAATTTTCAAAGCCCCGAAGCAATCTTTTGAGATTATTGGGTTGTCAGCTATGCGTTGTCACGTTCCAAGTTGTTCGGCGTTCGATGTTCAGTGTTCAGTATTCGATATTTAAAGGTTGTCGGGTTGTCCGCTACGCGTTGTCGGGTTGTCACGTCATTGCGAGGGGCATTTTTCAAATCTTAGATAAGTAGATTTAGTGTTGGATGCCCCGAAGCAATCTTTTGAGATTCTCGAGTTGGCCGCTTCGCGTAGTCAGGTTATCAGGCTGAGCTTAGAAGAAGCCTCGTCGTTTGGTTTGCTCGTATTTCGTACTTATCTAAAGAATTTGCGAAAGGACTCGATGGTTTGTTTAGCCGCGGCATCGGGATTGGGAAAAGGAAAAGCTTCCGCAGAGACATAGCCTGAATATCCAATTTCTTTTAAGGCTTCGGTAATCGGTCCCATAGCTGTATGCCCAAAACCCATGGGTTTTCGGTTGGAATCGGCGAAATGGACGTGCCCGATGTGGTTTCCAGATTTTCTAATGGATTCGGTAAGGTTATCTTCTTCGATGTTCATATGAAAGAGATCTGCCAGGAGCTTTACATGGCTAAACTCATTTCTTTCCAGAAATCCACTTCCTGCCTCCAATGTATTGAACAGGTTAGTTTCGTAGCGATTGAGAGGTTCGTAGATGAGCGTGACTCCAAGAGAAGCCGCATGTTTTCCCAGAACTTCAAGTCCCTCGGCTAGTAGCTTGAAGGTTTCCTCCCGATTGCCTGAGGGCAGTACATTTCCCTGCATCGAACCAATAATCGCCGGCGCATCGAATTGGGCTCCAAAGCTGATCATCTCAGCGATAAAGTCAATCGCCTTTTGACGGATCGCAGCATCAGGGTCAGTCAGGGTCAAGCCATGCAGCACTTTCCCTGCACCCGTGCCCACAGCGGCGAGTTGCAGTCCATAGTGGTCGAGTCGTTGTTTCAGGTGATTCGCATCGAGGTCTGTTCCGGATCGGGTGAAAAGTTCCACTCCGTCAAAACCCAGGTTGGCGACCTTTTTTAAACTTTCTTCTAAGTCATGCCAAAAGATCCAAGGACCTTGAGTCATGGTTTCGATCAGGTTAAGGGTGACAGCGGATCGGATCATTGGTCTTCGAGGTTGAGCATGATTTTGATGATTCCCTGTGGGTTTTTGGCCCAAGCGTCCATGGTTTCGGGTGCTTCATCGATCGCGATCACTTTGGATATGACGGCATCCACGGGAAATTTTCCTGCTTCGAGGTAGGCGATCACCTCAGGGAAGTCGCTCTTCCCAACACAATTTCGCGAACCCAAAATCTCGATTTCCTTCTGAACAAAGAGGGAAGTGTTAAACTCCACTGGAGCTTTGGCATAGCCGATGCAGACCACCCGACCCAAGAAGGCCACCTCTTCCACCGCACTTCGGTAGGTCTGTGGACTTCCTACTGCTTCGATGATCACATCGGGTCCGTCTCCATTGGTGATTTCCTGCAATCTTGCGTGAAGGTCTTCTTTTCCGGGGTTAATAGTATTTGCCACACCGATTTTGCGGGCGATTTCAAGTTTGGAGTCGTCAAGATCCACGGCAGTGACTTGGGCGCCTTTGTTTACGGCTGAGGCTACTGCACCCAAACCCACAATCCCGCAGCCGATCACAGCTACCCGGTCTTCCGAGCTGACTCTGCCTCGACTGGCGGCGTGAAAACCTACCGTCAGTGGTTCGACGAGTGCGAGCTCGCTGAGGCTAAGTTTATCAGAGGGGAACACATCCTGCCAAGGTGCGGTGATGTATCGGGTCATGGCACCCGGGCGGCGCACGCCCATGGTTTTATTGGTTTTGCAAGCGTTGGGACGGCCTTTGCGACAGGCTACGCAGGTGCCGCAGGCCAGGTAAGGATAGAGGGTGACCCTGGTACCGAGCTGGATGGATTCAGGAACTTCATCGCCCAGCGCTACAATGGTTGCCCCGACTTCATGACCAAGCACGTTGGGGTATTCCTGCAGGGGAAAAAGGCCTTTGAAGCCATTCAGATCGCCACCACAAAAACCGACCTTGCCGACCTCGAGAAGGACTTCGCCGGATTTTGGGCTGGGTTTTTCAATTTCACGAACTTCTGTTTTACCGATTTCGGTAAGGAAAAATGCTTTCATCTTTATTTACGATTTACGAAGTACGAGTTACGATATGGAGAGCGAATTTTGACCTTCTTTCCTTTTCAATCTTTGTGGTTTATTAATTTCTAAATCTCTCAATCTCATTATTTTCAAGAAATATCGAATACCGAACATCGAATGATGAACACCGAACGTCGCACTCCGATTGTAGGAAAATCCGAAATCCGAAATCCCAAATCCGACATCATAAATTATTCTCCTCCTTCCCCTCAAACCACATCCTGTTTTTGACGGGTTCGACGAGGGTGATGATCTTGTTCAGGAGTTCTTCGGGGATTTCCAGGTCCACGGCTTCCAGGTTTTGCTGCACAACCTTGACCTCGCACATGCCCACGATGGTCGTAGCGATCAGGGGATGGTCCATGGCAAATCGTAAGGCGACCTGACTCAAGGAAAAGCCATAGCTTTTGCAAAGCTCCAACAAAATCGGCTGCATGGCTTTGACCTCAGCTGGTGATCGGTGCCAGGGTGGAAGCGAGGCATCCGACAGGATTCGCTGCATCAGCGGGGCGGCATTCATCAGGCCAAACCCCATTTCCTGAGACAGCGGCACGAGCTCATCGTTGATCTCGTCTTCCAGCAAATTGTAATGCGCCCAGGAGAGCACTGTGTCGGGATTGGTTTCTCGGGCGATCTGAGCGAGATAGCGTACAGGAAGGCCTGTGATTCCCCAGAATCGGGCCTTTCCGGATTGGACTACCTCCTGAATGGCAGGTACAGCTTCCTCCATAATGATCTGCTTGTCCACAAACTCGATGTCGTGAAGCTGAAAGAGGTCGAGGTAGTCGGTTTTCAGACGGGTGAGGGATTCGTCTATGCTTTGGAGGATTCTTTTCCTGGAAAAGTCAAAGTGCTGCAAGTCGTAGCGACCGCATTTGCTGGCGAGGATGACCTCTTTTCGCTTTCCTTCGAGGGCTTTTCCAAGTCGGCTTTCTGCCAAAGTCAGTCCATAAAAAGGGGAAACGTCTACGAAATTGACACCATGGTCGAGGGCGAGATGAACAGCAGCGATGGCTTCTTTTTCATCTACAGGATCAAAGACATTGCCCATGGGAGAGGCACCAAAACCAAGGATGGAAACGTCAAGACCGGTTTTGCCTAAGGTGCGGTACTGCATAGGTTATGGGGTAGGTTTGAAAGAATAGGATTCTTTTCCAAGATAGGAGAATTTTTAAAGGATGGAATCCTGAAATGTGTGGAGCGTGCCAAAAAGAAAATGGACTGCTGATTGGGTTGCTGGGGTGAGAAAAAGAGGACTTATGGTTCCTAATGTACTAGGTTGAAAAACAGGGCCAAAGTTGACCAAAGTGGCTTAGAGTTTTTTTAATGGATAAGCTTTTTTCTCCCTATTTTGGGTTTGGATTAATCTCTGGAAAATCAATAAAAGTGGGCTACTTACAGATCATCGCATTTTTGACGTATTTCTCTTGGATGGGAATAACTCAGCAAAAAGACTGCGAACTCCGGAAATCTGCAGAGGGAATAGAGGTGTACACCTGTAAAATGGCAAATTCCAAAATCAATTCCATCCAGTCTACCTTCACGGTTTCCTCCTCCTTATCAGCACTTTCGGAGGCATTATTCGATTTGGACAACTTCCACAAGTGGCAATACAAAATCGTCAAAACAGAGCTACTGAAGAGCATCTCGAAAAACGAGTTTATTTATCGAGCAGAGCTGGAGACTCCTTGGCCTGTATCTAATCGGGATTTGATTCTGCATGTGAAAATGGCGCCTACTTCCAATCCCAATGAGTTCCATTTCTCTGCCATTGGTAAGCCTGATTTCATTGCACCTCGAGAGGACTTTGTACGCGTTCCGGTGAGCGAAGCCCATTGGTACATCAAGGTTGTGGATAAGAATACCATTCATATCAAGCACAGCATTTTGATCGATCCGGGAGGGGTTATTCCTGCTTGGCTGATGAACCTTTCGCTCGCAGAAGGACCGTATGAGACCTTTAGAAATCTGCGATCCTATTTGGGTTCAGGAAAATGACCATTGAGCAATGAGCAATGGCCAATTATCAATGATTAATTATCAATGACCAATTATCAAGGAATCCAATAGACAATCTGAAATGGTTTTACCTATCATTTTATCTTTGAATTAGTCAATTTTATAAAAATGAAAACCCTGTGGATTACGGCTGAAGGCCTCGAAAAACTGAAGGCTGAATTGGAACACCTGTGGAAAGTAGAGCGTCCGGAGACCACCCAAAAGGTGGCTTGGGCGGCTAGTTTGGGGGATCGCTCGGAAAACGCCGATTACACCTACAATAAAAAGCGCCTTCGGGAAATTGACCGACGGGTGCACTACCTGCGAAAAATGCTGGATAATTTGAAGGTGATTCCCTACACGCCGTTTCAAGAGGGAAAGGTCATGTTTGGCGCTTGGGTAGAAATCGAAAATGCCAAAAAGCAAAAGATCCGCTTCCGAATCGTGGGTGGGGAGGAGATTTTTGAACGAAGGGATTACATCTCCATTGATTCACCCATGGCCCAAGCCCTGCTCAAAAAGGAAGTAGGTGAGGAGGCGGTGGTCCAAACCCCCACCATGCAGATGACGTGGCGGATTGTAAAGATTGAGTATGAGAAATAAGGCTTGGCCTTCGTGAGATTTTAAGGAAAAAGGGAATTGCAAATTCCCCAAAATAGAAAAGCGGAGTAACAAACTCCGCTTAGAGAGGGGAATAAGGAAGAAAGAATGTAGAAGCTAAATTTCGCAGATTAATATAACTTGAAGTTTTCAGGACTTCCATCCCATTCATCAAGTCCATTTGTGACAATTTCCAAAAATTCAATTTTTCCTTCCGATAGATTAAACTCGTAGCTCAATTCATTTTCAAGCCCATTTATCTTTTACATACCGAAGATACACTGATATATCGAAAAAATAAATTTAATAATATATTAAATCGATACATTTTGAAAAAAAAGATACAATAAAAAAAGGTACATTTTGTTTTAAGGAATTGCTTTTTTCTTCAAAAACTCTTATCTTGAATCGTAGGTAATTAAATGAATAAAAAAAATCAATTTGGAATACTATATATATATAAATTAAAAAATTAAATAAAATGGATTATAGACAAATTTTAGAATTTATTGTTAGCAATAGTAGTTTGCTATTCACCTATACGGATGAAAATCCTTTAAAAACAAAATTTAACAAGAAGGGATTTTTTTTTAGTCATGAAGCGGAACAAAAATATAGTCTAATAAAAAATAAACCACATATTTATTTTGCATGGTCAGAATCTTCTAAAGACATTTATATAGGGAAATCTTTTCAAAAAGGAGGAAGATGGAAAAGAGGTCACTCATATCATTTAGGAACTTTAGCATATCATTTACTTAACAATCTTAAACCTTATGACCAAAATCATCAACATTGGATTGACAAGTGGATGTGTGTAGAAACATTTAAAGAAGTTAGTGAAACTGACTTTGAAATTTTTCTTAAGAATAAAATTTTAATTACATTTTTACCATTTGAAATGTATCACTCTATTGATCCAGATAAACTAACAAAAAAAGAGATTAAAAAAATAAATAAAGAACAAGAAGAAAAATTAATATTTTTTTTCCAAGAAAACGGATTCTCCTTATTAAATATTCAATTGAATAGAAATTTGAATAATTCAATCTAGTAAAAAACACAATGTTACGAATTGAACGAAAAAATTCAAATTATAGTCTCCCTAAAAATGGAAGTGTATTTGATTTTATAAACACATATCATCAATTCTTATTTAGATTAAATGAAAAGGAAACATTAATCATTTTAAATAATTTGGAAGACGCAGAAATAGAATTTTTGAATAGTGATTTTAATACTATTTTAAAAAAAAGAGAATTGCTAAAATGGATAGAAAGAAAAATATATGATCATAGAATATTCGAAAAATAGGTTCCATCGAATTTTATATTCTTTTCAGATAGCTTTTGCCAGTGTTTAATTTTTAATTCCCACGACTTCTCAGGCGAATAATTTTTTATCAAAGAGTGGATATTTGGAGTTTTTTCAAGTGTGTCTTTTAATTCTAGATATTCCTTAGTTATAGCTGAATTGTCATTATCTTGTATTAATTTGTTCAAGCCAACGACCTTAATAGGATTAGATCTGAAATTTATTCTTATATCTAACTTTGTGTTCTCCCATTTTGAGCCTTTATATTCTACATGAGCTTTATATTTATTTAAATAATTTGTTTTAAAATCCCAAATTAATTCACCTCGAAGAGATATTCTAATATAATAATTATTATCATCTTCAGTGTAATTCTTATCAATAGAATACAAATTTACTTTTGAGCCATCAATAAAATCAGGTCTGTGTAAAATCCCTCCCAATTTTATTCCACTAAAAGCAATATCGAATTCTAACAAATATAAAGGCTCTATTTCAAAATTTACTGTTGCCTTATCAAGTAAATTTTGATATTTTTTAGAAAAAATTAGATCTCTTAATTGAAAATTTTCGCAGTTTTCTATAAAATTTAATAAAACCGAATCAGAAATTTCATATTTTTCAGTTTCGGATACAGGCATAATTTTAGGAAATGAGAAAAAAAAACTATCGTCTAATTTTATTTTGTGCTTTGCCATTAGATTTAATATTGGCTTAAAAGGAAAAAAAATTTGTTAAATAGATTAATTTTATATTATTGAATTTTTATTATCTAAGCTAGGATACTTATATAAATCCCAGGTCCGCCATACATTCTTTCAGCTAGTTCTCTTGCTTGACTTAATCCTGCTGGAGATTCAACAGATACACTTGTATAGGTAATATTACCATTTTTATTAATCATAACTCTAAATGTTCTAGTTTGTCTCATGTTACAGTTTATTGAAATGAATTTTACAGTATATAGAGGGCTTCCTCATACATTGAAGAAGCCCCCCAGTTCTTTTTGTTACTTGTAGTAACATTTATTTAGTCTAGAACAAGTGGAAGGATGCGCACAAGAGTTGTTACCAGGTCTTACACAAGTAATTTTCCCTTTTGTGTTGGCACCACCATTTTGTGAAATATAAGCACCCTCAATTAATTTTTCTCTTAATGTATTCATTGTTTATTAGGTTTATTTTTTATAATTTTTAAATTCTCCATCAAAATCATCAATATTCAATGAGGATCCATTTATATCCTTGAGCTTATATAATTTTAAATAATTGCATTCTATCTCCAATAGGTTTTCAATATTGTCAACTTTAGTTTCTTGGAGATATACAGAATTCATGCTCTTATTTAGATTTGATAAATCTATTTGGGCTCCCCAAAGATATAATTCCGTAATAGTTGGATTTAATTTATTTACAAGAATCTTATTTTCTGGATCGAATTTTGGATTTATATTTAAGGCTTTAAGGCTTGGTAATTTTTCAATTCCATCCAAGGATTTTAGCTTCCCTTCTTTATTGGAATCCAATTCAAGCATTTCTATGTTTGGAAAAATTTCTGAAATCCAATTTAAATCTTCTGTTTTTGGATCAGCAATTTGAAGCCAAATCGCTTTTGAGCAATCTACTCCTTTTAAAGGATACTGCGGCATACCCATCCCTCTATTTTTTTGCCCATTAAACCCTGGAGTAAATTCTCGATATTTTAATTGAAATTGAGTATACGGCCCAAATAGTTTCTTTAATTCCTTTAATTCCATAATTTTTTTATTTGGTTAATTCTATTGATCTGAATTTAGATATTGGTCTTGTAATTTCCAACACTTTTCTTTAAGATTTTTACGGAGGATGGCACGGCGTTTTTAGGCAAAAGTTCGGATGTGCCATCCTAAAAAAGTGTAAATGATTCTACTCCTGTAAACTCTTTTTTTTCACTTTTATCAAATTTATTCGCTTTGATATAGGATATAGCTGTTTATTTTCTTCTAAAATGGCTCTCAACACTTGTTTTTCGAGTTCATTTAATTCTATCATCGGTCCACTTTCAAAAAGATTTTTCAATAAAATTCCTTTACAGAAATGATATCTACTCTTGGTATGAAGTAATAAGACAATAAATTGGAATTACGCTATAGTCATTTTTATAGATTATGCCCATTCAGGACCATCCCATCCTTCACAGTCTTTAAGTAAGTAATGGCTTTGCCGTCTTCGACGACTTCGCAGACCCGGTAGGAGGGAAAGGGATTTCCCCAGCTGCCACCAAAGTGTCCAGCCCAGAGGAAAGGCTTTTTCCGGTAGACCATCAACCCATCCAAGTCGTGGTCATGTCCGTGGAAGGTTGCTCGCACATTGGGATAGGAGGTTACCAAATCCATAAAGGCTTGGCAATCGATTCCATTTCGGGCCCACTCGCTTTGGGAAATGTGTATAAATACAAACACATGAGAAAGCTTGCTGTATTGATCTAGGACTACGCGAGCATAATCCAGATTGGCGCACAAATAGTCGCCCGCAGCATTGGAAGAGTCCAAAAGAACGATCCCAATGTCATTTTTATGGATAAAGGAGTAATTGGTAGGCTGACGCATGACCTCCTGAAAAACCGCTTCACTCACCCGGTCGTGATTGCCCCGAGTGGCGTACCAAGGCATCTGCAGCTGTTCGTACACATTCATCACCTGAGGTAAATACTTGGGTTCGTCGTGTATCAGATCACCATTGAACACGACAAAATCCACGTCTTTTTCCCGGTGAATCGCCTCGATGAGGTTTCGGTGGGATGCTTCAAAATCAGTGTTTGGCTGTCCCCAGTGCCCATCGGATGCGGTGATGAATTTCAGTCGGGTGGCTTTCGGAAGCTCGATTTTGCCAAAAGATAAGAGTGGCATTGCCACCATCGAAGTGCCAATCAGGCTGATTTTTTGGAGAAAAGGTCTGCGGTTCATTGTGTCAAAATAGAGATTTGAGTGCTAGGATTAAAATGGTTTTAATCGGAGGTGGAAAAATGTCATTTAAATTCCCTTAAAAACAAAAATCATTAAATTTTTGTAGAAGGTATGAAGCTCAACCTTTTCAAAAACTTCAAAAAAAAGCCGGACGCTTTCGGGTCCAGCCTTTGGAATCAACTAATCAAAGCGAATTTCTATTCTTTGGTGGTTTCAATTACCCCACGGAAATACCCAAGGGATTCAGCAATTCCCATAAAGGGATTGTCCATATTCCGTTCATGTTCCAGACTGCATACGCCGGTATAGCCCACCTTTCGGATCATTTTGACCATTTCGGGAAAATCGATAATACCTCGGCCAACCTCCAATGAATATCCCGATTTGGTCGGTCCTGTCACATCTTTGATATGCATGTCGAACACCCGGGTGTGGTATTTTTCCATATCAGCTACAGGATCTTTGCCATTGCGCGTATCGTGTCCGATATCTAGGCACATTCCCATTCTGGGATCGAGATTTTTGGTGTGGTTCCAGACTTCATCAGCGTCCTGATAGATGTTGATATCCGGTCCATGTAAGTGAATGGCGAATTTGAAATCATACTCTTTCACCTTTTTTTCCACATAAGGAAGCAGCTCCACATTGGGTACGCCAACAATCAGCTTTACTCCGACCCGTTTTGCATAGGTAAACGCCTTGTCGACCTCCTCTGTGGATCTCATGTATATGGGGCCAACCGCATACCCCGACACTTCATGGGCTTTTAGCTTTTCATGAAATGCGGCGATTTCCGCATCGGTGCTGTTCATCGGCAGATGAAAATCCTTGATGCATAGGTAATGCACATCCAATGCTTTCAGGGTTTCCAAGGTTTTGTCAAGGTCAAATTTCACAAAAGTGTAGCCTGCAACGCCCACCTTGAAGGTCTCGCCTGTTTCAGGTGGAAGCTGTGGTCCGGGTTTGGTTTCCTGGGCTTTGCAAACCATCAGGGAGAAGGCAAGCAAAAGGGTTATTAAGGGTGATTTCATATGTTTATAATTTGATTTTCATTTGCCACATAGCCTGTCCCGATTTTATCGGGAGAATGCCCTGTATAATCCTCCCCGGTGTGAGAAGCATTTTCTCATGGGCATTTCAACAGGTTATGTTGAGATTCTCTGCATCCAATTTAGCACTTGAAGACAGAATAGATCCCTTTGATCTTTTAAATACTGCGGAATCGTTTTCTTTAAGAAAAGCAAAAATCAACTAGTCCAAGATTGAAAAATAGGCAGGAAGCAGGTTTTTCACACTTAATTGGTATTGAGCTTTGATGGAATGGGATCGAAAAATCCAAGTTTAGAATAACCGTCATGCCATCCAGGGGCAGATGATTGGGGCCAAGGACTGCGGATAGTTGTCGGCTGGGCAAAGACGACAGGACCGCTTATCGGACTTCAAACTTCCTTTAATTTGGTAACAGGTTGAAATCGGGTCATCCAATTACTAATGCAACCCAACTTAACTGAAAACGCTGTCTTGTACTGATATGGATACAGGTCCATTTATTGGGTTGGTTTTTCCATTTAAGACTAGGGGAATTTTTATAGGAGAAAAAAATCCCTTCCGAAGTAATTTAGAAGGGATTTCAAACTTGAAACTCAAACTTCAACTTTACCTGATTCAATTAATTCCTTTCGATGTACATCACCGCGGAATCTTCGATGTATCGTGCGGGATTGAAAGAGGAGTTAAATTTATTTTTTAATGAGTTGAGTGGATTGTTAAGGTTGTTGATTTTTGAGGTGAATTCAGCCGGAAACTTAGTTGCGTCCGAATACATGGTGATGAGGTTTTGATACTGCTCAATATTTGCCATCATTCGCATGGTCAGCTGTCCAAATCTCAGTCGGAGGGATTGTACTTTGTACATGTAGGTTTCTACCTGTCCAAGCCATTTACCTTTACTTGCAGGATTTTTATCGATGCTGGAGAGTTTGTCAGAGATGATTTTGCGGCATTCATTTTTGAATCCTTCCCGATCACTGTCAAGGGTAGCCTTCAGGTAGCGGCTTTGGTAGCGGTCCATGCTGATGCCATAGTAGGCCATTTGTTCTTGAAGGAGGTCGGTGTTTTCTTTTTGCAGTTGCTCCAGTTCCTTATTTATCAAGGTCCATTCGTGGTCGATGATGGATTTTTGCTGCTCAAATTGGCTGGTAACATTGAGTAAAAGAAGCATCTGTGGGGTGCGATCGTAGAGCTCTTTTTCTTTCTTTCCCATGGTCATCATGATATTACTGACCCCTGAGATGGCGGTATTGACCATGGTGCCATAAAGAGGCACGGCAGCAGAGGCCGTGCTGATCAGATTAATGGAGGTATTGAGGACATTCACGATGGGGTCTTCTTGCCCTTGTTTTTTGTACCATTTATCGTATTCCGATTTCCAGGCAGTGAATCCGTTGTATTGTTGAATTTTACCAATGTTGCCCAATTGGGAGAAAAATGTCTGTGAAGTCAGAAACAAATCTACAGGCTGGATGTCCCGTTGGATGCTGAGCAATTCGGTAAATGCTAACTGTCCGTTGAGGTTGATTTTGGTTTTAGGTGTTTCTTCCAGAATCCTCAATCGGTCATCCAAGGCAAGTTGGAGAGTTTCAAGATCCTTTATTTTTTCCTTATCAGTGGCAGTTTTGGAGTCGGTAGCTGCAAGTTTTTCGGTCAGTTTGCTGATCAGTTCTTCATTTGTTTTGAGCTTATCATTTAGGTCTTTGAGCTGTGCATCACGCTCGTTTTTGATTTGTTCATTAATGGTGTTTTCCTGGGCTAGAGTGGAAAAGCAAATGCTAAGAATCAAGAGAAGAAATACAGGAATCTTGATGTTCATATGGGAAGATGATTTTTGATTTTATGTTGGGTGAAAATCACGGTCATATTCTTCCACTAATACTGTACCAGTTCAAAAAAGTTGAAAGGGCTGATGGGTTTGAATAAAAAATCCCTTCCGGTGAAAACTGGAAGGGATTCTATCATTTTGAGCTATTTTTTAGAAGACTTGATCACTCAATATCTCTTAGATATTCAACATCGAACCCTTCGATACGCTCAGGTCAGGGTCCGAATGTAGAATTTCGAAGATTAGGAGTGGCTTTCCACCCAAACTTTAGCATTCACAAACGCCTCCAACCAAGGGGTGAAGTCATCGTTTCGCTCGGATGGGTAATGCGCCCAGTTCCATGGCTTCAGGCTTCGCTCGATGTGCGGCATGATGGCCAAGTGACGTCCGTCTTCGGAAGCGATACCCGCTGTCGCAAAGTCTGAACCATTTGGATTGCCAGGATAGGCTGTATGGCTGTACTTCATGGCGAAGTGGTAAGCGTTTTCACCTTTTGGAAGGTAGAATTTGCCTTCGCCGTGAGCTACCCATACACCCAATCGCTGTCCGCTGAGGCTACCTAGCATTACAGATTTATTTTCAGGTACTGTCACGTTCACAAAGCAGGACTCAAACTTATGGCTGGCATTGTGGAGCATTTTTGGCTTCTGATCGTGATCCGGAGTCACCAATCCCAGCTCGATCATCAGCTGACAACCATTGCACACTCCGAGTGAAAGCGTGTCAGGTCTCGCGTAGAAGTTGTCGAGTGCCTGCTTGGCTTTGGGATTGTAGAGGAAAGCACCTGCCCAGCCTTTGGCTGAACCTAACACGTCGGAGTTGGAAAATCCACCTACAAAGACGATCATCTGCACATCGCTGAGGTCTTCACGTCCTGAGATCAGGTCGGTCATGTGCACGTCCTTTACTTCAAATCCTGCCAACCAAAGCGCATAAGCCATTTCACGGTCGCCATTCACCCCCTTTTCACGGATGATGGCTGCCTTGGCTTTTCCTTTGGAGGTTCTGAAAGGATCTACCCCAAGGGTTTCAAATTTCCCTACCCACCCCGGAGCAAAATCATAGCTCAGGGATTGGTTTTTGTAATTTTCAAATCGGTCTTTGGCAAGCTTTTCACCGCTTTGCTTTCGGTCAAGCAAGTAGGAAGACTTAAACCATAAATCTCGCAACTCGACTACGTCCAAGGATAGAGATTCCAAATTCACTTTTCCATCCAACGTCACTTCTGCCAATTCCACAAAGTCGATTTCTGCTTTTGCAAGCAAGTCTTCTACTTGGTGATCGTTGGCAACCTGGATCAGGATACCCGGATTTTCTGCAAAAAGTGCTTTCACCACATCCTTTTCGCCCAATCGGGATTCTTTCACGGAAAGGCCCACATTCTGGCTTGGGAAGCACATTTCCAGTAAGGCGGTAATGATACCGCCTGAGGAAATGTCGTGTCCGGATAAAATCAAATCCTTGGAAATCAATTTCTGAACCGTTTCAAATGCCTTGGCGAAATAGGCCGAATCGGCAACGGTTGGAGTTTCTTTTCCAACCTTGTTAAGGATCTGGTATAGTGAAGAACCCGCGAGTTTGGCGGGATCTTGAGATAAATCAAGGTATAGTACTTTGCTTCCTGCCTTCGGCAAAAGGGCCGCTTTGACAGTTTTGGAAATGTCGGAGCATTCGCCTACGGTCGAGATAATCACCGTGCCCGGAGAGTACACCACTTTTCCGTCTGGGTATTTCTGAGTCATGGAAAGGGAATCCTTTCCAGTTGGGATATTCACGCCAAGCTCAATAGCAAAATCCGAGACGGCATTTACAGCACGATAGAGGCGGTCGTTTTCTCCTTTGTTTTTGGCAGGCCACATCCAGTTGGCAGAGAGGGAAACGCCCTTCAAGCCGTCCTGAACCGGCGCAAAAATCAGATTAGTCAGTGCCTCTGCAATCGCCAATCGGCTGCCTGCTTCCGGATTGGCCAAGGCGGCCACTGGAGCATGTCCGATGGAGGTGGCGATTCCTTTGTTTCCGGTAAAATCTAGGGCCATCACGGCCACGTCATTCAATGGAAGTTGGATTTCACCCACCGTCTGCTGAGTGGCCACGCGTCCGGTTACCGAGCGGTCCACTTTGTTGGTGAGCCAATCTTTGCAGGCTACCGCTTCGAGTTGAAGGACTTCCTTGATGTATTCGGTTAGTTTTCCTGCTTCATAATCCGCTTCTGAAAAAGTGGATCCCTGTCCGCTTTGATCTTCCAGAACAGTCTTTGGTGAGGAGCCAAACATGTAGGCCAAGTCCCAATCCACCGGCTTTTCGCCTGTCTTTTGGTTTTCAAAGGTGAAGTGCATGTCTCCAGTCGTCTCGCCCACCACATAAAATGGTGCACGCTCACGCTCGGAAAGTTGCTTGAGGGTATCAATGTCGTTTTTGCCCACTACCAATCCCATTCGTTCCTGAGATTCATTGCCGATAATCTCTTTGGCAGAAAGGGTAGGATCACCGACTGGGAGTTGGTCGAGGTGGATGGTACCACCTGTACTTTCCACGAGTTCGGAAAGGCAGTTCAAGTGACCACCCGCTCCGTGGTCGTGGATGGAGATGATCGGGTTGTTTTCACTTTCGGCCATGGCGCGAATCACATTGGACACGCGCTTTTGCATTTCCGGATTGGAGCGCTGGATGGCGTTGAGCTCGATGGCATTGGAGAGTTCTCCTGTATTTAGAGAGGATACAGCCGAACCTCCCATCCCGATGCGGTAGTTGTCACCGCCCATGATCACGATTTGATCACCGGCCTTGGGTTCGCCTTTTTTGGTGTAGTTGGCATTGGTAAAGCCTATACCCCCTGCGAGCATGATTACCTTGTCGAAACCGTATTGCTTGTCGCCTTCTTCGTGCTCAAAAGTCAGGACCGAACCTGCGATCAGCGGCTGTCCAAATTTGTTTCCGAAGTCGGAAGCACCGTTGGATGCTTTGATGAGAATGTCCATCGGGGTTTGATACAGCCAAGGGCGCTCTGTTAAGTTTTTCTCCCAACTTCTTCCTTTTTCTGAACGGGAATAGGAAGTCATATACACCGCTGTACCCGCCAAAGGAATGGAAGCTGTACCTCCTGCCAAGCGGTCGCGGATTTCACCTCCCGAACCGGTCGCAGCTCCGTTAAACGGCTCCACAGTGGTTGGGAAGTTGTGTGTTTCAGCCTTCAGAGATATGACCGTGTCGATTTCGCGGGGCTCAAAAAAGTCTGCTTGATGTTGGGTTTTCGGAGCGAATTGCTGGACTCTCGGGCCTTGGACAAAGGCCACGTTGTCTTTATAAGCCGAAGCGATCCGGTTGGGATTGCGTTTGGAAGTTTCTTTGATCAGCTGAAAAAGCGTCATCGGCTTTTCCTCCCCATCGATCACAAATGAACCGTTGAAAATCTTGTGACGACAATGCTCTGAATTCACTTGTGAAAACCCGAATACTTCGGAATCCGTCAGAGGTCGACCCAACTGTTTGGAGACATTCTCCAAATAATCCACTTCCTCCTGACTTAGGGCAAGTCCTTCTGATTTGTTGTACGCCGAAATATCAGTGATGGCTTTGATCGGCTCTGGCTGAAGATGGATGTCGTAGATTTCCTGATCGAGTCCATCGTAAGCCTTCTGGAGCATGGGGTCGATTTGGTCCCCTTCCTTCATCGGGAAAAACTCCTCGATGCGCTGAATGCCTTGGATTCCCATGTTCACCGTGATTTCCACGGCATTGGTGGACCAGGGGGTGATCATCTCTTTTCTCGGACCGGAGTATTTGCCGGCTATTTTTTCACCTGATTTCAATTGGGCTTCGCCAAAAAGCCAGGTGAGTTTTGAGATGTCTTCAGTGCTGAGCGGGTGGGGAACTTGAACTCCGTAGATGAGTTTCTGAGGGGATTCAAAGAAGAAAATCATGTCCTTGGGCTGGTAAGTTGCAAAGGTAAGGATTTGAGATCGATTGGAAAATTGTCCCGATGAATATCGGGATGAAAGATTGGAAAATAGGCGGATTGAAAGATTGAAAGATCAGAAAATTCAAAAATTGCCACTGTGAAAAAGAAGTCAAGCTTTTTCGGAACCAAGGAAAAGGGCAGCCGCTTCGACCAAACCTCCGTGGCCGGCGGGCAGGATAATCATTTGCAGATGCGGGATTTTGGAGCTGAAGTGAAGGAGATTTTGAGCGGTGACCATTTTGTCATACTCACCTATAAATAAGGTCATGGAAGTTGGGTGTTTTCTGGCTAATCGGATGATTTTTCCCAAGTGAAGCTGGATTCCTCCGAAAACTTTCCATACAAAATAAGCCTGAGCTCTTTTGGAGCGGGTTTCCATCTGAGATTTGACAAATTTCACCAAGCTTTTTTCCACCCATCCTGCAGAATTGAGTCCTTCCATAATTCCGAAAAAGCGCTGAGGTTTGAATATGACCCTTTTGAAAAATGGATGAAAATAATTCGGATAGCTACTCATACTGTACCAAAGACCTGTTTTGATCCCGTCAGGAGCGATGAGGGTTAAACTTTTCACCTGCTCACTGAATAACTCAAAGGTTAAATGGGAAAATTTCCCTCCCATGCTGTAACCGATCAGGTGAAAGCCTTGAAAGTCCTCCTGTACTTGTAGGCCTTCGATCAACTCTTGCCAGATAGACTTGGTTAAAATTCTGGCAGAACTTGCCCATTGGCTTCCTCCATAATAAAACAGGTCAATAAATAAAAATTTCTGTCCTGGTTTTCGGATCTGATCCAAGGCCAGCATGTCCCTGTGGGTTTGTCCAAAACCGTGGAAAATCAGATAAACTTCCTTCCCCACTCCCTTTCTAACGTAGGCTAGCTTTCCTTGATGGTGAAATAGGAGGTTCATGGTGTAAAAATTTTGTACTGAAATTAAATCAATTGTGTTGGTTTAGTAAAATAGTTTTCAGTTTGAAAAAATTTTATTCTGTATAATTTTGAATCGATTTTGTTTTGTTCGATTTCGAACATGTTTTGAAACATTTATTGAAATAATATTTTTTGCAAAAACCATGGAAACTTTGAACCAAATGAAAGTTTCCATAGTTTTGCCTCCAAATTCGAAAGAAGCATTGGAGACACGAGAGAGAATTTTAGAGATAGCCACCGAGCAATTTGCCCGCTTTGGTGTCCGAACCATCACTATGGAGGACATCGCGAGACAGGCCGGTATATCTAAGAAGACGATTTATCAGGAATATGCAGACAAACGCGATTTGGTAAAGGCGGTTTTTGCTCGGATTCTGGAAGAGGATCAAAAGCGACTGACTTTTATTCTGGAAACTGAAGATGGTGTAATTGAGCATTTGGTGCAGACCTCCAAGATGATGCGGGAGCGACTATCATCGATCAATCCCATGGTGATCATGGAGGTGCAGAAGTACTTTCCGGAAGCTTGGAGGATGTTTGAGGAATTTAAGGAGCATACCATACAGACTGACTTGGTCAATGTGCTCGAAAAAGGAAAAGAATTGGGCTACTTCAGGCCTGAGATCGATTCACTGATCCTTGCTAAAGTCAGGATGAACCAAATTACCTCTGCATTTGATCCGTCTAATTTTGCTAATCCTGAATTCAACTTTGTGGAGGAGCAATTGGTATTGATGGATCATTTCCTCCATGGAATTTTTACCGAAAAGGGACGACAGGCCTACCATTCTCAAAAAGAAATATTGAATTGAAAACTTACTCACCTATGAAAAAATACCTATTGGGAGCATTAGCTTTTTGGCTAAGTTTTTCTGCTGTTGAGGCACAGCAAGTAGCAGAGCTCACCATGAAAGAGGCATTGGAATATGCCCTCGAAAACAATCCGACTACCAAAAATGCCAGATTGGAGCTATTGATCTCCAAAGCTACAGTGAAAGAAACTACCGCTCAGGGGCTTCCTCAGGTGACGGGTTCTTACAACCTGGACTACAATCCCAAAATTCCGGTTGTATTCCTACCCAACCAACCACCATTTGGAGACCCTACCAATCCCAGTGATGTATTGCCTGCCAGATTTGGAGTGAGCTATTCTTCGGGATTAGGAGTGAATGTGACACAAATGATATTCGACGGATCTTTTTTTGTGGGTTTGAGAGCGGCTAAAACGCTACAGGAGCTCACCGGCAAAGACCTTCAAAAGGCTGAAAATGATGTGGTCGAAAATGTTAAAAAGGCCTATTTCGGTGTATTGGTCAATCAGGAGCGCATTCGCCTCGCCGTGGCTAATATGTCGAGAATAGATACTTTGCTCAAAGAGACCAAGGCCCTAAATGAGGCTGGATTTGCTGAAAAAATTGATGTTTCCAGGATTCAGGTGCAGCGTAACAACATTTACACTCAAGTGCAACGAAGCCAAACTGCCCTAGAGATTAGCAAGCAGATCCTGAAGGTACAGATGGGAATGCCTCTGGAATACGATTTGGTTTTATCAGAGACTCTCAAAGAATTGAATACTGAAGAGGATTTGTCAAAACTGCTTGTAGAAGAAGGTGCTGAGCGAATTGAGATTCAGCAGATATCCACACAATTGGAACTTACCGGGCTGGATCTCAAAAACAATCATGCCCAGTATATGCCAAAGATCAACTTAGTAGGCAATGCCCGTAGAAGCGGTGCAGGAAATGAGTGGGGGACAGTATTCAGCAGTGACAATTGGTTTGGTAGCTCTCTTATCGGGGTCAGCATGAGTGTTCCGATTTTCGATGGATTTGCCAAAGCTGCCCGAATTCAAAAGAACAGAGTTCAGATCAATCAGTTGGAAAATCAGCGAATGTTTCTCAAAGAAACCTTCAAAAATGAACTCTATACTGCCAAGGCAAACCTAAAAAATGACCTGAGTATCCTAGACGTGCAGAAAGAGAATTTGAAACTCGCTGAGGAAGTCTATCAGATTGCTCGCATCAAATACAATGAAGGTATCGGTTCCAATCTGGAAGTGGTCGAGGCAGATGCGTCACTGATTGAAGCAGAAATCAATTACCTCGGCGCGCTGTACGACGGCCTCATTTCCAAAGTAAACCTTGAAAAAGCCCTGGGTCTGTTGAAGACCGATTTGACTAACTAAACCAACATTTTCAAAAAAAACTTCAATCGGAAAGAATCGAATCTACGTCGGGCTGAGCGCCTGAATTAAAAATGAGGTTTTGACCGATCGCTAAAAAGACAATTTCAATCATATGAAACCTATCAAACTTTTACCCCTCCTGGCACTGTCTATTGTTGTGGCTTCTTGTGCTACAGATGGTTTGGATGCCAAAAAAGCTGAGTTGGAAGCTCTAAAATCCCAGCTCTCCGAAATCAATACACAGATCAAAGCTCTTGAAGAGGAGATTACTAAGGAAGATCCGGAATTTGCTGCGGCAAACAAAAAATCTCTCCTGATCACCACTGCAGCTGCCAAAAAAGGCGAATTCACGCATTACGTGGAAGTGACTGGTTCGGTCCTTTCCAAGAAAAATGTAAGCATCAGTTCGGAGACTGTAGGTAGAATCTTGGATGTACCTGCAATCGAAGGTATGCGAGTGAGCAAGGGTCAAGTATTGGCTACCATTGATGCAGAATCTATTCAACGAAATATCGAGGAATTGGAAAACAATCTTTCTCTAGCCCGAACTGTGTTTGAGAAGCAAGAGAGACTTTGGAAGCAGAAGATCGGTACCGAAATCCAGTATTTGGAAGCTAAGAACCGAAAAGAAGGCTTGGAAAAGAGTTTGGCATCGCTGAAAACCCAATTGTCCAAAGCGGTAGTTAAAGCGCCGTTTAACGGAACCGTGGAAACAGTTCGCGTGCGTTTGGGAGAACTGGTACAGCCGGGCACACCGATGTTTCAATTTGTGGGAGAGAGTGATTTATTTATCGAGGCAGATATCTCCGAAAGCTACGTGGGAGTACTTTCCAAAGGCGATTCTGTGGAGGTTTCATTCCCTTCTATCAATAAGACGATGAAGACCAAGGTTTCGGCCATCGGTTCGATCATCAATCCAAACAACAGAACCTTCAAGGTGGAAGTATTCTTGCCAAATATCCCTGAGGTAAAGCCCAATATGATTTCAGTTTTGAAAATTCAGGACTACAAAAACAAAGAAAGCGTCATCGTGCCTACCCATTTGATTTTGGCTGATAACAGAGGTGACTATTTGTTTACGGTAGAAAATGGCATAGCCAAAAAGAAATACATCAAGCGAGGATACACCTTTGCAGATGAGACAGAAGTTGTAGAAGGCTTGACCGGAACCGAAACCATTGTTGATAAAGGTTTCCGTGAAGTAGGTGATAATTTCAGTGTGAACGTAGCGAAGCTTTAAGCCATGACAGATTTTCAAAAATCCAAAACCATCCGGGAATTTGGCTTGTCCAGCTTTAGTGTGGACAATTCTACGTCGGTGGTGATTTTGACGCTCATCATTACTGTATTGGGTCTTGGTGCCTACCGGACCATGCCCAAGGAGAGTTTTCCTGAGATCGTCATACCTACCGTGTATGTAGGGACACCTTATCCAGGCAACTCACCTGTGGATATGGAAAACCTGATCACGCGCCCTATTGAAAAAGAACTCAAAGGCCTGAACAATGTAAAGGATATCAAATCCACTTCTGTGCAGGATTTCTCATCCATCGTGATTGAGTTTACTCCAGGAGTAGAGATTTCTAAGGCTATTCAGGATGTAAAAGATGCGGTAGACAAATCCAAAAGCGAACTGCCATCTGATTTGGATCAGGAGCCTAATGTACTGGAAGTCAATACTTCTGATTTTCCAATCATGAACGTAAACATCTCCGGTCCGTATTCCGAGCAGGAGTTGAAGAAATTTGGTGAATACTTAGAAGATGCGATCGAGAAACTGCCGGAAATCTCCAAAGCAGACTTGGCAGGTACCGTAGAGCGTGAGATCCAAATCAATGTGGACCCTTATAAAATGGAGGCAGTAGGAGTGAGTTTTGGAGATATCTCCGGAGCCATCCAATCTGAAAACCTGACTATTTCAGGGGGTAATATCAAAAGTGGTGATTTTGAGCGGACTGTTCGCGTGGATGGTGAGTTTTCGGATCCAAATGACCTGCTCAATATCATTGTAAAAACAGATCAGCAGAAAATCGTCTACCTCCGAGATGTTGCGCAAATCAAAGACACCTTTAAAGACAGAACTTCCTATGCCAGAAATAAGAATCTCCCTGTAGTCACCATCAATGTGACCAAGCGGAGTGGGGAAAACCTGTTGGATGCTGCGGATAAAATCAAAACCATCATTGAGACCACTAAGTCTAACCGTTTTCCGAAGGACTTGGAAATTACGATTACCAATGATCAAAGTAAGCAAACCCGCACACAAGTAGCCGATTTGGAAAACTCCATCATTTTCGGAATTATCCTGGTAGTCTTGGTTTTGATGTTTTTTATGGGATTCCGAAACGCACTTTTCGTGGGTTCGGCTATTCCTTTGTCCATGTTTATTTCCTTCTTGATTCTTAATTCATTTGGGATTACCCTCAACCTGATGGTGTTGTTCTCCTTGATCCTAGCCTTAGGTATGTTGGTGGACAATGGGATTGTGGTGGTGGAAAATATCTACCGACTCATGCAGGAAGGTAAGCCTGCGATGCAAGCAGCCAAGGAAGGTGTGGGTGAAGTAGCATGGCCAATTATTACCTCTACTGCGACTACCCTGGCCGCATTTCTCCCGCTCGCGTTTTGGGATGATGTGGTAGGGGAATTTATGAAGTACCTGCCTATCACGCTGATCATAGTACTCTCATCTTCGCTTTTTGTAGCATTGGTCATCAATCCCGTGATGACTTCCATGTTTATGAAAATTGAAGACATGAATCAGGATAAGCCAAAGCAAAAATCTCTTTTGGTGTCAGGTATATTCTTGGTTCTTGCAGTAATTTTCTATTTAGTGGGATGGAATTCAATGGGTTCAATTTCCATTGTAGCTTCTGTATTGACGGTCTTCAATATCTACTTCCTTAGAGGTGCGATCAGATGGTTTCAGGTGGTTTTCTTGGTTAAATTGGAAAATGCATATGAATCCACACTCAGATTTGCTTTAAATGGCAAAAACCCATATTTCATCTTTGGTGGCACTTTTATGCTCCTGGTTTTTTCATTGGTATTACTAGGCATTAGAGCTCCAAAAGTTCTCTTTTTCCCTGATAACCAGCCTCAGTTAGTGAATGTGTTTGTGGAATTTCCAATCGGGACAAGCATCGAGGCAACCAATACCTTTGTAGATGGGATGGAAGATGAAATGATCGAAGTTCTCGAACCTTACGGAGGTATTATTGAATCTGTGATCACTCAGGTAGGTCAAGGAACGGGAGATCCTACGGAAGGTCCAAGCACCCAAGCAACACCTCATAAGGCCAAAATCACCATTGGATTTGTGGATTACATGTTTCGTCAAGGGATTGATACCAATGATGCCATGCAGGCTATTCGCGATTTGGTGGTCAAGTATCCCGGGGTATTGATTACTGTAAACAAACAAAGGAACGGTCCTCCTGTAGGAAATCCTGTAAACATTGAGTTTGTGGGCGAGAACTACGAGCAACTGATTGCTTTTGTGGAAGAAACAAAAAGCTACCTAGAGTCAAACAATATTCAAGGTATCGAAGAATTGAAGACGGATCTTTCCTTGGGAAGTCCTGAAGTGGTGGTCCATATTGACAGAGAAAAAGCCAGAAGGTTTGGTCTTTCCACCTCAACCATCGCAACGGAGCTTCGCACCTCTCTCTTTGGTTTGGAGATTTCCAAATACAAGGAAGGGGAAGAGGATTATCCTATCCAACTTCGATTGGATGAAAATTCCAGGTACGATATCAATACCTTGGTCAACAAGAAAATTGGATTTAGAGACAAATTCGGTGATAAACGAGAAGTGCCGATCTCCGCGGTGGCAGATATCCAATATGGTTCTACTTATGGATCAGTAAAGAGAAAAGACTTGGAGAAAGCAGTAAGTATGTACTCCAACGTGCTGGATGGATATAATGCCACGGAGATCAACAATCAGATCAAAGATCTGATGGCTAACTATGAAGTCCCTGAGGGAATCACTGTCAAATACACCGGAGAACAAGAAGAGCAGGCTAAATCTCAGGCCTTCCTACTCAGAGCTTTGGGGATAGCAGTATCGCTTATCTTCTTGATCATTGTGGCCCAATTTAACTCCGTGATCAGTCCTTTCATCATCATGACTTCCGTGCTGTTCAGTACGATTGGGGTGTTCCTAGGATTGGTGATTTTCAACATGGACTTTGTGGTCATCATGACCGGTATCGGAATTATTTCACTTGCTGGCGTGGTGGTGAATAATGCAATTGTATTGATTGATTACACGGATTTGGTTCGAACTAGAAAACGAGAAGAAAAAGGCATCAAGCCAGGAGAATACTTAGAGTTTCACGATCTCCTGGGTAGTATAATCGAAGCTGGAAAAACCCGTCTTCGACCGGTGTTGCTTACGGCAATTACTACAGTACTCGGATTGATTCCATTGGCGATCGGGATGAATATCAATTTTAGCACCTTACTAAGTGAGTTTGATCCGCAGTTCTATGTGGGCGGAGATAATGCAGCTTTTTGGGGGCCTATGGCTTGGACAGTGATATTTGGGCTAACCTTTGCTACGCTCATCACGTTAGTGATCGTACCAGTCATGTATTTGTTGGCAGATAAGCTCAACATGAGACTTCGTAAGCTCAAAGCATGATTGATTAAGGTTGGTGGTTTTTTTTGACGAAACCTCCGGGACAATGTTCCGGGGGTTTTTCCTTTTTTCAGGGATAAGCCATTCCCTTTTCTTAAATTTGCCTTCCCAAAAAACTTTGTGAGATGCAGGAATTGAAATGGTTTGTGATGTATACCGCGTCGCGTTCGGAAAAGAAAGTTGCCGAGCGATTGAAGGAACGTGGATTGGATGTTTACTTACCGATTGTTGAGGAATTGAGACAATGGTCGGATCGAAAAAAGAAAGTACAGCGTCCACTTTTTAATGGTTACGTATTTGTCAAAACTCATCGGAACCAACTTTGGGAGTGTCTGCAGGTACCCGGAGCCGTCAAATTTGTCCATTTCTCAGGTCAACATGCCACGGTTCGCGACGAAGAAATTGAGACCATTCAACGTGTGGTAACTACCGGTGTTGCCATTGAAACCGATGGATCGGAAATCGAACCTGGAGAAAAAGTAAAAGTAATGGGTGGCCCTCTTCAGGATATGGAAGGGGAGTGTATCGAAAAGGGCAACAAGGATTATTTCTTGATCCGAATACCGGGGATATACCAAAATATGCTGATTTCTATTCCGAGGAAATTCCTCCAAGTCATCTAAAAATTCAACGTCGGTAGCAAGAGGGCTATTCGGTAGATTTCGGGATGAAATATCGTCTAAATACGATTTGTGCCTGAAAAAGATGGTCTCCGAATCTGTTGGAACCCACGTTTCCATCCAAGTTGTCGGTGAATGTCCAAAGCATGGTACCCTCGCCGGCCAGGTCGGAGTAAGGGCCGATTTTTAAGCTTAGTCCTGCTCTGACAGGCACATAACCCGTAGTGATGTTTTGCTTTTTAGGCTCTTCTTCCGGACTGAACGATTTGGTTTGTTTAGTTACAGCATGTAGTACTCCAAGCCCAACCCCACCATATAAATTCACTTTTGACCGATGCATGTGGTTGGAAAACGGAATCAGATAAAAGCTCGGGAGGATGTCAAAATAATAAGCTGGACCTTTCGCAGTAAAGGAAGCGTTTGAAAAGTACCATTTGTCTCTGATAGCGATGGGTGGATTGCCACCGCTACTGATCCATTGCACTCCTCCTGTGGTCCTTAATTCCATTAGTGAGTTTAGTTTTCTGGTCAAGGCAAGGGAAAAAGTAGGCTTAACCGCAAAATTGTAATCCCTGTATTGGCCTCCATTATCGAGGTAACCAAAAGATGGTCCCATACCCAAAGTGACTACATTATCTCTGGACACTCTCTCCTTGTAAAAATTTTGGGCAGTTGAATCCAACCCAAATGTCAACAGCAAAAACATAAAAAGAAGAGTGAAAATTGATTTCATGGATTTTTCGTTGAGTTGTATTTTCATTTGACAACAAACATGCCATGGACCTGAATGGGTCTGTAGAATTTCAAAAATCAAGCCCCTTCAAAAGCGGCCTGAATGTCAGATTCAGTTTTTCTCAGTTTTAGTCTACAAAATTTGACCAGTTCGGCTGCTTCTTTGACTAAGTCAGAAAGTTCATCCACTGATTTATTGCCTTCTTCGAGCTGGGACAGAATTGTCTCCAGGCGCAACATGGCTTGGGAATAGGTCATTTCGCTCATTTCTTTTCGATTTTTGTAAGTGTGCTGCTGAGTTTTTGATCCGAAGTATACGTGATGAGTTCGTCTCCTACTTTCAAGTCGATCAAATGGATAGGTTTTCCTTGACTTTCAGTTCGGCTATACCCCTTTAGTAATAGTCCTTGGGGATCAAGTTGCTTAATGACTACTTCCAAGTGCAGGAGCTTGTCTTCTTCCTTTTTAATAGACCGACCAAATGCTTTGGAAAGATTTTTTTCAAGATTTTCCAATTGAAACAAGGCGTATCGGCTGATGGATTTGGAAGACTGCTCGATCCGTTTGAAATACGTGTTTACTTTTTCATTTTCCAAGGAAATTTTTTGCGTAGCCAAGGATCGAACTCTAATCGCGAGCTGTTGGATTTTTTGGTCCTCTTCTCTCAGTCTGCTTCGTGTGGCTCGATCTATCCGCTGTAGCGCTAAGCCAAGATTTTCTTCAAATTCCCGGAATCCACTCAAGAGAAATTCAGCTACAGCTGTAGGTGTTTTTAGCCGGGTATGGGCGACAAGGTCTGCAATCGTCTCGTCTCGCTCATGACCGATGCCGGTAAAGATGGGAAGTGGAAATTTAGCGATCTGTGCAGCCAATCGGTAATCGTCAAAACAATCCAAATCCAGCTGTGCACCACCGCCCCGGATGATGACTACTGCATCAAATGAACTTCTGGTATTTTCTGATTCTACACTTTCTAAAGCAGCAATTAGACTGTTTACCGCTTCGTTTCCCTGCATCAGGGAGTTGAAAAGGCGGTGATAGACCCTGTAGCCGTAGGGATTGTTTTCGAGTTGATTGACAAAGTCTCCATAACCAGCCGCAGTGGCACTGGAAATGACCGCAATCCGCTGAATGACTCTAGGCAAGTGAAGTTGGCCATTGAGTCGGATCAACCCTTCACGGGTCAAGCGGTCTATCGTTTCCTGTCTGACTCTTGCTCTTTCACCCAAGGAAAAAGAAGGATCGATGTCCTTTACATTGACACTCAATCCAAAGACGGGGTGGTAACTGACCGACACTTGGGCCAATACTTTCATCCCATTCTTCAGCGAAGTGCCGGTGACGGATTCAAATTTAGCGGCAACTGACCGGTAGGTAAACTGCCAGAGGTTGGAGCGAATTTTTGCAAGCACCTGGTTGCCTTGCTTTTCGACCAATTCAAAATAGACATGTCCCTGAGGCGCCTGTCTGAAATCCGCCAATTCACCCACTACCCAATACACTGGCTGGAGTTCATTTTCCAGCACGAGCTTAATCTGCTCGGTGAGTTGGGAAATGGAGAGCGGATTCATCAGCCTTACTTTAGATAGGCAGACTTGATCTGATTGCTGAGTTCCAAGCTGGCTCGTAGCATTGGGAGTCTCACTTGGTCACTGTTGATTATCCCCTGATGGAAGAGTAGGTTTTTGATTCCTACCGGATTTCCTTCCACATACATCAGTGAGTTGAGCCCGAGGAGTGAAAAGGTCGCTTCAAGTGCCGACAGATGATCGCCATGGGTGAGGTTTTTGAACGTCTGCGGGAGGGCATTGGCCAAGACGGATATGACCCCGCTGCCTCCAATGCTCATCAGGGCTTTGGTCAGCAAGTCATCCCCAGAAAGGAGCAAAAAGTCTTTGGGCATCGCGGCCGCGATTTGCATGCATTGCTCCAAGTTGCCACTTGCTTCTTTCATACCGATGATATTGGGATGGTGAGAAAGAGTCAATGTCGTGGCAGCGGTCATGTTGGACATGGTGCGTCCGGGGATATTATATAAAACCACAGGCGCTGGAGATGCGTCAGCCACCGCAGTGTAATGAGCAATGATACCTGCCTGGCTCGGCTTATTATAGTAAGGACTTACAGAAAGCACGGCCGCCACTCCATAAAAATCAGTTGATTCGATCTCATCCAATACCGCTTGGGTATTGTTTCCGCCGATACCAAGCATCACAGGTACCCGTCCGTCATTGTATTCCAAGCATGCTTTGAGCACTTGTTTCTTCTCTGCGGAGGTCAAAGTAGCTGATTCACCTGTAGTACCGAGGACCACCAGGTAATCTACCCCGCCAGAAACAACATGATCGATCAGGCGCTTGAGACTGTCAAAGTCAATGCGGTGATCGTCATGAAAAGGAGTAATCAATGCGACTCCGGTGCCTTTGAATGCGTTCATGGTTTTAGGTTTGTTAGGGCTGCAAAGATACAGTCTTGAATTGGTTTTGACTTCCATTTATAGAAAAAAACGGGTTTAGTGCGTTTAAAGTGGGTTTTGGTTGGTGAGAATGGGTGATAAGGAGAGAGGGGACTTGAGATTTGTTAATTCAGAGATTCTTTAAGCAAGCCGTGTAAACCTAGATCACACATCTTTCTTAGGCCAGTTTAAAAGCCTCTTTTCGATTTCCCTTTTCATATTCGCCCCTTGATACATCGAGTTAACTTTTGGCATTTCGGAAAGAATATGGAGGGCTTTTGCTTTTGAAATCAGATTCTTGGTCACTGATTGATCCAAAATCCAAAAAATCCCATGATAGGGGAGGTCTAGTTTGGCAGCAAAGTCACGCACCAACTTGTCACTGCTGATGACAATAGCATCCCCAAGTTTCTTGGCCAAAAAGAGTACAGAGCGGTCTTCCTGTGAAAGTCCTCGGGGAAAAGCAATCTGCCTCATTTCCTGAAAATCATCGTCCCTGAGATTGTGTACATGAAGTTTACCGACGGATTGGTAGGCGTCCAAAATTTGCTTTTGTTCCGGATAGAGTTCATTGATTACGGCCACGGTCGTGTGCAGTTCAAGATCGAGCTGGAAAAACGAAGTGATCATTTCCAGCTCGATCAGGTCTATAAAAATACAGGCATCAGTAACCGCTACTCGCATCAAATCACCATGTTTTCCTTTCTGAATTCCGCTAGTTTCTGATTCTTTAGCGCCGCTGCCTTGCTCATGGAGATAAAATCCTCCGCCAATGCTCGGAAAAGCAATTGGGAAAAGCGGTTTGAATGCTCTGACCCTTCATAGGCTACGGGTTCATTTTTCCGATAGCCCAATTGATTAAATACGGCATAAAACTGCCTGAAGTAGTTGTCGGAGATCAATCCGAGATTTTTCGCACGATAAACCAAGGCCTGCATGGAAATCCCATACTGCTGCTTGATGGCGGCCAATTCATGGAAAGAAAGCTTGGTGCGCTTGCCTCCCAACTCGGTTCTAAGGCGTTCTTCGGGAATCAGCATCGCGGTCGCAAAGGCATGGCAAAACTTCTCCTTCTCTTTTTCAGGATGATGATTTACTTCCAAGAGCAAATGCGCCAACTCATGCAAAGCAGTAAATCGCTTCCGGTCGGGTACATCCTTCAGTTTGGCCTTATTGAGTACAATCAAGGGAATGTTTTTACCATTTACCCAAGTACTAAAGCCGTCAAATTCCTCGGTGGATTCAATTTCCAACACCTTCACATGGTGATCTTCCAAAAGCTCTATCACGTTGGAAAGTGGTCCGGTACCCAATCCCCAATGGTTTCGTAAAGTCTGTGATGCTTCTTCTATGTCCTGCTGAGAACTAATGGATATATGGGAGATGGGATTTTCAAACCGAGTCTCAATTCCCAGAATCTGCTCGAGTTCCAGGTATCTACCCAATTCGTCTTTGGCAATCTCTACGATTCGGGTTCGCTCTTTTGCCGGATAGGTTTCCAGCTTTCGGAACTCGATAGTTCCAAACTCCAGTACCTGATCGGAGAAAAAGTAATCCGGTCGTACTCCCAATGCTTCGGATAGAATTCCAATCATTTCACTATCGGGGACAACCTGTCCCAACTCGTACTTGCTTAGGGACTGCTTGGTGATCCGATTATCAATTTTATCAGCTAAGCCCTGTAGGGAAAGTCCATTCATCAGGCGGGCTGATTTGAGGCGGCTTGAGAAATTCTTCATTGGTATGCTAATTGAGCTCTAGATTATTCGATTTTCAAACTTAAGGATTTGAATTGACAAATGGTGTTTAAATTAGTATATTTGTCAACTCCCGTAAGCCTTCTGTAAAAGATTTCCTGTTTTACATGGTGGCTTGAAACATATTGAATTAATTTGCTTTGGTATTGATTGTAATTGTTTTGACTTTTAAAAAATGGCAGCAGCGGAACAAATAAAGTCCTTGATTAAATCTTTTGGGGAGGGTGATGAATCTCGCTTCTATGCTACTGCTATGCAAATAGCTGCTTCAGAGGCTAGAAAAGGGCATATTGAATTAGCCGAAGAACTAAAGAAGCTTATTGACAAAAGCAAATCTTCCAAATCAGTTGTTAAACGGCTGCCAGTCAATGCAGCTCAGAAGGAGCTTAATGACTTGCTTGAGCTAGTCAGTCCACAAATAAAATTGAAAGACATGGTTCTTTCAGAAGCTGTGAAAGATTCTCTGATGAAGGTGATTCATGAACAGAGACATTTGGATAAACTTCTAAGCTACAATCTTCAGCCTAGAAGGAAGTTGCTTTTAGTAGGGCCTCCGGGCTCTGGTAAAACAATGACTGCCCATGCTTTAGCGGGTGAACTTGGACTGCCTCTTTTCGTCATCCGACTTGACGGGTTAATAAGTCGATACCTCGGTGAATCCATTGCAAAACTTCGATTGATTTTTGATGCAATGATGGATTTTAGGGCTGTTTACCTATTTGACGAGTTTGATAGTATAGGCAGTACACGATCTTATTCTCAGGATGTTGGTGAAATAAAGCGAGTGTTGAATACCTTCTTATTGCAGATCGAGAAAGATAGGTCCAATAGCTTGATAATTGCCGCAACGAATTTGCCAGGAAGCCTGGATTCAGCATTATTCAGGAGATTTGATGATATTATTACCTACGAGAATCCAACTTCAGATCAAATTGAAAAAGTTTTTGAATCCAAATTTGCTGAAATCGGAATTGGTTACAATATAGATTTTAAGAGAATTTCTGAATTATCGCTTGGGCTCAGTCATGCCGAGATACACAAAATTTGTGAAGACATCTGGAAGGATTCCCTTCTATATGGAGAAACAGAGATTCAGGAAAAAAAAGTTATTGCCTATATAAAGGCTAGAAAAAAGGACTATTAAACTAATATTGAATGAGTTTTTTTAAACATATTTTTTTTGAGAATAAAGCAAGGTCCTTAAGTTTTACCCCACATGGTTCAGGAAGATTTAACACAAACAAAAATGTGGATCAGGGCATTCATGGTAGAAAGCTAAATGATGAGTTTAATTCAGCTTTTCTTGAATTTTGGGAAGGAGAACCCGGTGACTTTGTTTACGTCCAATTGGAAACCTTTGCCGGGTTTGATTTGGACTTATCTAAATTTGAAGGCAAAGCAGGTGAAGTTAGAATCGCAAACATAAAGGAAATAGGGGAAGAAGGTAGCAGAAAAACTATAAGCTCGATATTTCTCTCTAAGAAAGGAGTCAAAGAATTTCTAGCAAAAGTAGAAGCCTATTCGCAGCCTGAAAAAAATACCAGCAAAGGAAATCCCAAGAATGCTAGTCTTTTATCAAATATCGAATCAATCCACCATTCAACTTTAAAAGCCTTTTGGCAAGAACCTGAGTTCCCTTTTCCTCAACCGAATGAAGAGGTCTGGTGGGAAGTTTGGTTAGATATTACCAATAACTCCTCAGAATCAGTATTCACGGAAATTAATGAAATGCTGGAAGCAGTAAGGGTTCAGGTATCCTCAAGAGTTTTGATTTTTCCTGAGCACCTGGTCATTTTGGTAAAAGGTAGTTCCAGACAACTTTCGGCTTCTCTACTCTACTCCCAGTATCTTGATGAATTGAGAAAGCCGGTAGAAATTGCTGATTCTTTTACTGCAATGGATATAACAGAGCAACGTTCTTGGATATCTGATTTGGCAAAAAGGTTAAGTATTCAGGAAGATCCCCAAATTTCAGTTTGTTTATTGGATGCCGGAATCAATGAAAACCATCCACTCCTTTCAAATTTAAACTCAATTATTTCACTGGATACTGTCGACCCATCTTGGGGTACTGATGACAGTTGGGCAGGTCCAGGTCATGGAACACCCATGACAGGAATAATCTTTTTTGGAGACTTGTCAGAAGCTCTGTTAAGTCGAGAACAGATCAGAATATTTCATCGATTGGAGAGTGTGAAAATCATTCACGCAGCGCACCCAACAGATCCGGATTTTTATGGACCAATCACCGAAGAAGCCATTGCAAGAGCAGAGGCCTCAAATTCATCTTCTCAGAGAATATTTAGCATGGCTATAACCGCAGATGGTGATTCCCATTTAGGAAAACCAAGTTCTTGGTCAGCTGCTGTCGATAAATTGGCTTTTGGAGAAGAAAATTGGAAACGCCTAATTCTCGTTTCAGGAGGAAATATTCCCAATTTCCGCTGGCTTGAGTATCCCCTTTCTAATTTTGATTACTCTATCCATACACCTGCACAGGCTTTTAATGCCGTATCTGTGGGGGCCTTTACGCTTAAAGATCGAATTGATTATACAAAATATCCAAGTGCAACATTATTGGCTGAGAGAGGTGATTTAGCTCCTTCAAGTACAACCAGTGACTCCTGGGATAAGGAATGGGCAATTAAACCTGAAGTGGTTTTTGAAGGAGGAAATGCAGCAGTGTGGAATAATGCATTGTGTGACCCAGACTCCTTATTTCCTCTGAGTATTTCAAAGGGCGGTCTTGCCAGGTCTCCATTTACAGCTTTCGGTGAAACTTCCGCGGCCACGGCATTCGCAGCAAAGTTTTGTGCAGCTGTATTAGATATCTACCCAGATTATTGGCCAGAAACTATAAGAGCCCTTATGGTTCATTCGGCGCAATGGACTGATCAGATGCTTAGAGGTAGGAATATTGAAGACCTATCAAGGGAAGAGAAAATTAAATTGCTGCGAAGTGTGGGTTATGGAGTTCCGTTTTTGCCGTCGGCAATTTATACCATGCAGAACTCGGTTTCCTTAATTGTTCAGGAGCATTTGACTCCATATGTGTTTGCAGATGGACGGGTTCAAGCCAATGAATGCCACATTTTCACACTGCCTTGGCCCCAAGAATTATTATTGGAAATGGGTAATTCAGCAATCAAACTTACTGTCACACTTTCCTATTTTGTCGAGCCCAATCCGGGAAATAAAAGATATGCCAAAGCCAGTAACTATGCCTCACATGGACTTCGATTCAAACTAAAAGACACCAATGAGTCCTCCGAGGCATTTTTAGCTCGAATAAACAGGGAAGCTAGAGAAGCATTAGAAGGAGAGTACCAAACTGAAGGAAGAGAAAGATGGGTTCTTGGACAAAAGATTAGAGATAAAGGTTCAATCCATCGGGATTTGTGGAAAGGAAATGCAGCTGATCTGGCAACAAAAAATGAACTGGCCATCATTCCGACCGGAGGCTGGTGGAAAAACCGACCCATACATAAGCGTTATACCCAATCCGTCCGTTACAGTCTGATCATCAGCATCGAAACTGAAACAGAAGATCTGCTGACTCCTATTTTGAATGAATTGAAGGTAAGTGCTGAAATAATTACTTGAGGGGTGCTGATTCTTAAGAATCAAAACAAGGAACTGGCTTTTTTCAAAATTGGAATTACTAAAGCTCATAAGGGATGAGAAATTGATTTAGGTCATTTGAGTATTCCACCCTTATACTTTTTTGCTCAGATATTGGAATTAGCTGAAATAATCTTTGTTTGATAGTATCTGGAAACATGTCTTGGATGTAAATTGTCCTTAGATTTTCCATTGTATCAAGAATTTCTTTATCAATTTTTCTATTGAAAAAGGGAATAGAATAGCCAATAATTACTAGTGTTTGACACTCAGAAATCACACTTTTAAGTTGTGTTATTAAAGCATCAAAGGAATTATTACGTTCCCAAGCAAAAGACATCAATGGCTTGAAGTTAGGATATTCAAGACTATGACATATCTCTATATAATTATCAACAGACCTTTTTAGAAAATTATTATCATATTTTTGATCCAAACGCTTTAGTAAGTTGTTTTTCGAGCCATCCCCATAAGTAAAGCATCCGCTCGTACCATTTATTTTAAAAATATTGAATTTATCTTTCTCTAAGTTATTTAAATGATTTTTATGGATCATCCCTAAAAATGCCTCTTGAACTTCGCAGTCATAATTTTCAGAATATTCTTTAAATGCCAATTCAAATTGATTGTCATAGTTCCAACTAATAACACATATTTCCTTTGGTAAATCTCTAACTGAGTCCCCAATAATCGATGCAATAAATTGATCATAACGTGGATCAACTTTATATTTTACTTGAAGTATAGAAAAGAAAAGCCCTGTTGAAGATTTCAACCTTCTAAGGTCTTCAATTTTTTTCTTTACATACAACTTTTTAGCAAAAGTATCGATACTTGCGTGTTTTGATGACTCATTTTTTAGCCAAACTAGATCATTTACTGCATAATCAATCTTTTCTAAATCATTTTCCGATATTCCAGTTAGAATCTTTATTTTATCAAGATCATTTATGACTTCTTCTAATTTCTCTGGAATTTTGTAAACTATTGGCAATGCATGTGCACTAGCTCCTGCTCCAATTAGATAAACAATTTTAGCCATGGCTCAACATTTTTTCTTCGATAAATAATCTCCCTTTGTAGGATATACGGAGATCCTGGTGTAAATCCTGTTCAACAAACTCTTTTTCAATTAAATACTTTTTTAAATCCTCCTTTAGTTTATTTCCTATCTGAATTCCTTCAGCAAATAGAATCCAATCATAATGAAAATAGTCTTCAGATTCTATTTCTGACAATTTTGAGAGAAAATAGAATGCTAGATTACTAAAACTCTCGGGCTTATTTCGGTATGTAGATTTTTCTCCTATGAAATAATTAACATGAGGTGCTAGGGATAAAAAATGTCGGATAAATTCACATTTGGTAAATTTACTTGATTCTTCCTCTCTTAGTCTATCTTCTTCTGATTCAAGCATACCTTCGTACCAAACGAAAGCAAATGATGAATTTTTATATTGATAATAATAATCTTCAAGAAATGTCTCAGAGCTGGAAAAATGTCTGTTAAATAGGGCTTTGATCTCTTTATCTATTTCACCAGACCTAAGTGTTTTTTTGGACTCAATTTGATTCAATAGATTTTCTAAATCTAATTCGAGAATAGGCAAGTCTGATTTCAACTCTAAATTAATAATCGCAATATTTCTAATTGAGTTTATTATAAATCCCCACCCCCTCCGCCACCATCCCCAATTCCTCTAACTCCCTCACATACTCCCTCACTTCCTGTCCTACCAACTCCCCACGAAATGCCTTCGCCAACACAGTCTGTGGCAATTGATCAATCTTGGATTTTAAACTTTGGTATTGGGATTCGATTTTTTCAGGTAATTGATTTATTCCTTTGACTTTTACCCGCTCTCCGAATTGACGGATTTTGAAGATACAGGTGACCGCATCCTGAAAAAGATGGAATTCTGCCGACTGCCCAATATTGAATAGGATGGGAAATTCGGATTCTAAAAAAGAGAAGTTGGAAAAGGTCATAGATTTTTTTGCCAAATGATAGGCGATCAGGGTTCCTTTCGCCTTTTTTCACTTAGTAATACAAGAAATGAATTTTTTGAACGAAAACTAAATCCAGAATAGAAATATTTCTTCTAAAAATCGTCTCTTTTGGATGGAGGTGGTTTCAACCATCGGAGCTGACCAAAACTTTTGAACTTTCAATTCTCCTTCCTATCCCACTTTTAATCTTCGCCCCTTTTATGTTCTGAATTTAAGCTAAATTCGAAACTCATCGATTCAACTTCTTTCTGTGGAACTTCTGATTATCCTGCTCCTTGTGCTTCTCAATGGTGTGTTTGCCATGTCTGAACTTTCCTTGGTGTCTTCCCGGAAGTTCAAACTCGAAAACTTCAAAAAACAAGGAAAATCTGGTGCCAAGGCAGCTTTGGAACTCTCGGAAAACCCGACCAAACTCCTCTCTACCGTTCAGATTGGAATCACCCTGATTGGAGTGATGCTTGGTGTTTACGGTGGGGAGAATCTCACCGACGACCTGGATGCTTTTATCCAGACCATTCCTATTTTGGCTCCTTATTCTAAAACACTGGCAGTCGGCTTGGTTGTACTGTTGATCACGTATCTCTCCATTGTGTTGGGTGAATTGTTTCCGAAAAGAGTAGGGATGACTTTTCCTGAATCCATCGCGCTGATTGTATCCAAGCCAATGATGATGCTTTCCAGGCTGACCAGTCCCTTTGTTTGGCTGTTGACCGTTTCCAATGACTTTTTACTATGGCTGTTTGGCATCAAGCGAACGTCAGACAGTAAAATATCAGAAGAAGAGCTCAAAGCATTGATCAAGGAAAGTGCGGAAGGTGGTGAGATCATGGACATCGAGCAGGATATAGTGGAGCGGGTTTTTGAATTGGGGGATCGAAGAATCAACACCTTGCTCACGCACCGTAGCGAATTGGTCTTTTTTGATGTCATGGATACAGAGGAGATTGTCAGACAAAAAATCAGCGAAGAAAAGCACTCCGCCTATCCCCTTTGCAAGGATGGTGACTTGGATGATATTGTGGGGATAGTATTGGTCAAGGACTTGTTTGATGCGCGGCTTCAGGAGGGATTTGACCTGAAGAAAATCGCCAAGACTCCACTTTTTCTCAACGAAAGCATGTTTGCCTATCAGGCCTTGGAACTGTTTAAAGCCCAAAGATTACACTATGGATTGGTGATTGATGAGTATGGGGTCACGGTGGGGATTGTAACCATGGACGATGTGGTAGATGCGTTGGTGGGTGATTCTACCGAACTCGATCAAAATGAGTATCAGATCGTACAGCGAGACGAGGATTCGTGGTTGGTAGATGGACAGTATTCGATCATCGATTTTGAAAAATACTTTGATCTGGAGATTTCTTACAAAAACAAAAGCTTTACCACGCTGGCAGGTCTTATCCTTTCCAAAAGCGCCTACATTCCCAATGTAGGAGACTCCGTGACCGTCCAGAACCTGAAGCTCGAGGTCGTAGATAAGGATGGTCAGCGGATTGATAAGGTGTTGGTCAGCCGGGTATAACTAGTTGATTTCCCGATTTAGACTTTCTTTTTCCCTGAGGCAAATTACTTTCAAACTTTATCTCCTATTCATTTCATCTGTAATCTGAAAACTTTTCCAAGGTTCCAAACTTTGGAAAAGCTAGAGTTGGGTTTAAGTCTAGAGACTTATATCTAGTTACTTATGTCTTTTCATACCCGTTCACCAGCCTCAAAAACTCCTCTTCCGAAATCAGTGGTACTCCCAGCTTTTGCGCTTTTTCCTTTTTACTTGGGCCCATTTCTTCGCCTTCGATGATGAAGTCGAGGTTTTTGGAAACGGAGGAAATGTATTGTCCTCCATGGGCTTGCACAAAATCCACGATCTCATCCCGCTTGAAGTTCTGAAGTTTGCCTGAGGCCAGGATTCGCTTGCCGGCCAATGCATTTCCGAGTTGAGTCAATTCTCGTTCTTCCATCTCAAATTTGAGGCCTTGTGCCTTCAGGCGAGCGATGTGTTCGAGATTTTCCGGCTGGGCAAAAAACTCCCGGATGCTGTGCACAAGCGTTTCGCCCACTCCGTTGATTTCAAGCAGTTCCTCAGTGGTAGCTTCTTGCAGCTTTTCGATGCTGCCAAAATGCTTAGCCAAAAGCACGGCCGTATTTTCTCCGATGTTTCGAATGCCAATAGCGAAAAGCACTTTTTCAAAATGCTGCTCTTTGGATTTGAAAATCCCCTCCATCATGTTGGAAATGACGCCTTCTTGGAAGGTGTTGGCTTTGAGTTTTTTGATACGCTCGTTGATTTCATCCGGAAGGGTAAGCTGTAGGTCAAGCAAAATGGTATGGACAGTTCCGTGCTTTTTGCTTGCCTCGAGAATACGGTCAAACTCCACTCGTCTCCCCAAAAAGATCTCCAACACTACGGCTACAGGTACATAATCTTCCACTTTCATCAGGTCCTGATGGGAGTCTAGGTTTTGAAGAAGAAAATCGACCATACCCACGTTGGCAGGGACTTTTTTCTTCCAAGATCTGATCTGTACCTGAAACGCCCGTAGACGATCGCGAAGCGGAAGGTGGTTGTTTTCTAAAAGAAAATCTTGGATTTGCTTGTAGGAAATGCCTTCTGTGAGGGCAAAAAGCGCTTTTTCCAGTGAAATGTAAAGTAAGCCAGAAACCTCTCGCTCGTATTGATCTTGGCTCATTTCCAAGCCTAGAAGTTCTTGCTGCTTGTTGTCAAGGTCATAGATATCGGCATAGCTGCTGATAAATCCCTGATCGATCAGCGCTCGGATTCGCTCGGTACCTAGGGAATCGATATCCATGGCTCTTTTGCTCACAAAGTGCTCGATCCTTCCCAATACCTGAGGAGGACAGCCCACCGCATTGGGGCAGTAGTGCTTGGCTTCACCTTCTTTTCGGACTAGACCTGTACCACATTCTGGACATGTGGTGATGTAGTGAATGGGAGGAGCTCCAGCTTTTCTTCGTACGGGATTGACTGCGGTGATTTTGGGGATGATTTCCCCTCCTTTTTCCACATAGACAAAATCCCTCTCATGGATATCCAGTCGCTCGATTTCATTGGCATTGTGGAGGGAAGCACGCTTCACGGTTGTTCCGGCTAATTGGACGGGGGCAAGGTTAGCTACAGGAGTAATCGCGCCTGTTCGGCCCACCTGATAAGTAATGGAGAGCAATTCGGTCTCTGCACTTTCAGCTTTGTATTTATAAGCGATGGCCCAGCGTGGAGTTTTCGCGGTAAATCCCAGTTCTTCCCGCTGATCGTAATCGTTGATTTTGAGCACCACGCCATCGGTGTCAAGAGGAAGGAGGTATCGCTTTTCTCGCCAATCTTCGATGTAGTCCAATACCTCATCGATGGTGGTAGCTTTCTTGTAGGTCGGGGAGACGTTGAAGCCCCAGCTTTCGATCAGGTGGATCGCTTCATCGTGTTTGGTCACGCCGATATTTTCACCCAGAAGTTGGTAGAAATAGCAGTTGAGTCTTCGCTTGGCCACCACACTGCTGTCCTGCATTTTTAGCGTTCCGGAGGCAGCGTTTCTCGGATTGGCCATGGGCGCTTCTCCTTTGGCTTCCTTCTCCGCGTTGATTTTTTCAAATTCCTTGATAGGTAAAAATATCTCTCCCCGCACTTCAAATTTTGTCGGAACATTTGCTGCCTTGATGCTTAAAGGGATGTTTCGAATGGTTTTTACATTCGCAGTCACGTCATCGCCTTTGTTGCCATCTCCTCGGGTGACGGCACGCACGAGTTGGCCGTTTTCATACACCAGAGAGATCGCCACCCCATCAAATTTCATTTCGCAGAAATACTCATAGTCTGAGCGCCCAAGGCCTTTGACCACCCGCTCGTCAAATGCTCTCAGCTCTTCGATCGTGTAGGTGTTTCCGAGCGAAAGCATGCGGTATTCATGCTCTACGGTCTGAAATTCCTTGGTGATCGTACCACCCACCCGCTGGCTTGGACTGTCGCTTTTGAGCAAATCAGGAAATTCCCTTTCCAGTTTTACCAGCTCTTCCAGCAATCGATCAAACTCAAAATCCGAGATCTCGATTCTACTTTCCTGATAGTAAAGATGGTTGTGATGATTGATCTCTTTGGTCAGTTGGGCGATACGGGCAGCGGCTTCGAGGTGAGTCATGGGTGGTAAAAATTAGGAGGGTAAAGTTAAACGAATGGGAATAGGAATTGAAAATCGGGTGATGGGTTTTTGGGAGATGTCTGCTTCGCGTTGTCGCGTTGTCGAGGTTGTCCAGGTTTTCGGGTTATCAAGGTTGTCAGGTTATCAAGTTGTTTGCTTCGCATTATCCAGTTGTCATGTTCGAGACTGTTCAAATAACTGTGTCAAAATTTAAACCATTAAATTTTGACTATGAAAGAAGACAAAGAAGAGTTTGATTTCAAGGCTTTCGCCAAGCAGGCCGGAGATGCGCTTCGGTCAGGTAAGCCA